>JAQCHP010000120.1 GCA_027619595.1 Planctomycetota bacterium
TGAATCGGCAGATGCGGCAAGGCATCTGCTATCCAGTGATTGCTACCCGGATCACCAAATAGAATCAGATTTTTTGTCATTACATCGCCGGCTGTCACGTCACGATCGTCTTTGATGGGCAGTTCGCCGCGAAAGTAGAGGTGCCAGTCGGCCGCAAATCTTTCTAGGCTTGCCATTGCATATTGATGGGCCAGCGGATGCTGCGGCGTTTTGGTGCCTCGGACACACAAAAACGGCGAAGTGAAGGCGTCATCGATGGGCCCTTGCACGCCCGGCACTTTTCCTCGTCCAGTCGTGGTGTTGTCTTGAACTGCAACACGCCACACACCGTCGTGCAACTCAACCACAATTTGACTACCATTTTCCCTTGACACATCCAGAATCTGGTTGCCGATTTCTATGAACTTAAGTCGACTAGGCAATTCAGCCGCATTGATTGCAAAACGGGCGATGTTCTTTAAAGTCTTCATGGCAACCCGATCGCCGATGGATTGTGCCACGATATCAGCCCGTTCGTAATGTTTTGCCAGGCCCAAGACCTGCACCCAGTAGCACTTGGAGTATTTAAGCGTCCAGGTTGTGAAATGAATTTCCGCCGGCGCAGTCGGTCGACCTACGTCAGAAATCTCCGTAATTCTGCGCATCTGTTCTGCATGCACCACCGGGTCGACCTGATGGGCAGTTCCTCGGGAAATCAGATTTACCATGACTATACCTTCTCGGGCCATCGCTTCCCCCATGATGACATGCGCATCAAAAAAGGGATCCTTATCACCCATACACGCAATTGCGGGGACCATCCGAGCGTTGGCAGCATAGTCTACCGAATCCAACATATGCAGTCCCGCTTCTTGATGCTGGGGAAGAACTCCGACTTTTACAAAATTTGGATAGGGGGTCGCTGAGAACCGGTGTGTGTCAACGTAGCCACAATAGGGCCCCAAAGCGACAAAACGATCAGGGTGTTTGAGACCGAGATGCCAAGTACCAGACGCCCCCATCGACATACCTCGCAAAACAATCCGCCGCCGATCCACTGCGTAGTGGCGGCAAACGTCTTCAATTGCTTCGAAGACATCGGTCTCTCCAGCAAACCGATAACAGTTCTCCACCCGGCCTAAAGGGTGCAACTCTAAAAATGGTGGGGGCTTGTTCGTCGTACCCGGATTGGGAGAAGTCGTGGAAGCCTCTGCCTTAAACTTCTTTAGGAAATTCAATTCGGTCATGGGGACCGGACGGGTACTGCCATGCAAAACGACGTCAAGTCGCATTGGAATCTTCGGGTCGTAGTGTTCGGGAATAATCACTCCGTACGGCTGAATGGAATGATCTACCTGCGACTGATACGCACGCGGAACAGACCCTTTCCCCAAGTCCAAGCCTGTCGGACGGGCGTCCATGGCCGACGTTCTCGCCAATCCTTCTATATACGCCCAATCGAGTGTTTGCAGGTCTGCGTCTGAAAATGCAGTTCCGTAGTGCAATGCCCATTCGATTCCCTTCAGAAAAACGGTCGCATTTGGGGCATCGTTTCCTGTGAGGTGCGCCATAGCCGCCCGCATCTCTTCTACACGAGACTGCCAAACGGCACGTTGCTCGGACGACATCGGTGTTGGCTCATCAGCGCCGCACATTGTCGCACCGATCAACACCAACAGAAACAGGTGTATTGGTTTGCCCATGTTTTTCACGTTCCAATTCGATGAGAAATTCTCAGTTGACAAGATCTGGTCGTGCACGAGACGTCGCGTCGTTCGTACCGCTGGGGCACAGTCTACCACACACAACCGCCATCAGGCACCAAGCCACAACTGCGGCGATGGGTCAAATTGACGAGGTAGCTCGACCGTGGTATCCTCGGCGTATCCCGTATCAAAATCAACACGGCAAGGAATCTACTATGCTCAACACTCCAAGCACACCAATTTCGTTGTCACGCTTTCTATGCTGTCTATTATTCACGAGCGTTGTCAGCCCTATCACGGCCAAAGAGACTCTTCCTGCCTTTACTGACGTGGCTACCGCCGGTGCCGACTATCTGGTACAGGGAGAGTACGTTGGCAAGGTCGGCCAAGCCCCGGACGCAAGACCGATTGCTGCGCAAGTTATCGCTCTTGGTGAGGGAAAGTTCGAAGGCATCCTTTACGATGGCGGCCTTCCCGGCGCAGGCTGGAATGAAAAGGTTCGCTTTCATTTCAAGGGTCAACGAACGGAGGATGTCACCAAGATTGTGGGAATTTTTGGCGAGAAGTTGATGTTCGAAAATCCGAATCTAACGGGCACGATCCGCGACGGGGAGTTCCGTGGCACGGCGGAAATGTTTCGCAATCGCGTTTCGAGTCCTGAATTTGTTCTCCACCGTATATCCCGCGAATCGCCCACATTAGGAGCACGCCCGCCGCAGAATGCCATTGTCTTGTTTGACGGCACGAATACCGACGAGTGGAAAGATGGCAAGATTATCGAGGATCGTCTGTTGAATGTGGGCACCGAAACGAAGCGGCAATTTGGCAGTCTCCACCTCCATCTCGAATTCCGCACACCGTTCATGCCGACGGGGCAGGGGATGAGCCGCGGGAACAGCGGAGTCTACTTTATGAGCAATTGGGAAGTGCAGGTTATTGACTCCTTTGGCTGGAACACAGAGAACCGCAAATTTGAACGTCTATCGGACTTTGGCAGATGCGCAGGCATCCACGAAGTTGCGAAACCGATGGTCAACATGTGCTTTCCGCCCCTCACTTGGCAAACCTACGATATCGACTATGCCGCAGCGAAATTTGACGCCGCCGGAAAGAGACTTGCCCCCGCCATGATTACCGTCGTGCACAATGGGGTGCTCGTTCATGATCGATTTGTCTTGCCACCCATCGAACCCGGCGACAAAGAAAACAAGCCTCTGGAAGGGAATCGGGGAACGATCCTCTTGCAACAACACGGTAACCCTGTTCGCTACCGCAACATTTGGCTCGTTCCGTCGGATGAATAGCTAGTAACGATCTTCGAACCGCACTGTGTTCTTCTGTTTCGGTACTATGGCAAGCTCACGCAATACGTCCGGGCTCGAGCATTTCCATACCGTAGTGCAGAACTGGTTCGGTGACGTATTCGGTGAAGCAACCGATGCACAAAAAGGGGCGTGGCCGGCGATTACGTCGAATCAACACACCCTTTTGCTCGCCCCGACGGGATCCGGAAAGACCTTAGCGGCGTTTCTGGTCGCGATCAATCGATTGATGTTTCCACAGCCCGTAGTGACGCCACGACCGGGCGTGAAAACACTCTATATTTCTCCGTTGAAAGCGTTGGGCGTCGATATTGAACGTAATCTTCGCGTGCCCTTGCAGGGGATTCGCCAGGTGGCCGAACGCATGGGCGTGGACCACCACAATCCCCTGATCGCGGTGCGTACTGGTGATACGCCACCGGGCGATCGCCAACGCATGCTGAGGCGTCCGCCCGACATCCTGATTACGACTCCAGAATCGCTGTACCTTCTTTTGACGTCATCAGGGCGCAATATTTTACGCCATGTCGAGTGCGTGATTGTCGACGAAATTCATGCCATGGCGGCAACGAAGCGGGGAGCCCATCTTTTCACAACCTTGGAGCGATTGGAGGATTGGGTACAGCAGAATCACGGTAACCCGGTGCAACGGATTGGCCTCTCGGCCACGCAACAGCCACTGGAAGAGGTGGCTCGACTGCTCGGCGGTTTTTCCGCCAACGCTAACCCACGTTCCGCACCGCAGCCTCGCGCCGTTGCTATCATCGAAGCGGGACGGCGGCGAGCTCTGCAATTGACGGTCGAGGTCCCCGTGGAAGATATGGCTCGGCTCAGCGAACAGTCAGCAGAGTCTTTCGCGACTCCAGGTGCGATAGCAGTACCATCGATTTGGCCGGCTATCTATCCGCGCCTAGTCGAATTAATTCGCTCGCACCGAACGACGTTGGTTTTTGTTAACAGCCGACGTTTAGCGGAACGCGTCGCTCAGTCGATTAACGAAAGTGCGAAAGCAGACATCGCTAGGGCTCATCATGGTTCGCTGGCCAAAGATGTTCGTTTAGGCATAGAAAGCAGCCTCAAGTTAGGCGAACTTCCGGCCATTGTGGCGACTTCGTCGTTAGAGCTGGGAATTGACATGGGTTCGATCGATTTGGTGATTCAGATCGAAAGCCCCCCCACCGTAGCGGCGGGTATTCAGCGCATTGGCCGCTCCGGTCACCATGTCGGAGGTGTCTCCGAGGGACGGATTTTCCCCAAGTTCCGCGCTGACCTGCTCGCCTGTAGTGCGGCCGCCGCACGAATGATGTCGGGTGAGGTTGAGTCCACGTATTATCCACGCAACCCATTGGATGTGCTGGCCCAGCAAGTCGTCGCCATTGTGGCCGGTGGCCCGCAGCACTCAGACGCCATCTATCGGATCGTGCGTGGTGCAGCACCCTTTCGTGACTTAACACTTCATGTTTACTACGGCGTCTTGGATTTGATGTCGGGACGCTATCCCTCCACAAATTTTGCAGAATTGCGACCTCGGATCAATTGGGATCGCGTTACGAACATCCTCAGCCCTCGCAAGTCCAGCCAACGGACCGCCATTTTGAATGCCGGGACGATCCCCGACCGAGGACTGTATGGGGTGTTTCTCGACAATGGCGGGGAAAAGTCGATGCGAGTAGGAGAATTGGATGAAGAAATGGTTTTCGAAACGCGCGCCGGCGAAGTGTTCACTCTAGGGGCATCTTCCTGGCGCGTGACGGACATTACGCGAGACCGTGTTCTGGTGGTCCCCGCTCCGGGCGAACCCGCCAAAATGCCCTTTTGGCGAGGAGATAGCCCTGGCCGACCGTTCGAATTTGGAAAGGCCATTGGAAAACTCACGCGAGAGCTTCTTTCGGTCCATGTCACGGAAGCGCAACACCGCCTCGTTACAAAACACGGACTCGACGCACGGGCCGCCGACAACCTGTTGGCCTATCTAAGTGATCAGCGCGAGGCAACTCAGTACGTCCCAAGCGATCGTACAATCGTCATCGAGAGTTTCCTGGACGAAGTAGGCGACTATCGCATAGCGATACTTTCGCCCTTTGGTGCTCGCGTGAATGCGCCGTGGACAACAGCAATAACCGCGAGGTTGCGAGCAGACTTACAAATCGATGTTGACTCCACATGGAGCGACGATGGCATCTTACTTCGAGTGCCAAAAACGGTTGGCGCCCCGGATATGTCGGTCTTGGTTCCTGCCAGTCACGAAGTTGAGACGATCGTTACCCGTGAGCTGGGTAGTACGGCCCTGTTTGCCGCGAGATTTCGCGAGAACGCCGCGCGGGCATTGTTACTGCCTCGACAGCAACCCGGAAAACGTGTCCCGCTGTGGCTACAGCGTCGCAAGGCGGCGGACCTACTCGCCGTCGCGGCTAAGTATCCGCAGTTTCCGATCCTGCTGGAAACCTATCGAGAATGCCTGCGAGATGTCTTTGACCTGCCTAGCTTACAGGAGCTGCTTTCGCAGATTGAATGCGGGGCGATCCACATTCATCAATTACACAATGACTCGCCATCCCCCTTCGCGGCATCGCTTCTGTTCAGCTATTCAGGGAATTTCATCTACAATGGCGATACCCCCTTGGCTGAAAGAAAGGCGCAGTCGCTTACGCTCGACTACGCGCAATTGCGTGAGATTCTGGGCGCCGGTGAAATCCGCGAATTGATCGATCCGGGTGTGCTCGACACGACCGCGTTGGAGTTGCAAAGACAATCCGGAAACCTAAGCATCCGATCCGCCGACGACCTCCACGATCTCTTACGCAACTTGGGCGACTTGACTCAGGACGAGATCCTTCAACGGCGCGGAGCTTCAAGTGCGGACTTGATCGACACTTGGCTACAGGAGTTGCTGGAATCTCGTCGGGTCATCCTGGTATCGATTCATCAAGATGCACGGTTGATTGCAGTAGAGGATGCGGGGCGATATCGGGATGCGTTGGGCCTGACGTTGCCGACGGGGATCCCTGAGGCCTTTATTGAACGGTGTTCTAATGCGTTGGAAGAACTCGTGTCCCGCTATGCGCGTACCCACGTACCATTTCGCGCGGTGGACGTTGCAGACCGACTCGGCTTGGCCCCTGCATCCGTAGAGCGTGTGTTAAAACAGCTGGAGAAATCGCAAACCGTTCTGGAAGGCGAGTTTTTGCCTAACGGTTTCGGGCGAGAGTGGTGTGATCGACAAGTAATGCGGCAACTGAAACGTCGGTCGCTCAGAAAACTTCGCCAACAGATTGCGCCGGTAAAACAGTCCGCATTGGGGCAATTCTTGCCAGCATGGCAGCACGTACTTCAGCCGCGACGGGGGCTCGACGGTGTACTCGATGTGATCGAACAGTTACAAGGCCTGTGGTTACCGGTCTCGGTTTGGGAACACGACGTCATGCCTTCTCGCGTCGTCGATTTCCTACCGCATTGGCTGGACGAACTGAGCGCCGCGGGCGAGGTTATCTGGCAGGCCAATGGATTTCCTGGCGCGTCGGACGCCCGCGTTGCCTTTTTCTTGACCGACTCGTTTCCCGCTCTTGCGCATCGCCCGGAGCGGTCGCATGTGGATCCTCTCTGTGCAGAAATCACCGCACGCCTCAAAGACCGGGGCGCACTCCTCTTCGAAGAGTTGGTCACTGCAAGTGGCCGTTTTGGACCGGAAGTGAAACTGGCTTTAATGGATTTGGTAGGTGCGGGTGAGGTCAGCAATGACACGTTGTCACCCATGAGAAGTCAGAGCCGACACGTCCCACACCCAGCAAGGGTCCATTCAGCCGGAACGGCTTTTCGATCGCGGCGGCAAGAGACGGCGCGCTCTTCAATACCTGGCATGGAGGGACGGTGGCGTTGCTTGCCGATCGAATCGTTCCACTCCGTTTCGCATACAAAACGTCAGGTCGCATTATCGCTGCAATTGGCACAGCGATATGGCGTCGTGACGCGTGAATGGGTCCTTCAAGAACAAGTACTTGGTGGCTTTTCCGGTCTCTATGGTGTCTACAAAAACTTAGAGGAATCGGGTCGATTGCGGCGCGGGTATTTCATCGAAGGGCTTGGCGCGGCTCAGTTTGCGGTGTCGGGAGCCGAAGATAGACTAAGTTCCACTGCAAAACCACAGCAAGACAATGACCAAGATTCCGATTCATCTCGTTGTCAGTGGTTGGTACTGTCAGCCTTGGACCCAGCGAACCCCTATGGTGCAGCGCTCCCTTGGCCTAAACGCTCGGCAAGTGATGGTCGACCACAACGAGTTGCAGGGGCACACGTGGTACTCGATCGTGGTGAATTGGCTGCATATCTCAGCAAGACGCACCACCAATTACTAATTTTTCGTCCTGATACGACGCCGAACGGCTGGATGGAAGAACTGGCTACGACGCTCATGCAATGGACCAAGCCACGTGCTCCGCTACTAATTTCTAAGATTGACGGCCAAATAAGTATCGAGAGCGAGCACGCGGCGGCCTTTCGCCAGTGTGGGTTTATATCAACGTCGAAGGGCCTGCTCTGTCGTCGGTCGACGGCCGTTACCCTGCGACCATCGACCGACCGCGTTGCACGCTAACGGGTTTCAGTTTATTTCTAAATCATAAGTGCCGCACGGATAGCAGTAGCTTCCGCTTAGTTCAATTTCGCCGTTGCGCATTGGGGTTGATTCGCCGGGCTTCTTCCCATGCCTGTTGTGCTCGCTCATGTTGCCCAGCCTTGTCGAGCACATAGCTCATCGCGACCAAGATCGAATCCTGAGCTCCTTCTCCCGATGCCAGATCTAAATCGTCGAGTGCCAGATCGATGTTACCGCATCTCGCATGACAGATCGCACGTGAAATCAACGAGTCCGCCCACAAGTCCGGCGACAAACTTCCGCTGGCGAGCGCCCAATTGAGCGATGTCACCGCTTCGTCAAATCGCTGCTCTTCCATTGCCTTCAGAGCTTCCGTATAGGCCGATTCGGATTGCGAGATCTTCGCTGACAAGGAATGTCCACTGCAGCCGAGCAACGAAAAAGTCGCGCAGACCAATTTGCCAGCGAAGGAGAGAAAACGATAGGATGTGTCAGCGTGCATCGGCGAGATCTCCTCCTGCTCGAGTCCCCATGGCTCGCCACACCGACAAATCAATACCGTCATGAACCGATGCGACATGACCATCGCCGAACGCGACATTTACGACCTGAGGATGGTCACTGCGGGCGGCAATGATTGCGTGCTCTCCGGGCGTATCGGCAATGGCGCTTGTGTTTCCGCAATCCAATGCTTTCCAATTGGGTGGAGCGACATGGTTATATTGCGTGGCATCGTAGCCGGCAAATGGCCAACCGTTGGACCAATCGGAGCCTTCTGGCCACCGACCCGCCATCGTAAAATTGAACGGGCTGATTTTTTGTACTTGGCCTTCGCAGGCTCGATAAAATTCCTCAATGTCAAACGGCCAAGTGTACGCTTTTCCTCCGGGTCGACTAACGATGTCTCTTGGTCCCGGCAATACCTGGGAACTCTGTGAACCACTCCCGCGGATTCGTTCCGAAAAAAATGCGGTCGGTGTCAGACCATCACCGAACTCCCGCACCGGAAGCCCCACCGCGCCGGCCGAAAACGCTCCATTTCCTTTCACGGAATTTCCCTGAGTATCGATCACATGGACCACATCTTGGCGCGTTGTGTCCATGGCACCGCCGTAGGGCGTTGATCCGCCAAAATTGCACCGGTAGTTGTTGGCTGATTCACTTCGTCCTCCGATCGTATCGCTAGGACAAAGAAACAGCGATTCGGCTTGGGTATAGGCTTGATAGTTGACGTGTAATGGCTGACCATTCAGTGCCATTCGCTTGCCGACCGGCACATCAAACCGTACACCCCTGTGAATTGCTTGGTTTTCCAAATACGGGAGCAACCAGACGTGTACCGAATAGCCTCCCGTAAAACCGTGAGACCGGGGGTCAACCGATAAGTAATTGGTATAGGCGCTCTGAACTCGGTTCGCCTGCACCCAGTCGGGAATACGTCTTCCCGAGGGAAAAACCCCCTGCGCACTTTCGTGGCTGGCCGTGGCCAGGACGATCTGTCGCAAGTTATTTACGCAGTGGGTCCTCCGCGACGTTTCCCGCGTCGCTTGTACGGCAGGAAGAATCAACGCCACGAGAACGCCAACAATGGCCACGACTATGAGAAGTTCCACCAGAGTAAAACCGAACCTGCGTCCGTTCCCCTCCTGGACGACGCGTTGACAACCCAACACCCCTTTGATTGACACTCCAATATTCCTCCGCATTCCAATTCTCCTTTCGCATGGCCCTCGATTCGGATTCCTTCACTTCTCAGATGTGTGCAGTGGAGGTACCCATCCCCGACTGCATGGGCCAATCCTGGTATGGGTACTTCCCCACTCACTAAGACTCCGTCCGAGACAATACCGAACAAGAAAAAGGAAAAAAAATTTCAAGAAATGGAGAATCGCCTATGCGTTCTAGTACGCCATCGAACCAGTACGGCGTCTAATTTTCCCGAATACCAGGCCGCACAGGCCAACACGAGCCCGCCCCCTCAGCTGCACGTTCCAAAACTAGAAATCCAAAACGAGACAGGCATGTTTCGGGGGAGAAGCAAAACTGGACAGGCATGTTTTGGGGGCATCCTTCCGGCCGAATGCGTCGGGGGACATGGCCAAGGTCCGGTGCCAATTCACCCGCGCCGAATCATCGAATGCAATCTGCGCCAAGGCATCCCGGACGATGAGATCTTTGTCAGTCTGCGGGGCCTTCGTCGATTACTGGCAGTAGCGCCCCAACAATTGTCTTACTATTCATTCCAGCAGGCAAACTTTCCCGATGCGTGCCGCCGTCCAAACAGGATGACCCCACCAACCGATCCATCGGCGGCCGGCAGATCGCCGCAACCTACGGACGACTTTGATGATATAGCGGCCACAAATAACACCATATCTAAAGTGGCAATTAATCCCGCATCTTCCTCAAAGCCCGCATTTTGAAGCAAATAGGCCACATCCGCGACGTATCCTTGGCGACGTATCCTTGGGAGGAAACGGGGAATCCGCGATTTTTTCCAATTCCGCGACCCAGGCCGCGAAGTTAGGCCTAATATAATTTATAGCTTGCCGTGTCCGCTGCTGCCTACCAAGTACTGTCCTCGGTAGAGACTCAGAGCTGACAATCTTTGGGGGAATAGAACCGCATGTCGCAACGAGCATTGTTCGAACAGTACTGGAAGCAGTTGTTGCAATTGGGAGCGGGCGCTTTAGCAGTCCTATTGGTCGGCACAGTCGCCGCTGGCTACGTCCTCTACAACCAATTCCGAATCGATGTACCGTCTGGAAAGATCGCTGTATTGATCAAGCGGACTGGACTTGATTTGTCAAACGATTTAGAGACAGCACCTGACATAACTCACAAAGGGCTGCAGACACAAGTATTGACCGAAGGTCGCTATTTTTATAACCCGTACACCTGGGAATGGCACGTCTATCCGATGGTAGAAATTCCGCAAGGAAAGATGGGTGTGCGTATCCGCTTGGTCGGCGAAGATCTCCCGTACGGACAATTTGTCACCGACAAGTCGGGAGCGAATGCAGATCGCCAAAAAGGAATTGTTGCAGAGACGTTGAACGCAGGTCGTTATCCAATCAACGCAATGGTCAAGGGATATGAAGAAGACCGCCCCCGGACTGATTATGTCGAAGTGGTCGAACTCCACGACCCGGTGACCATTCCGGCTGGATTCCGGGGCGTCGTAACCAACCTCGCAGGTCCCATGCCAGAGAATCCGAACGTGCTTTTAGTGGAGCCTAACTTTCGCGGAGTACAAAAGGAGGCCTTAGAACCGGGCACCTATTACTTGAATCCCTACATGTACCGTATCAACGCGGTCGACTGTCGTTCACAACGATTCAATCTCGGCGACAACAAGGAGATGGGATTCCCAAGTCGCGATGGATTTTGGGTTAGTTTAGACGGCATCATTGAGTTTCGCGTCAAGCCCGAAATGGCCTCCGAGGTCTATGTCATATACAACGAAATTAACAATGACGACGACACTTCGACCAGCGTCGATGATGAAATCGTCCGGAAAGTGATCATGCCAAACGCACGGTCCTTTTGCCGATTGCAAGGCTCCAATTCATCGGGGCGAGAATTCATTGAAGGAAAAACGCGTGTAGCTTTTCAGGCCGCATTTCAGGAGGCTATTCGTGAGACCTGTTCCCGACAAGGGATTGACGTCGTCCAAGCACTGGTAACTCGGATCAATCCGCCGCAAGCCATCGCTACCCCCGTAAGAACTCGAGAAGTGGCTCGTCAAAGGATGGGACAGTTTGATCGCGAGATACTCCAGCAGGACGCTGAGGCTAAATTGGCCATCGAACGAGCGCTGATTGAACAGAAACAACAGTTGGTCGGTGCGGAACAACAAATCGTCCAGAAGGTCGTCAAAGCCAGCCAAGAGCAAGAGGTTGCCATCACGAAAGCCAAAGAGAATCTGGCTGTGGCAAAGCGAGACTTAGATGCGACCAAAGACCGCGCTGCCGCCATGTTGGCAAACAAGCAAGCCGAAGCGGGCGTCGTCCATTTTGAAAACGAAGCTTCAGCGGCCGGTTGGCGGCGCTCGGTGGCAGCATTTCAAGGGAATGGACACAATTTCGCCCGGTACGTCATGTACCAGAAAATTGCACCAAGCTTTCGTCAAATCGTTACCAATACGGCGGCCGACTCGCCTCTCATGTCCATCTTTCAACAATTTGCGATTCCCCATCCAACTAACAACCCGGCGGTCCCCGGACCGAGCACCACGCCAACCAGCGTAGAGCAAGCGATTGCCGCTCCGTCATCATCTCAACTCAATCAAGCCACCCCCGCCCAAAATTCCAATGAGCCCTAAGCAACCGGGAAGCCAACAAGCTGAAAGTAGCCTGTCGCCCAGCGGCCTCGCAACAAGTAATTTCTTCAACGTAGGGATTCAAACATGAAATTGATGGAAAACTCCTCCGGCGATCAAGCCAAAAGCGGGTATCTACCTCTAATCGGCGCAATCTTATTGAGCGCTCTTCTGGTATCGGTGACGGTCGGCATCTTCGTAGAATGGACCATCAATCGCATCTATGTCCCCGTCGGGAACAGCTTGCAGTTGCGTTACAAGGGACCACTCGTCTGGACGTTTGGGGCCAAGATGGCCAAACCCGGCTATTGGTCGGAAGAGGGAGAGATTGGTATCCAGCGTGAAATGCGCGGCCCGGGACGACACTTTTATTGCCCATTGTGGTATGAAAGAGTCATGGTAGAGGACGTGGAGATTCTGCCCGGGCAAGTGGGAATCGTCACTTGTCGCGTCGGTAGTCCGCTGCCGGATGGACAATTCCTCGTCGATGGCAAGCTGGGAGAAACGACCCAAAAAGGAATTCTACGTCAAGCCCTCGGGCCTGGACGTTACCGCGTCAACCCGTACGGGTATACTGTAAAAATCGTCGAAACAATAACCGACGAATCTAGTGGCCAACACAAATACAGTGGTTGGATAGATGTCCCCACCGGATATGTTGGTGTTGTCACCAACCTCACCGATATTCCGCATCTCAACCGAAAAACGGGCATCCAATCGAATGTCCTTCCTCCAGGAATCTACCTCGTCAACAACTACGAGCAACAGATCGACATTGTTGAGGTCGGCTTTCGCGAATGCACAATTTCGGTGGACAACGAGAAAGAGGACGACGGAACGCAAAAGGTCGATGACGCTGGCGAACCCTATATCGCGGATACCTCGCAAGGAATCAGCTTTCCATCGAGCGACGGCTTTACGATCAACATGGACTTTACGGCAATTTGGGGCGTAATGCCCGAGCAAGCGCCCCATACCATCCTTACATTCGGCAACGTGGACCAAGTTGAAAACAAGGTTGTTAGGCCACAAGTCGAATCGATCTGCCGCAATAATGGTTCTAAGCACAATGCAGTGCAACTCCTCGTGGGAACGGACCGCGAACGCTTTCAATCCGCCATTCAGGAAGAACTAGCGACTGTTTTACATGACAAACAGCTAACACTGCTATACGGCTTGGTGCGTCACATCTATATCCCACGTCAAATCCGCGAACCCAAACAGGCCGCATTCGTCTCGGATGAACTCACGCTAACCCGACAACAGGAACAAGAATCCGCCAAGATGGAAGGCAACCTACGTGAAGCCGAACGTCGCGTGGAACTAGAATCACAGCGTGTCAAAGCCGATACCGAACGCAAGGTTGCCGCAAAAACTGCCGAGGGAGACAAAACGGTAGGAGAAATTGCGGCAGAAACCCGTCGATTGGTAGCCGCGATCGCGAAAGAAACCGCAACGCTCCAGGCACAGGCCACCTTGGCCCTGGGCGAGGCTGAAAACAAGGGTAAACAATTGATTGAAGAGGCCAAAGCGCAGCGTTTTCAACTTGCCGTGGACGCGTTTGGCAGTGGAGATGCCTACAACGAGTGGATCTTTGCCCAGGGACTGCCTGAATCACTCGATTTGAAACTCATCTACGCCGGCGAAGGAACACTATGGACCGACATGAAAAACCTGGGGCTTCAAACGACATTGCCTGTTACCAAATAGTCAGCGGATAGCCAGGATATTGACAACCGACGTTCGATTCGGAACATCTGTCGGCTGTCCGCATTATCCTGAATCACCGCGCGTCGTCCAGCGCAACCTCGGTAATGTCGAAAGGGACCTCAACCTCCTGAAGTTGCGCAGCCAGATCCAGTACGACCTGTATGTCAGCGGGCACTTCGTTGGCAAACGTCCAGTTCAGAGTCGTACCCTCGCCACTTGTCGCAGCAGCGGAACTGACGGTATCCGCCTTCATCCCACCGACATCAAGGACGGCCACCTTGATGATAGCTGCCACGTCTCCCGTGAGGAGCAGCTCCAGCGAATTTGGAGTGGGATGCTTAAGTTCCATCGTAAACCCATTATCGGTCTCGCCGGGGGGGCTTACGATTCCAGTTTCGGTACCGGCGTTAGCCAATGAGATCCGACGTCGGTCCCCTCCCGTCTTGATTTTCATCGTGCCTTTGAACTGCGCAATGGAGGCCGTATCGGGGTTGGGGCGCACGAACCAAGTGATTTCTTTTGCGCTGCTTCGATCTTGTTGTTGTTGTTTATTGCCTTCCGCAATCAATCCGTTGGAAAAATCGCTATCCGCTGCAACAGCCAGAATGGTCGCAAATGGCACAAATGTTGTCTGGGGGTCCTCCGGCAAGAATTGAAATTGAGGAACTAAGTCAACTCCATTCTGATCAACAAACCGTTCGATCTTCAACTGTCCGTA
>JAQCHP010000010.1 GCA_027619595.1 Planctomycetota bacterium
GACTCACGACTTACATGGATTCTCTTATAGTGCAGCCACATCAATACCCGCCGCAATCGCCCAACGGCGAAAGGGCCGAGAACCGCCGCTAAGGCCGACCGGCTGACCAGGGAGGAGTGGCTGGCTATTTGACCGCGTCGAGGGCTGAAGCGAACGCTTTCATCCAAGCGGAGCACTCGCGCTTGAAACGGCAACAATAGAGGTGATCGTCGATCACTAACGGTTCAGCGACATAGGTCGCGCCGCAAAACTCGGCGTCGAGGCGACATCGCGGTATCGTCGTCACGCGTCTACCGCGGAGGACGTCGGCCGCTGCCAAAATTTCTATCCCGTGGCAAATCGACGCTACTAATTTCCGCTTCGCAAAAAAATGACGCGTGATCTCGATCAAATGTTGGTCATAGCGGAGGAATTCTGGCGCGCGTCCGCCCGGAAGCACCAGCGCTGCGTACTCGTCGGGATTCACGTCACGGAACGCTATGTCGGAATCCAGGTCGTATCCCGGCGTTTCGACCGTTACGTCCCAACCAGGATCATGGTGGTGTTGGACCAGGTGGTAGGTGCGCACCTCGGGAGCGGCTTTGACCACCTGGTGATCCTCGCTCAACCGATAGAGGGGCACCATGGTGTCAATCACTTCCGCAGCGTCGCCAATAACTAATAGCACTTTGGCCATAGATCGCCTCGATAACAACTACACATTGCCGGGCCATGAAAATAAGTGATCTAATGCGATTGCCTTCTAAGCAAGCATCCCAGGCATCAACTGTACATCGCCTCATTGTCCGGTCAATGGCCCGTTGACCCAGCTTTGACGGAAGGATAACCTACCCAAGCGCCGCTTCCCATACTTCCTCATGAGGACCTCGGTCATGCTACCGCATTCACGTCGCCATGACTCAATTTTTCAGTTGCTCGTCCTGTTTGCTGCAATGGTCTTCATTGGAAAAGCAGATCGGGTCTCCGGCCAGTCGCACGATGTCGACTTTAAACTACACCCCGGCCAGCTCGAAATTGTCGTCGACAAAAAACCGTTCGCAAATTACTTTTTTCAAAGCGAGGAGACGCCGCGCCCGTTTTTTGCCAATGTCAAGACGCCGTCAGGAATTCAGGCCACACGCAATCATCCGCCCATTCAGGATAAAGACCCTGTCGACCACGACACATATCATCCGGGCATTTGGCTTGCGTTTGGGGACATGAGCGGGCATGACTCCTGGCGGCTCAAGGCAAAGGTTCAGCACGAAGAATTTGTCGAACAGCCTCAAGGCGGCCGTGGAGAGGGTACGTTTACCGTGCGGAATCGTTACCTGTCGAACGACGGAAAACAAGCCGTATGCGAGGAACTTTGTAAGTACTCGATCATTCCCGATGGGAAGGGGACGTATCTGATCTATGACAGCCTATTTTCGTCTGACAAGGCAGATTTTTCATTTGGCGATCAGGAAGAGCTAGGGGCTGGACTGCGCATCAACACACAGGTCTCGGTCAAGTTTGGCAAAGGCCATATGACCAACGCCGAGGGTCTCAAGGATGGTGATCAAGTATGGGGGAAACAGTCCGATTGGCTCGACTACAGTGGGCTAGTCGACTCCACCTATGTAGGAATTGCGATTATGCCTAGCCCGCAGAACTTCCGACGTAGTTGGTATCACGCGCGCGACTACGGTTTTGTGGCCGCTAATCCCTTCGGACGTGAAGCAATGAAGGCAGGAGAGAAGAGCGTCGTGACTGTCAAGAAAGGCGAAAAGTTCCGCCTGGGGTTTGGGTTCTATATCTATTCAGATGAGTCAGGCCAGCCCGTAGATATCGGGGCCGCGTACCAACAGTATCTAAAGCGGATTAAAACGCAGTGACGCCAAACTGGGGTCATCCACTGGATACCGGCAGCGTTATCCTGCCGGCAGCCACAACTCTCGAGTCTTAACACGCAGCCAAGTTGAAGTTGGTCTCCATTCGCCGACGAACGATCTTGAGTCTTGCAGCGTCCTTGCCAAACGTTGGGGCAAATGGGAATCCGTTCGCAGTTGCTGGTGCCATGGCCGCCAATGCCCATGGGCACCAACGCACTACCGCAGACGTGGATATTCTCATTCGACTTAACGATTTGGAGCGATTTAAGGCGGTGCACTTGGATTTGGAGTGGGTCGAAAAGTTTGCCCTGAAGAAGTTGCGACGAAGGCCGACGACGGTATTCCTTACATTGCACTCAAGACCCTGCTGGAATTAAAGCTCGCGAACGGGATGACGGCACCACATCGTCCACGTGATTTGGACGACGCCATACAACTCATCCGTTGCAATCAATTGCAACTCGATTATGCCGAATCACTCAACCCATTCGCTGCCGAGAAATTTTGCGATTTGTGGAGTCCGGCAAGGTCTGGAAATCGCTTGCGCTTTGGTCGTACGAACAAGGTGGACAATCGCGCGAGCGTCGAGGCACCGGGTTCAGGGATCGGATGAATTTGAAGCACGCCTCACTGGCCAATGAGGACGTCACTCACATCCCAGCCCAATAAGTGTAAGGTGTGATCGTCCGTCAATCAGCGCTGGATTCCGTCGTGGTTAAACGTCAATCGCTCGTGATCGATACCCATTAAATGCAGCATCGTTGCGCGGAGGTCGTGTACGGTGATCACGTCTTCAGTTACTGGCTCCAGCCCCTCCAGTTCAATCTGCTCGGACTTGCGAGAGAAACGACCACCCCATGCAGACAAAACAAGCAGCCATGCTTTTGAAAAATGCCTTCGATGCGTTCGCACGAAAGAACTTCAGCGAACGGGAGGCCTTCAGCGCCAAGAAACGCATCGACAATTTCCCGAAAACCACGACTGTGACGGCGTGGGAAATTTGGTATTGATGCACCCATGAAAAAAACCTCCAATCGGCACGACACAACAT
This sequence comes from Planctomycetota bacterium, assembly GCA_027619595.1. Lineage (GTDB taxonomy): Bacteria > Planctomycetota > Planctomycetia > Pirellulales > Pirellulaceae > JAQCHP01. Next base: position 2,905 of record JAQCHP010000010.1, read on the forward strand.
CATGACGGGCTACGCGATGCGGGCGAACGCATCGAAATCGCCACACGCATGCGGACCATAGGGAAATTTCAAACTCCGCTAGACGGAGTGACACCCGGAGTGAGTGTGGGCTTTCTCTCTCGTCGATCAGAGGGAATCACAAGATTCCTAGACGGGCCAGAGGCAAAATTGCGGGACTTCGTGCATGTTGTCTTTACTGGAAAGAAGGTTCGCGATGAGTATTCGGAGCCGGTACCAGGTATTGAAGAATTTGAGTGGATCGAAGAGGCTCGCACCCTGCCTTTCGAGCGATTGACCCTTGATGAAACTGACTTCATTCCAAAGAAAGGACCAAGTACACCTACTTGATATGATTCCGATTGGACTTATCGATGCGACGTGGCTTGATCGATTTTCGCCTGACCTACGAGTACGATTGCAGGAGCTGCTAGAAGATCCTGACGGTTGACGGCCTAACAGGAACTACGACATCCGGTTTGGAGAGTGTGGCTGCGCCGGGTGCCTTCCGTAATGACAACAGAACTGTTAAATTCGGCATTGCATTTCCACCCTTCGCGTTTGCCAATTTGGGATCCGCTGCCATGTCGCAACAATCTTCTTCCGAAAAACCTTGGTATCACGAAGGGTTACGCTTTAAGTGTACGCAATGTGGCGATTGCTGTACGGGTGCGCCAGGATTCGTATGGGTGAACAAGCAAGAGATTGCCGATCTGGCCGCCACCGTCAAAATGGACGTCGCCGCGTTCGAGCGTCAATACGTGCGGGATATTGGCATCCGAAAGAGTCTCAAGGAATACGAAAATGGCGACTGTGTTTTCCTTGACCCCCAAACCCGCGGCTGCGGCGTGTACCAGGCCCGCCCCCGACAGTGTCGTACTTGGCCGTTTTGGGACTCGAACTTGGCCTCTCCAGAATCTTGGGCCCAAACCGCGGAAGTTTGCCCCGGCTGCGATAAAGGAAAACTGCACTCGATCGAACACATCGACGAGCAACGGTCGAAACTCCGCCTCTAGATAGCCGGTCGAAAATTTACCGGTGCCGGAACTGCTTCGCCCGAACAGGCACGAACCACCACCCACATGGGGGGTGCTGGTGTGGTGGTGTGGGGGGGGTTGTTCATTCCAGTAAAGTGGGCGGCAATTCGATGAAACTCGGGCTACTGATCCCTTTATTCGAATTATTGAAGTTCTACCGGTCATTCCGACGATACCGGTTATGCCGAAGTTTTTTGAGAGGCAGCAGGCTCGCGTAATCAGTCGGGGTCAGATTCCGCTCGGAATCTTGACACTAGTGCTTACGCCACCTACACTTGGAGCGATTGTCCGCTCGACTTAGAGGGGACTCAGCCCACTGTTCCGGCGACCGTAAAGGTCTGCCGCTCTCTTGGAGCTCGGCCGTGACCAAGAAAGAGATTGTCAAAACTATCTCGGATGATATTGGACTCACGCAACTCAAGACTAAAGAGATTGTGCAAAAGACGTTTAATGCCATAGTCGAAACGCTGGTGGAGGACGGCCGAATCGAGTTGCGGAATTTTGGCGTATTTGAGGTCAAGAAGCGAGCTGCTCGAAAGGCAAGAAATCCACGCACGGGTGCCAAGGTGGAAGTACCCGAAAAATTCGTGGTGACGTTTAAGCCGGGTAAGGAAATGGAAGAGCGAGTGCGAGAACTAGAATCTGCTAAACAGGCCCGATTAAAGGCCCAGGCGGAAGCGGCAAACTCGCATCTGATTCGGCGCCCACCCCCATCGGGCGATTTGTTGCGATAGGGTTACGGTAGGATCACAGTGACGACGGGCTGGAATTCAAGGAGGGATTTCGAGATGCAACGAATTATTCTCTGTACGCTCTTAGCGACCATGCTAGCGGCACAGACGGGGTGTCTCATCCCCATGTATTCGGGCGACCCAGCGCGTCGTACGCGGCAGCTTATTTTCACCTCCGAAAACCTGCGTAACATCATGGATGAGTGGGAGCGGTTCTGGTTTCTGGACCAGCCGAGCCATAATACGCCGTATCGGACCCACGGGGGCGTGATCTAGTTCGCGACCATTCCCACGGGTGACTGCCATGCAGCTTTCGGGCTAAAGTGGGTGTCACTGGAGGGGAGTAGAAGATGGCCGGCGACCACGAGATCGATTTACGGGTGCAGATCGGCAGTAGCCTGACCCTGCCGAACCCAATCCTCGTTGCTTCGGGGACGTTTGGTTATGCGCAAGAGATGTCTCGTTGGGTGGACGTGGGACGTTTAGGCGGGATGATCCCCAAGACGATCACCCCCTTCCATCGCCCCGGCAACTCCCCCTGGCGAACCGTGGAAACGGCGGCGGGAATGCTCAATGCGATTGGGCTCGACAACGACGGAATCGACGGCTTTCTCACCCAGCATCTGCCCCATTTCTTGCCACTTGCCTGCCCTTTGATCGTGAGCATTGCGGGCGCGTCCCCTGACGACTACGTGCAAATGACGCGACGGCTCAGTTGCGAGCCCGGAATCTCCGCTCTGGAACTTAATTTATCCTGTCCTAACGTCGCCGGCGGAGTTGACTTCGGAATCGAACCGAACACAGGCTCGCGACTTGTCGAACAGGTTCGTGCCGCGACCCAACTTCCCCTGATGGCGAAACTAACCCCCAACGTGTCCAATATCGCCGACATTGCCCGGGCGGCGGAAGATGCGGGCGCTGATGGCATTTCGGTGATCAATACACTCCTGGCGATGGCTGTTGACTGGCGAAAACGCAAGCCCATGCTGGGAAATGTGCTCGGCGGGCTCAGTGGCCCGGCAATAAAGCCGGTCGCCCTACGGTGCGTCTATCAAGTAGCGAAAGCCGTATCGATCCCCGTGATCGGGATCGGAGGAATTGCTTCGATTGACGACGTGATGGAGTTTCTCGTCACAGGCGCTTCCGCGGTGCAGATCGGCACCGCAAATTTCCTCGACCCGACGCTCTCCCTGCGCATCTTGGACGATTTGCCCAATGCGTTACGATACTTGGGAGCGCGGAGCGTAGCCGAAGTTGTTGGGACGCTACAGTAAAGCCCTTAGAAAGAATAGCATCCAGCAATCGACTGAGGCGAAGCACGCCCGGGTTCGCCGGAATGGGTGCGAAAGGACAACGATGCGAGTACTGTCTGGGATTCAACCCACTGGGAGGTTCCATTGGGGAAATTACTTCGGAGCCATACGTCAGTATATTGCCCTACAACACGAAGGAGATGCCCTCTATTTTATCGCCAATTTGCACGCCTTGACCACGGTCCGAGATGCGGCGCAACTACAGCAAAATGGATTGGACGCAGCCATCGATCTACTTGCGCTGGGACTGGACCCGAATCGAGCAACATTATTCCTACAGTCCGATGTCCCAGAAGTATCCGAACTCTGCTGGATCCTTATGTCCGGCGCATCATTTGGCCTCCTCGAACGATGCCACGCCTATAAAGACAAAGTTGCCCGCGGCGTAAAACCCGGCGTAGGACTTTTTACCTATCCGGTTCTCATGGCTGCCGACATCCTGGCGTACGACTCGAATGTCGTACCCGTCGGAGAAGACCAAGTACAACATATTGAGGTGACAAGAGACTTGGCGAGCAGTTTCAACCACCAATATGGCGAGACACTTCTCTTGCCAACGGCCCGGCTCGTATCGGATGCCGCGAGGGTGCCCGGTACCGACGGTCAGAAAATGTCGAAGAGCTACCGAAACACCCTCGATATTTTTGCCGATGCCAAAGTCCAACGCAAGGAAATTATGGGTATTCAAACCGATTCGCGGCCGATGGAGCAGCCCAAGGACCCCGACACGGACCACCTCTTCCAACTCTATTCTTTGTTTGCGTCAAATTCCGATCGAGACGCCATGGCAGCCCGGTATTGGGCCGGTGGATTTGGGTATGGCGACATCAAAAAATCGATTGCCGATTTGTCAGGCGATTATTTTGCCGAAGCGCGTGCCCACCGCAACGAGATTGCGGCGGCACCACAAAAGGTTCACGAAATCTTGCAAGATGGGGCGTCGCGCGCACGCGCCAAGGCGAGTGAAGTTCTGCTACGAGTAAAAAACGCATGCGGACTTCGTACGTTATCACCAAAATCGTAACGCCAGGAATTTTCTGCCATGCGCGTCATCGGCATTGGAACCGACATTATCGAGTGCCTTCGTATCGCTCAAATGATTGAACGGCACGGCGATCAATTCATCAATCGAGTCTATACGGACTACGAAATGGAGTATTGCCGAGCGAGAAAAGCCTCCACCCAACATTATGCCGGTCGTTGGGCGGCCAAAGAAGCAGTGCTCAAAGCACTCGGCACCGGTTGGATCCGTGGTATTACGTGGCGCGACGTCGAAGTTCGTAACCATGTGGGCGGCAAGCCGACCATCGCGCTCGCCGGCGGAGCACGCGAAACCTGTGAAAAATTGGGCATCGTCGATATGCAAATCAGCATTTCGCATTGCCGAACACATGCCACAGCCTTTGCCATCGCGATTGGCGCGTCCTAAATCTCCGGCCACATCACGACCGGAGACCAAAATAGCAATCGCTAGCGGCGACCGGTGACCACCCCGACCCTCGCTTTCAGCTCAGTTTTGATCCTGGCGGACGTTCGGCGGTCCCCATCACTTCACACCCCACCCCCTGCCGGCCTATACTTGGGGGGTGTCAGGTTACAGTCCACCCGACTCCACCCTCGGCGCATGGCCGATCTCCGTACGAAAACAAGACTCCAGGGAAAAAATACATCATGTCACGCGTCAGCCAAATCGAAAAACTCATCGTGGTGAAGCAAGCACTGATGGAAAAGTACGACCGACTAGCCCAAGCGCGAAATAGTGTTCCCGGCCGGTCACATATGACCCGCAAGGCCGAACACTATCGCAAACAAGTGGCAACCTTAAAGCTCCTAGCCCGGTAGCGAACTGGCTGAGTTGACCGACCACTAGTCCCGAAGGGCGCGAGTTCTTCCGGACATTCGCGCCGTTGCGTGGTCGGTAGGCCGTCTCACCCCATCCTGGTCAGTTCGCAAACATGATCAGCGAAAACGGAATCGGCGCAAAAGGAATCACCGCACAAAAATATTGCGCTCAGAAAATTGGCGCTCGGAGAATTAGTGCGGAACAGGAATCGCACCTATTTCGGCGCCTGCGGCAGCGTTGTGTGCGAACGACCGTCGTTAGTGCTCTCAGGCACTCCCCCATGCGTACCCTCCTGTTAGCGGTACTCACGGTTGTCCTCTGGCTAGGGGTATACCTGACGTTTCATGAGGCCTTTGCACTACTCCACTTGGCAATAGCGAACGTCGCCGTGCAAGCCCAATTTGTGCAGGCAGGCTTCAATGTGTTTTTCTTCTCGCTGCTGTTTATGATTACGCTTTCTGCCTTGATCATCTTCTATGCAACGGTGTTTCGAAACCCAGAAACGGCATTTCTGTTGACGACGCCGGCAAGTGCCGGCCGGATAGTGATTTACAAATACTACGAGACCCTCTTCGTTGCATGCTGGGGATTTCTGCTGTTGGGTAGCCCGATATTGCTCGCCTACGGTCATACCGTCGGCGCACCGTGGTATTACTTTGCCATGGTGCTGCCGTTCGCAATTTGTTTTGTATGTTTGCCCACCAGCGTGGGAGCGATCCTCTGCCTCTTGTTAACCCTAGTACTTCCCAAAATACGTTCGTACCTGCTCGCGGCATTCATCGGTGGATCGATCGCCGCAATCGGCTATGGGGCTTACTCGGTTTGGAATTGGAGCGTTCCGGAAACAATCACTCCATTTTGGGTTCAGCAAGTAATGTCGCGACTGAAATTTGCGGAGTACCAAGTACTTCCAAGCTGGTGGCTTAGCATGGGGCTGTTAGAATTGGCACATCCAGCTCGCATGACGGAAGAAAACTACAGCTCCTGGCATCAAGGCCTTGGCTTTTTTAGCGTTCTGTTCTCCCATGCATTATTCGCACCCTACGTAGTGCAAGGGGTTGGAGCGATCACCCTGCGTTCGTCGTACCTACGGTTAGCGACGTTAGAACCACTGAACTTTCCGGTTACCTTGCATCTGCTCGATCAATTGGCCCAGATCCTGATTTGGCCACTACCACGACACATGCGCATCCTTGTCTTGAAGGACCTACGGATGTTCCGCAGAGATCCGCTGCACTGGGGTCAGTTCCTCGTTTTTTCTGGGTTATTGTTGATGTACTTTTTTGCGATTCCTCGCTTCGAATATAATGATTCCTTTCATACCTGGATGGGAATGGTCGGGTATCTCAATTTGGCGGCCATCGGTCTGATTTTATCGACATTCACGACACGCTTTATTTTCCCCATGATCAGCATGGAGGGTAGAAGGTTCTGGATTCTTGGCACGCTGCCTGTGCATCGCGACACGATCCTGTGGAGCAAGTTCCTTTTTGCAATCTTGATTTCTTTGCCGCCGAGCGCTATTTTGGTTTTGGTGAGCGATATCATCTTGGGCGTCTTCACTCGCTTTCCCCTGATCGCCGGCATGCATCAGCTTACGTGTGCCGTCCTCTGCGTCGGGCTCTCTGCACTTTCTGTCGGAATTGGAGCTCGTTTGCCGAACTTACGTGAATCGTCACCGGCCCGCATTACAGCCGGCTTTGGTGGCACGCTAACGCTCATCCTCAGCGCAATTTTTATCGTGCTTACGGTCTCGGCGACCGCGTTGCCGGGCTATTATTTTTTACAGGCTCAGGACCCCACCGACGCCCATAGCAATTGGTCAGAATACCTCGGCCATCCGCTCGCACTTCTTGTTGGTGTCACAGCCACGCTCGCCGTGGGCTGCTTCGCCACCTGGATCCCACTGCGAGCGGGGCTCCGAGCTTTTCGCCAGCTAGAATTTTGATCGGGCGATGTGACCAAGCCTGCTCCATCTTGACAAAGGTTGACGCTGGGGTCGAGAATGGCGCTATGCAGCGCATTTTGATCACCTCCGGTCCCACCCGACAGTATCTGGACCCGGTGCGCTATCTATCCAACGCGTCGAGTGGACGCATGGGGGCCGCTCTGGCCCAAGCGGCCCTTGCCCGGGGACACGAAGTGACGGTGGTGTCAGGCCCCGTTTCGATCCTGTACCCGGCTGCGTGTCGAATCATTCCTGTCGTTACCACCGACGACCTGATGCAAACCTGCTTGGAAGAATTCCCCCGGTGCGACGGCGTGATTGGAGCAGCTGCTCCTTGCGATTACCAACCACTGTCGGTGGAACCGACGAAAATGGTGAAAAATGGCCAACCACGGCTCGTGCAATTGATCGAAACAGAGGATGTCATCGCAACGCTAGGACGTCAAAAACAACATCAATGGGTTGTAGGATTTGCCCTGGAAACGGATGACCATCACTTTCGGGCCATTACCAAACTGGAAAAAAAATGCTGCGATCTGATTGTCCTCAATGAACCTTCCGCCATGGATAGCCTGCAGAATTCCGTCGAGATTCTGGGCCCCCAAGGCGAGATCCTCGCGAAGTCGACCGGTCCGAAAGAATTGGTTGCCAACCGAATCCTTCAGGTCATCCAAGAGCGATTCATCGACTCACGAACTAGCCAAACCGACCGCGAACATAGTCTTCGGTCCGCTTCTCGTGAGGGTTCGTAAAAATACGCGTACTTGGTCCGTATTCGATCAAGCGACCCAAATACATGAACGCCGTGTAATCGCTGACCCTGGATGCCTGCTGCATGTTATGCGTCACGATAAGAATCGAGTACTCACCGCGTAGTTCGTAGATGAGGTCCTCGATCTTTCCTGTAGCCAACGGATCCAACGCAGAACAGGGTTCGTCCAACAGCAGAAGTTCTGGATCACCAGAGATGGCTCTGGCAATGCACAAACGCTGCTGCTGTCCACCTGAAAGACTCAAGCCACTATCTTGAAGTCGGTCCTTCACTTCGTCCCACAAAGCGGCCCCGCGCAGACTCCGCTCACAAACTTCCGCTAAGACAGCCCGATTACGCTCGCCATCAATTCGGAGCGGATAAACGACATTCTCAAAGATACTCATCGGAAATGGATTCGGTTTCTGAAATACCATCCCCATTCGCTTTCGCAGTTGAATCACGTCGACAATCGGCGAAAAAATTGAATCACCGTTCAATTTCATGTCACCTGATATACGAACCGAGTCAATCAGGTCGTTCATGCGGTTGATACTGCGAAGCAAGGTCGATTTCCCGCAACCCGATGGTCCGATCAGTGCGGTCACTTTTCCCGCAGGGATCGGCATGCGCACGTCGTACAGAGTCTGTTTGGCTCCGTACCAAAGGCAATAATCCTCAACCGATAGGACAATCTTCTCTTCTCGCAGTTCATCGTGAACTACAGAGCTATATACCTTATCGGGAGGTGCAGTAATGCTCGGAGCGGGATGTTTGCTTGCGTCCATGGACTGCTTCTAGCGGTAAGACCCGGGAAGGAATCTAGGCTATCATAGACGGTTCCAACGGACAAGTAACCCTATGCTCCGAGAGCCACAACGATTTTAGGAACCCTTGCTAGAAACCCTTGGCAGTGAGGGAATTCTTGGCGGCGAGCTTCTTTCGCCAGACGCTTCTTTCTAGCATGGCACGATGTACTTCGTGCCGATGAACGGGCACCTCGCGCGGGGCCTCGATTCCCACCCGGACGCGATCGCCGCAAATTTCGAGAATCGTTACCCGAATGTTGTCATCCACAACCAAACTTTCCCCAGACTTCCGTGATAGAACAAGCATGACCCGATCCTTTCGTGCAACAGGAATGAAAGTGCTCCTTAACCTGCACCAATATTGCCACGGAATATGAGCAACACAAAAATCCTGCGTGAAGTTTTGATGAATCCGCTTGAATCCCTTGCAGGTGACGAACGGATTGCTCCCAGCACGAAGCCCTCCGCCCCACCGCCGATACGGCCGGACGTCGGATGGGTTGAGGAGCACGAGGCCTGGTAGGCCGAGGGCACTGACGATCAATGAGACGTGACGATCAATGAGACGTGACGATCAACGAGACGCGACGATCAAGGGGAAGCAACCGACTCGGCCCCATTGCGTGAGTTCGTTCGCGGGGGAGTCGATGCTCAACTTTCGGAACCGCCGGGATTACTCTTTTTGTCGCCAGCGGGCGTGTTCGGCAAGGCACTGCCCGTATCAGGATTTCCGAATAACCGTAACAGCGTTGAGCGTACCTGGGCACCACCTGGAAGGTTCCTGATCGAATGCACACGAATGTCATCCAGCGGCTTGGCCGCTTGATCGAGTTTATCAATCATGGCCTTAACGATCTTCATCAGAACTTCGCCTTCTGCGGAAATGATTAAGACATTCGTAAGCTTATCGACGCCGATCGATAGCTTTCCCTTATACGTAACGCGTGGACCATTCTCATTACGCGTCTCTTCCCGATCGCTATCGCTCCGCATGACCGAGCCACTATTGTTATTCCGTCGCACCTGCCCCCCTTCCTCCGACGCCCCTTGTGATTGCTGCGGCTGCTGAAAAGCTTTATCGTTCCCGCTGAGGAGATCTCGATACGTCTCCTTCAGCGTCTCTGCTACATCCACAGCGCGAGTGTATTTGAGACTGATCACTTCGGTATAACGCATAGTTTGAATGTTCACAGGGACTTCAATATCGTACATTTGAATCAGATCTCTGATGATCGCCATTTGCGATGAAGTGGCATTTCGCACAACAATGGAATTCGTGTCGGAATCTGAAATGAAGCGAAGCTCCCGCTGTTCGGCCAATCCCAAGGGCTTCTCATCGTCCGAGCTATCATCGTAGTCCCGCATCCACCAAGGAAGATCGTCGTTCTTGTCTTTCTCGTCTTCCTTGAAATAGTCCTCCAGGTTCCATTTCACGTAAAGGGCCACAGCATGCTTTAGGTGAAAAGTCTCGTAGTCCTTGGGGGGAGGTAACATACGGTTCACGAGGTCGTCCAACACGATCAGCGCCCGCGGATCGTCGGATTGAAAAACAAGCTCGCCGTCCGCTCCCACACGAACGCGCACCGGGGCGGGCGAGCGATCGTCTGCTGGCGGTCGATTGAATTGGTCCCCTGGTGCCTTACTTTCCGCAGACTCTTCCTGCCCCAAATCGTGCGCATCATCCGACGACGGGACGAATAAGCGGTCTTCTTCGTCTGCCAGGGCCAACGTATCGTCATTCCCCGTGGAACGGGCATCTGCAGGATCGAGTTGCAACATGGTGCGCCCCAGCCCCAGTTGACTATTCGACTTGCGTGCGTTGGGAGTTACGGGGGAATGTTGTGGCGGGACCACAGGCGGCTGTCCCGACGACTCCTTCGGTTCTGGCAGCGGTTTCACCGACGGTGAATCGGCTGCTGCTTCGATAATCAACTCATTTGGCGCAATTTCACGATACATCTCCTGAAGTTTTTTCAAGAAGGCTCCCCGATCCTCCTCTGAAATATTGCCCACCACACGCGTATCCGACTTGTCAGCACTTGTGGCGGAAACTTCACCCATCTCTTCCAACAGCTCCGTCACTTGTTTGAATTCCTGCTCGTTACACCACAACATCAGCCAGTTCCGTTCCAAGTCCGCTTGCACCCGAAATTGATCCTTCTTCTTATCATCTTCATTATTTCCACCGTATCCCCAATACGAATAGCGATTCTTTTTTTTGTCATCTTTGGGGCCCACCATCAATTGCTCGACTGTAACGGCCACTTGATCGGCTCTGCGCTGTCGCAGACGGAGGACTTTCAAATTGCGAGCACTTCCATCCAATTTCTCTATAAGCGTCCTAATTGTCAGATGATCCCATGGCGGACCGTTGACAGTGATTGACTTACTCTCGTTGTCTACTCGCAAGCGAGTCTGCGGATCGAGTCCACCGGTTTCCGTGAGAACCTCCAGTATTTCCTCAGGATTGAGCGTGGTTAAGCGATAGGTTTGAAAGCGGCCAACATACGATTCAAGCGTATCACGGTTTTGTGGCGGAACATCGAGCAACGCGATCGCTCGCTGAATGACGGCCATTTTGTCCGGCGGCGCATAGGCCATGAGACTATTGTGTGCCTCGTTGACGACCAATGCGATTTTAAATTCGTCTTTCGGTTTACCGCCTCCACCACCTCCCTGTTGTTGTTGCATCTGCTGCATCTGCTGCTGCATCTGCTGTTGCATTTGCTGCATCATCATCATTTGCATGTCGCCGCCACCACCGCCACTACCACGCCGCGGTCGTCCTGCCAGGGACCTTTGATCAAGGCTCAATACTTCGTGCAGCTTGTTCTTGATCATGTCTGCGCGTACGTGGCGGATCGGAAAATGCTTCACAAGGGAATCGCGATTGTTGTCCGATTGTTCCACCGATAGCATTTGTGAAATCTGTTGGAGATTTTGTACAAGATCGACAACCTCAATACGATTGGAGCGACTCATTGGAGTAATCTTGGCATGCGCACTGCCCAGAGGTTTCAGCTCTTCAACAATCTCAGCAGCAATCATCCAATCTAAATTGAATGACACTTTGGCAAATTCATGGGGAAGTAGCTTTTCGAGAAATTCCGGCTCGACGCGTGGCACCAACGCTGGATTGAGCCCTTCGAGTTTGACTACCGTCAGAAACTCGCCGTTCTTGAGCATCGTATAGCCGCGTAGCAACAAGTGCTGATTGATAATATCGCGTGCTTCAGAAAGTGAATAAGGTCGCTGCGTCGTGAGATTTACGAAGTCACCTGGTAGGTCTTGCCAGTCGACGGTCATTCCAGAGACCCGAGCAAACCATTCGATCAACGGTTCCCAACTTACGCCTTGAAACGAGAACGTGACGTTGCCGTCAGCGTCCGGTTTGACCGCAAGCAGTTCGTGCCCCACAGGAGTCAAAGGCTTAGCTCCTCGTTTCACGGGTGACGCGGGACCCGACGGGCTTGCATCCTTAGCAACCTCTTTCTCTTTGCCCGGTTCTTTGCCCGGCTCTTTCGCGGGTTCGTTGCTTCCTGCGGGCGGTTGAGCAACCACTTCGACTGTGGCAGTTGGATTCGTCGCCGGCTTTACTGGGTTGCCGTCGGCCGAACTGCTAGCCAGTAGGTTCACAAGGAGGACCAGGGCCAGTAGAATCGCCCTGGCCTTCGCGGGCCCAGGATTCCATCGACGAGTTGAAATTGCTAGAGCTGTGGTCACGTCAGATTTCGACTCGCACTTCATGGATTGAGCTCCCATAGCCAACGCGGACACGTTAAGGAACGATTGCAATTCGCCACCTGGAGTATAACAGCCTCACAGGTCCGCGGCAAACTTGCCGCCAAGATCGCCATCGCTGCGATGTGGCTCAATTTGCCCAAGAATCGGCCACTGGCATTCCCCCGAAGCAAGATGGGGAAACGACTAGGCAGCTTTTAGCAAATAGAAGCTATTGACGAGATACTCACTGTCCTTGCGATAGCCCATGCCGCAAAGCGTCGCGTCAATCCGACCGCTCTGGTCGTGGCCGGTCTCCACGCATAATAACCGTGGATACAGCGTCGGGTCCTTCATCCCCGCCAGGACTTCCACTTCGTGCCCTTCGACGTCGAGCGAAAAAAAGTCGACACGTGGGACGTCGGCCTCGCGTACGACGTCGTCGTAGGTGCGTGTCTGCACATGGAGTACCTGGAATTGGCAACCGTCTTCTTCCAACAGCTGGCGATGACGATCGGTGTGCTTTAACGAACCGTTGCCGAAAGTTGCTCCTAACGTCGGATGGATAGCGTGCTGAAAAACAGCCACTCCCTTTTCGGCCGACAGTGCACAATTAAAGTTCACGCTCTGAGGCCGATTGGCTTTCAGTAGCGCAAACAAATGCGGCACGGGCTCCACGTTAATTCCGCGCCAACCTAGCGACTCTTCGAGGAACTTACAATTCGATTCGGTGACACCGTCAAAGGCGCCACTCTCAACGAAGTAACCGCGTTCGGACGCAAAGATATAGCCGTAGCGATCAAAGACGACTCGATCTACTTGTGGGCAGAATTGACCGTAGAACTTCATAGCTTCCTCCTTGGCAGCGTGCGTGCCAACAACGACCCCGTCAGGCCACTCGAGGTACGTCCCAACCCGATGCAAGTTCGTCCGTACCTTCGGGGTCAAATTCCCACGATCCGGAACGGAAACCGGGCAAGTAATTCGCTACCCGCTGCAAGCGACGCACATACCGGTCCAACTTCCTGTGCTTGCGACCATACACCGCCAGCAAACTCGGATTGAGGAACGTTTGGCGGTAACCGTTTGCCCGCATAGAGCGGTGTAAATTCGCGTGTTCCAGATCGTCGCCGTCATAGCTACCAGCCAAATAGGCCGACATCCGATAGATGCCAACTCCCCCAAAACATGAGGTCACGGCATGCCACGGCTCCCCTCGACCAAATCGTAGTTGATTGACGTCACGGGTAGTCCATGGTGTGTACTGTTCGTCTTTTCGGTAGGCCCACGCATCGTACTGAAAAGTCTCGTTGGGGCGTAAACCCAACCTACGAAAAATGATGCCGTTCGCCCCGACAAAGTCCCATTCTGCACGAGAAAACGTCTGCGCGACGCCGTCCTGACTCCACCCTCCGATTAGATCGGTGTCAACGACCATCACATGGTCGAAATCGGATAAGTGGTCGCGAATATAAGATTGGCATTGGGAGCGGTAATAGGCCATACGTTTTGCGCGCGAAGCGCAACGGGCCATCGGATTCACCGGGTCGGTTCGCTTCTCAGAAATGACATGGACTCGGCGATCGGCTCCCGCCCAGTTCTGCAGTAGAGGCAATGTCTTATCGCTGGAGTCGTTCTCGTAAATGACGACGCGAAAATCGGCCGCCTGACTTCCGGTATAGTTAATCCGTGCAATGGTCCAAGGAAGAATCCAAGCCACGTCGCGTGCCAACCCAGCTATGACTACTCGCAGCCGCCGCATCCGCTGATAGCCAGCAGCAACTTGCTGCCAGTACTCGTGGCGCAGCTGGGCACTGGGGGGGAAAATCGACTCCGGAAAATGCCCCATGATGGGTAGTGGCGTACTCATTCTAAGTCCATCGACACGAGAAAAACTAGCGCTGCATTCTCATCATTCGTTTCCTAGGCCCACCACCCAGTTATCGGCAAAGAATTCCCTTCGGTTCGACCCAAATTAAGAACGGCACATTAGGCAGCTTGCCGACATGCAATGGATCTCCTCACACGTGCTGGCACTCCGTGTGCTACTACATGGGGCGGCAAATCGTGGACCACAACTGCTCCGGCGCCCACAATCGTGCCGGTGCCAATTCGCCGCTGTTGAATTACGGAGGCCCCACAACCCACCATCGCCAATGCCTCCATATGGACATTTCCCGATAGCGTGGCACCTGGTGCTACATGTCCATACGATTCAACCACGCTTTCATGGTCGACCGACGCACGCGTGTTGATGACGACCCCATCTCCCAACACGACCTCCGGACCAACGATGGCTCCGGGCATGATAGCAATTCCTACACCCAACCTAGCGCTCGGCGCAACGTATGCGTACGGACTGATCGCGTTCGGCAACCGATACCCCAGCTGCTGCAACTTTTGCAGCAAGCGGAATCTCAAGGCGTTGTCGCCCACCGCTGCAAAGGCGAAACAGGCACCCTCTTTTCGAAGCGTCGACAACATCTCGTCGGTTCCAATCACCGGAACACCTTCAATGACAGAACCAACTGGTACCGTCATATCGAGACAACCAATGGGGTCCCACGTGTCGGCTTGTCGAAAAATGTCAATGACCACCCTAGCGTGGCCGCCCGCTCCCACAATGACCACTTGATTGTTCATAAGCCACCTCCCTTCACCTCTGCTCTCTTGAGCACACCACAATCTGTTTGGCTGAAGATTCTTATTCCTTAAGGGAATGATGGCCCCAAAAGAAAATTGTCGTTGACTTTACGTTCTGAAAGGACACGACCGAAACTATTGGCTGCATTCACGCGGCTTCCGTCGTGGGATCAAGACTCCACGGTTCCACTGAATGGATTTCGCCTTGCAGCCCACGAAAGCATGCCAGATAGTTCCGGCCGATAACAACACGTCGTAGCGCGATCCCCAATTCCCGCAAATCGCCATTACGCAACTTCTCGTCGGGTACAAACGTATCACAGGTGATCGAAATACGAACCAAGTTCGTTCGCAGCTTCGTTCCCAAGGGTATTTTTAATCGCCGATTGGCAAAGACTCGCTGAAATTTTACCTGAGGGCCGTCAGAAACATTGACGGTCACGCGGGTACCTCCGGGTCGTGCGGAATGAACGGGGATCCAAATATGCCTCGCGCAAATAGGTTCGACGAAGCGACAGGTAATGACAGCAGCTCGCTGCGTCCAAGCAAACGAGACGCCGGCATTTTTCTCTGGCGGAAAAAATCCCTCAAACTCACACAGGGGAAACACCAACCGCTGTGACTGAAAACTCTGCGAACACAAAACCGGAATGACGCGGGACTTACCTGACAGACGCCGCCCCTCGGGCGCAAGCATCCGGATTCGGTCACTAGGACGAAACGACATTCCCTGCATCTTCGGCAATCCTTTGTGCCCGGCGACCGTCGCAAAATAAGCCGCCCATGACCACGTCGAGCCTCTCCAGCAGATCGATGGGAGGCGATACTCTGGCGACGCGTAGGTATTCGCTTACACGGTCGATTGTCCTTAATACGGGCCTGTCATACAAGACCCGTTCACCGAATTCCAAAAAGGATTGGGCATATCCCGCGGCGGAATGCCGTGCTATCGCCCAAGTGCGAGCAGCTTGAGCACGTTGTACGGCCGAATCGTACGCATCCACGAGAGAATTTAGAACTCGCTTGAGCTGCAAATGCTCATTCTGAACGTCTACTTTGTGCACATACGCATCGGGAATTTCAGCAAAACACCCGGTGTTGCTCACAATCACCGGCTTCCCCGTTAAAAGGCCCTCGACGACGCTAGCAGAACCACCTTCCATGGCCGGATTGCGCAAACATACGACTGCATCTGCTTTTTGAAACTCTTCGTGCAGCTGCTGGCATTCCACGCGTCCAGTGATTGTTACTTGCGACTCGAGTCCGTTGGCACAAATCAACGACTGGATTTCAGAACGCATGGAATCTTCAATGGGACCCACGACGTGGTACTCAAGATTTTTTCTTAGTCGTTCGTTGGACGCCAGGACTTCGACGACCATTTGTACGCGTTTATTGGGATTGATGTGTCCTACAGTTAACAGTCTCAACTTCTCGTGCGGCTGCGAACTGAATCCCTGCGGTGAATAGCTCGATTCGCCACCATCGTAAGCGAGCGGTATCTCCGCGATCGGACACGCCACCCGTGATCGAACGTGGTTTCCAGCAAATGCCGAATGCACAATCACCCCTGTTGAGTTTCTAAGTGCCCACCTCAGCACAGGAAATCGCACGATTTCCTGCTGCCACCATTTACTCGGTTCTTCATGCACAAGAGCGCGCATCGCAGCCACAGCTTCTTCGCCACACTCTTGTTCAAGAACTGCATCGTAGGTAACTTGCGGATTCATTTTCGCATGGCAATAGCCGTTGAGGGCATTATGCAGCACGTAATCGTGCAAGACGACGATCCCCGGCACACGTTCCAGGTGATCGAAACACAGCTCGTGGTACGTGTAATGGTCACCCAGGTTGTAGACCACAAGATCGAACTCGGCGAGCGCCTTTTCCGGGTGGCTACCAAGTTCCTGTGCCCAAACCACAGGACGGCTACTCGTCCGGGAATCAATCTGACGCATTGATCGCGTCGGTGATTCGCTTCGCATAATCGTGATGTCGACGCCAGTAGATGCGAGTTCTTCTACTACGAGCGCACTAAATCGTCCGATTGCAGACTGTACTGAGAATGGAGTATACCAGGCGATCTTCATTGCAAAAGTCTCTCGATGGTATGGTCCCAGGTAATACCTTGTCGGTCCCACAGGCACTTAGCGGCTTTGCCCCAACTTTCCGTGCGTTTGCGGTTATTCCATAGGTCATCCAAAGCGTGCGCGATCTCGTGCGGATCAGGTGGAACGACTAATCCCGTCTCCCCCGGCTCCACCAGACCTAACACACCGCCACTATCGGAGGCAGTCAGTAGCGACTTTTCGGCCTGACAAGCTTCCATGGCAACGTATCCAAAACTGTCTTCATCGATCGGCAGGTAGGCGCAGGCCAGCGAACGGTTCACGAATCGAGAGACCACCTCCCGCGACGCGTAACCAAGATGCAACTCGACCTTGGCAGCCAAGTGGTAGTCGTCGACCAATTTTTTTAGTTGAGTCCCGTCAACTTCGCTGTCGGGGGGACCTGCCACAATTAATCGCACGGGCGTCTTTACATAACGCATGGCTTCCAGCAGTAGATGCTGTCGCTTACCTGCATTAATCCGCCCGCCACAAAAGACATAGTCCCCATAAGACTCTGACCGAAACAAGTGCGGGTCATTCAGCGGTGGCGGCAGAACTTCGCCCTGTCGGTCATTATATCGCAACAACCGATTTTGCGTTGTGGGAGAGTTGCAAAACACTCGACGGGCATGATCGAAACATAGGTTATCGACCGCCTGAACCGTCGCGCGCAGGGAATTGGCCGTCAAGTCGGCTGCCGATTCTTCCTTCTCGGCCGGCCACAGATCGTAAACCTGGCGAAATTGATGCAAGAGCCATAACGTTTTTTGCGGGTGCGGTACCAGATACGCCGGAAATTTAAGAGCTATAACGCGTTCTACGTCCCAGAGTTCAAACATCTGACAGGCCAAAATTTCATCGTATATTCGCTCCAAGGGGTCCCAAGCAAAAGGAATTCGCAGTAGATCGGCTTGATGTCCGCGCATCCTCAATTCGCCGACCAAGTGGTCCGCCAGCAGTTCGGCTCCCCCACGAACAAACGGTACCATATTGTTGAGCACGAGAATTTTCATGCGGCCAACTTTTCCACGACATGGTCCCAATTGATGTTCAACTCCGACATCCGTCGAGGCCCGCGGTGCCCCATTTCCGCAGCTAGATTCGGCTCGTCAAAGAGCCGATCGATGGCCGCAGCCAGGGCTTCAGCCGTCGGCTCACAAACGAGCCCATTAACTCCGTCCTGCACTAACTCCATCACGCCACCACTATCGCTTGTCGTCAGAATCGATTTGCAGGCATGGTGAGCCTCCAGCGAAGGGTATCCGTAAGAGTCTTCGTCAAAAGGCAGGTAGGCAGCAGCGCGACAGTTTTTTAACAGGCCAGCTTTTTCTTCTTCGGAAATCCATCGGTCGATGATCTGAACACGATCACTCAAACCGTAGCGCATGGCAGTTAGACGCAACTGCCGAGGATAGCTCTGGGAATGACTCTTGCCAGCAAGTACAAGCTTGGCGGGACTCCGAGTATGTCGCATCGCCTCTACCAACAAGTGCTGCCGCTTATGGTGTTCCATGCGGGACACATAGACAATTGTGTCACCATAGGATCCACTGCGAAATAGACTTGCGTCGAGCAACGGCGGATACAATATGGTGCTCTCGACTGAATTAAAAGTTCGCAACCTTTGACCAACAACCGCCGAATTCGTGTAAATGGAACGCGATTCTTTCAAAGCGGTTTCATCGATATCCATCAATCGAGCACGAAAGGCCCGCGTGGCTGGATTGTCTGCACATCCCCGATATTCTGTGTCCCAGAGGTCATAATAGGCGCGAAAATGATGAATAAACCATAGCACCTTATTGGGATGACGGATAAGGTAGGCCGGTGGACGGAAGGCGATGACGCGATCAACCGATTCCGTTATATCCAGCATGCGATAGGCCAGCATCTGATCCAGCATGCGGTCCATGACTTCCACGAACGGCAAGAAAATCGTTTCGACTTGATGGCCGTGCTCGACCAACTTGTGCTCCAGCCATTCTACAATCGCGGTGCCCCCACCTTTAATAAATGGAACAAAACTCGAAACGAGTGCCAGTTTCATACGATCCTCCCGCTCCCGCGCATCGATTCGTTTGCCCCAACGACAAAAGACGCACTGCTACGCCGCACGCGGCAAAGTCGACTCCATTTGCGAAGTCGCCTCTCGAATCGACGCCATGAGCTCGCGACAGACGAAATCAACGTCGACGCGTGACAAACCCGCATGAGTTGGCAGGCTGATTCCGCGTAAAGCATAACGATCAGCCACCGGATAACGATTGGTGTCGTATTGATACGGAGGCATCGAATGCATCGGATAGAAAACGGGACGAGTCTCTATTCCGCGTCGCTCCATGGATTGAATTACGGCGTCCCGTTGCACATCTACGTGATCCCGCATAATCAGAGTGAACATCCAATAACAATGATGCGCCCAGCTCGCCTGATATGGCAAGACGAACAGATCATCGTGACGTTTTAGTGCCTCGAAGTACCAGTCGGCAACTTCACGCCGCCGTGAAAGGTGATAGTCGATGCGTTCCATTTGAGCACATCCTATCGCGGCACAGATATTCGTCATTCGGTAGTTGAACCCCACCTCGGTATGCCAGTATCGGCGCGTGGGTGAAACACCCTGACCACGAAGCAAACGGAGCCGATTGGCCAGTTCACCATCCTGCGTGACGACCATCCCTCCCTCGCCCGTGGTAATGATTTTATTGCCAAAAAAACTAAATGTCACACAGTTGCCCAGGCTGCCCACTGAACGTCCGCGATACTTCGCGCCCAGAGCTTCCGCCGCGTCCTCCACTACGAACAAACCATGGGCTTCGGCAATTTCCAATATCGGATCGAGATCTACAGGATGCCCGTACAACGGTACGCTCATAATTGCACGAGTCTTGCTGGTGATCTTGGCTACGACCTGAGCTGGATCCAGCGTTAAGTGGGGCAGACACGAATCGACAAAGACGGGCGTTGCGCCACAGTAACGAACAGCGTTGGCCGAGGCGATATATGATAGCGTCGGCACGATGACCTCGTCGCCAGGACCGACCCCCAAAGCCGCCAAGGCCAGATGCAGCGCGGTCGTGCCATTATTGGTCGCAACTGCGTGCCTCGCCGAACAAAAATCTGCCACCATCTCTTCGAATTGTTCGATGTATTTGCCGCGAGATGAAATCCAACTACTTTCCAGACAGTCCATCACATAGGCTTTTTCGTTACCGTCCAGACACGGCTCCGCTACATGAATCTTGTACGACATGCTGCCAGCCCCACCCTCGTCTCAAGGCGTCAACGCTTTTTTAGCACCAACCCACTACAGCGCCACCGGACCCTCCGGCACGCGACTTGCCTCATGCAAGCCACCAGCCAACTAGGCTGCAGCTGCCTTTCTCTCGTACGCTCGACCGACAGTAAGCTTCTCGATACGAGCTAGTTCAAGATCGTGTTCCATCATCATTGCGACCAACCCTCGCAAATCGACTTCTGGCTCCCAACCCAACTCTCGCTTGGCCTTGTCGGGATTGGCCCGCAGAAGATTCACTTCTGCCGGGCGATAGAAACGCGGGTCAATTACCACATGGTCCTGGGGATCAAGGCCGGCATAGTCAAATGCCATCTGCACAAAATCTCGAATCCGAGTCGTATCACCCGTTCCGATCACATAGTCCCGCGGCGATTCTTGCTGAAGCATCATCCACATGGCCCGAACATAGTCACCGGCGAAACCCCAATCTCGCATGGAGTCAAGATTGCCTAAACGGAGTTCGTTCTGCAAACCCATCTTAATACGAGCGACGGCATGCGTAATTTTGCGGGTAACAAAATCGGTACCCCTGCGCGGAGACTCGTGATTGAACAAGATGCCACTGCAGGCAAACATGTTATAGCTCTCACGGTAATTCACGGTCATATAGTGCGCAAAAACCTTTGCTACAGCATAGGGGCTGCGCGGATAAAAACGCGTCGTCTCCGATTGCGGCGTCTCCACAACCTCGCCATACATTTCGCTGCTACTGGCCTGATAGAATCGAATACGAGGATTTACGACGCGAATCGCTTCCAACGCTCGCAAGACACCTAGCCCAGTCACCTCAGACGTGAGAATTGGCTGCTCCCAGCTCACCGGGACAAAACTCATGGCGGCCAAATTATAGAACTCCGTCGGCCGCACATTCTCGACGACGGACTGAATTGAACCGGTATCGAGCAAATCAGCTTTATGTAACACCACCTGATGTCGCAGATGCTCAATGCGACCGTAGCTTTCGGTGCTGGTATGGCGCACGATTCCATGCACCTCGTATCCTCGCCTCAAGAGAAATTCAGCGAGATAGGATCCATCCTGACCGGTAATCCCGGTGATGATCGCGGTTGATTTCATGCGGGTGCCAGTGTCCTTCCTGGAACGAATTGCGGTTCACCGCTTCCGTGCGGTTCAACTTCCATTGTTGGAAGCTAGTCGGCACACTTGTAACAGAGCCACCACTTTGGCGGGAAGAGCAAGATTGGAAATTAGACGAAATTTGAGAAAAAATGTTCCGTGGCCGCTGTGGCAGAGGCGGCCGTCCCCCAATTTCGCGATGCTAGCTGGCCGTTCGTGAGTTCGGCTGCCCACCATTCACTGGAATTTCGGCGAAAAACCAGATCGGCCCGACCATTCCCGTCAAAATCGAGCAATGAAGCTACGCTCCCTGCCGGCACGGCCGCCGTGGAACCGATCGAGAGGTTCGTGAAGTGATTTCCGTCGCTACGGCTCCACCACCAACTACCGCCGGTTTGCCCCAACAGATCTTGATCCCCATCACCGTCAACGTCTCCCACCAATATCTGACTCCAGACGACGGAGGTCGACCATCCACCCCAAGCTTCGTTGGCAAATTGCGTTCCGGTAGATCGAGCCAACCACCAGCCACCTGACGACGTTTGACCCAGTAAGTCATCTCGCCCGTCGCCATTGAAGTCACCGATACGAATATTTCGCCATCCCGCCGAGGGGTTCCAACCGCCCCATGGCTGATTGACGTACGCGGTACCCGTGGAACGAGCGACCCACCACTCACCCCACGAAGTTCGGCCGACAAGATCATCGCGACCATCTGCGTCAAAGTCACCTACGTGGATATCTTGCCAGCCGGCTGAATTCGACCATGCACCCCACCGTTGATTGACAAAACTCGTGCCATTCGATTGGGCCACCCACCACTCACCTGATGAGGTTCTCCCGACGATGTCAGCTCGTCCATCGCCGTTGACGTCTGCAGATTGGACGTCCTGCCAACCGGCCAGATGGGACCAAGCACCCCAGGATTGATTGACGAAGTGGTCGGTATTGTTACGAGCAACCCACCAGTTGCCCCACTGAGTTCGCCCTACAATATCGGACAGGCCATCCCCGTCGACATCCGATATATGTACGTCTGCCCACGTTACCGCCGTCGACCAAGCTCCCCACACCGCCGTCACGGATTGGCCATTCGTCGTACCGCGTGTAACCCACCAACTGCCGTTGGCGTCGCGCGAGGCTGCGAGCAAAGGTCCTTGCGGCGTGGGCGGAGTTACTGGCGTGCCGACCTGCGATGTATCAAAATCAACCTTAACGTTGGCTGACCCAACGACAATTTGCGACATGGTTAATACACCGTTGACACTTCCTCCCGTGGCTGTCACCGTGTACGTCCCTGCTGGAACCTGCAACCCATATCCGCCAGACGCACCGGTGACAACGGTATAGAAGTCACCGCCTGTTACGGGCGTGGCTGTGATAGTAACGCCATTTGACCCTTCGCCCAACGAATAAAAATCGTCGTTGACCAAGTTATCGCGATAAGCAACTCCGGTAATAAAAAAATTACCCCCTCGATTGCCGAAGTTTTCGGTCACCATGCTGGCGTTGTAGCCAACCCCTTGGTGGACGAAGACGCCAAATCGAACCCCCGTCCCTAATTCTCGATAGGTATCAAACAGGATGTTGCGGCGATGTCCAGCGCTGAGAAACAAATCACGATGTCGATCCAATACATGCTGACCTTGGTCAATCGAGCCGGTGGAACCACCCCAGGCAATATTCTCACCGGCACCCGCTGAATATCCGGCCGCCGCGGCCCGATCGGACGGCGATCGTCCCTGCAAATCGGTGTGCGAAAAGTAATCCAGATCGAGCATATTCTGAGAATGCCCAACCGCGGCGTTGACGAGCGCTTGATGGGGCGCCAACGGCTGTTTCGGAACCGATGTGATTTGTGCCCCAGAAATACCTTGATTCAAGTCACCCAAGCCATAACGTGAAGCTTCCACCAATGGGTTTGCACGCGCTCGATTGACCAACTCCAGCAACATTTGCTCGTGAGCGGTCATGGTGACCGTGGGCATGGTCACTACGGCAAGAACACGACGTTCCTCCAGCGACTCACCCTGCAAACGTGTACTGCCTGGACTACCTTGCCAGCGGCAATTTTTGGCAAATCGATAGTGATGTAGTTGGTATCGCATCCGCGCGCCCCTTGTAAAAATGCCCAGCAGTGTCATGCGTTATGCGACCGAATACTGAATTGGCGTGTGCGGTTCAAGACAAGACCGTTGCAAAATCGACCCGCCTAATTCTAGCCTACAGCCATCTTCGGTGCAATTTGCTAGGGGCACCCGCCTTGTGTAAACGTGGTTCCAAGCGTGACAGAATTGGCGTAACCGAACTACACCCATCCACAAGTTGCCGATTGACAGCAGTCGGCTCAGACAAGTTGTCTTTTTCAAACTTGGTGTTCTAGCACCTCACGGCCGTGCGTTTTCCGACAATAATATCTTTCCAGACATCTTCGGACCAGGAAAACAGGCCAGGACATAGCTATTTCTACCGTCCTCCACCATCAGATCACATTGTTCCGCCACACCAAATCCGTGGACCAGCAACGGTTGCAACAAGAGTGTATGTCGCCCCTGGGGCAATTCGACTCGCAAAACCTGCAATCGACCTGGCAACAAGTTCCAACAACGCACATCGGCAGACTCGGTCGCTTCCCAGGCAAAGCTTCCAGCGTCCATCGCGAGCCCTACCACAGGTGAAATACCCAAATGATCCTTGGCGGCGTAAACAACGGACTTTTTTGTTACGCGACGTACGACAGCACGCGCCAATGTGTGGGGCATCGTGGCGGCCGCTTGCTGCTGTGCCAACGCGTTAATGTCGGTCACGGTTTCGGTAACCCCAACGGGGTGGCCATCTACCGTCACCTCGATTCCGCTGACGACGTCCGGCGCAACGACAACGTCAGGGATCTTCACTGGGGCACTCAACCCTGGCACGTTGGAATCTCCGGCCACACGGAGGAAGACGCTCGCCAAAGCCAACGCATCGGAGGTTACCGGCGCGATCGATTCTTTCTTTTGTGGTCCCGGATCCGTCATGGCAATGACATACACGACCCCATTTCCAGCCGCTGAATGTTGCCCAGACGTGGCACGCAGGAGATCGGAGCGTCCGGCAACAAACTGCGGATTCCACGCTACCACGGCTGCATAGGCTCGTTCAGCGTCATCAAAATTGCGATGCCCCGACTCCTGCACAACGCCATGCAGATAAGCCGAAATCGCCACACGTGGATAAGCTATCTTTGGATTCGTTTCAGAGCCCCGTATACCGTCCCGCACAATCTGCTCTTGTTTGTTCACCGCTTGCAAACAATACGGCACAACGTCAGAACCGTCCTGCATCAGGTTTGACAGCGCCAAAAAACAGCGGACCATAACTTTTTCATAGTCTTCACCAGCATACGCGCGCGCACGGTCATCCGAGAACAATCGAGCCACATTTTCGCCAACTGCCGACTGGTCTAAATGCTCCCAACCATCCCGCACCCTCCGCAGCATGTCCTCAGCTCGACGGGGCTCACCTTGCAGCAGCGCGACCATAGCTTGATCCGCCAGCAGCAGTTCCTTAGCGCCGGACTGGCGACACCGAATACCTTGCAGTTGATCGGCCGCGCGTTGAAGATCGCCTTCACAAAAGGCGGAGCGTGCCGTTTGCACCCGACCGTAGTACGATGAACAGCCGGAGAGCGCAAGAAACACTCCCCAACAATAGGCAACCCCACAATGCCAACCACGGTGCATCATGTTCAAGGCCTATACTATTGGCGAGTGAACACGTTGAAATTGCGCAGCTTGCCCAGTCGCGATGTATGATAACCTTTGCGTATTTTTGCCGATTCCTTGTCAAATTTTCCCGTATTGACGTCGACTAATTCCAAAGTCAACACGTAGTCGCGCTGATAGTCGCGGTTCTTCTCCGTCGTCCCTGACGTCATTTTTGCAAACAGTAGGTAGTCAAATGGTTGCCCCTGTTGCGCCAGAGAAGACGCGAAGGTCTGCATATTCGCGGGTATAAAGAGCGCGTCCGGCCGCAGTCGAGTCTCCGCGAGTCCAGCGTCAACATACCGTCGACTCACCGGTTCAAATGCACCTGAGTTCACAATTTGGGAATCGACCATTTCGTAGATTTGCTCTTTGAAATCGCCAAGTTCTTCGGCACTCTGATTTTCGACTCCCACAAAACAAACTCGCTTCACGCCGGTCCCCGCACCAGTCGCGTGATCGGGTTCGCTCGGCGAACAATCTTGTCGGCCCAATAGCTTCGCTACGGCTTCGTCAACCAGGGGATTCATGGTTTCAGCACCGGCGGCGTGACTACCGACCATATCGCTCTGGTTGTCGTGAATCACATGACCAAATTGGTGCCCACGGCATCCCAATACGCCGCCCACGAACGTTACCACGAGACCGAAACCCCACCACGAATTGCCCAACCACATCTTTTCCGACCACGAATTTCGCTGCATGATCATCTTCCTTGACAGTTCCACTGCCGCTTACATCTGCCGCACAAGAATTCTCAACTGCACTACGCAACAACAAACGCTAGCAACTCTTGCGATTGAGACTCATCGCGAGGCCTCAGCGTCCGGTTTTGCCACATGCCGGTTGTCTCCGTACGAGATGCCTTTCTACTTTACTAGTTTCGGAAGACGGAATGGATGTACCGGAATCAATCCGCCTGAATTCCGCGCAATCGCTTCAAATGCTACCGCAAACATCGCCGCAACACCATGCGAATTGCCAAGGATCTGTCCACCGAGTTACAAGGCAGCCTGCTGTGAAATGTGGCACTAGCGTTGTTCAGGACGAATATGTAGCGTACTCTGAGGTGTCGTCGCTCAGCCGTCTAGCAAAAACAACATCGGCTCGAGGAATTCGCGAACCGCCAAGCGCCCGGGACGAACAGGCAGTGAATTGGTCACTGCTACCAACAGCCAACATCTGCCACTTGGTGCCAGCATGACTGCCGAAAAGTCGCTAGCAATTGTCTTGAGGGTCGTCGAGTTCAGCGAGAGCAGTTACATCGTCACGCTATTTACGGACAATTTTGGGCGTGTGTCGGCTCTGGCCAAGGGTGCGCGACGTCCCAAAGGCCCCTTCGAGTCTGCTCTTGACCTACTCGCCCTCTGTCGCGTAGTGTTCCTCCGCAAACCCGGTGACTCTCTCGACTTACTAACAGAAGCGAAGCTGGAACGACGATTTCGCGCGGCTGCCCGGAGCTTGCCGCGTTTTTATGCTGGACTGTACATCGCAGAACTCTTACTCGCTTGGACCGAACATAGCGACAGCAATACACCGCTGTTCATACTCTCTGCACAGGCCATTACGGGACTTGACAATGCGGATTCCGTTACACGAACAATACTCCATTTCGAAATTCGCGGACTGCATTTACTGGGCTTACTACCGTCACTCGTTTATTGCGTAGAATGTGGGACCATGGTTGATGTTGCACAACGAGCGGCGTTTGGCTTACAGGCTGGCGGCGTACTCTGCCCGCGATGCAAGCCCGGGAAGCGACAAGTCATCTCCATCAGTAAACAGGCCCGATGGCTCATGCAAGCTTTAGCCCAATCAAATCATTATTCCGATTTGAACCGTCAAAGTGTGGCCCCCGACGTCGATCCGACTGTAATGAAAGCAGAGCGTCCAGACCTAGCTTGGGGCGAACTTCGCGCTGTGACCAGCCAAATCGTCTTCCACCAACTTGACCGGAAGCCTCGTTTACATCCATTTCTCAATCGTTATTGCCTCGAAGATCAAGCGTAAGGATTCATGATGACACGGCGATCTCCACATCTTCAAGGACGATTCGCACGGGTGCTCGTTGCCCTCTTCACTTGCGCGTACACGCTGGTGATTACGGCCACGCCGGGACGTGGTCAGGAAACGGAGGGGAGCTGGTGGTCGAACCTGCAGCCGAAGAATGCCTACAAGAAAATCAAAATGGCGACCGGCTATGGCGCAGATCGGAAGATCGCTGAAGCTCTTTTCCAGGAGGCAACCGATCTGGCACGACTGGACGGATCGCCAGTGGAACGGACCAGCGATCGACGCCAAACGTTGACGCAAGCCGCGACGAAATTCCGCCGCGCCGCAGATCGATGGCCGGACTCCGCTCTGGAGGAAGACGCGCTCTATATGGCCGCCGAATGTGTTTACTTTGCAGACCACTACCGGCAAGCCACAAAGCTATATGATCAACTCGTAAAAAAATATCCTAATTCACGGCATTTTGATGTGCTCGACCGTCGTCGTTTCCAGCTTGCACAATACTGGCTCGAACTCCACAAAGAGAGTCCACGCTGGCCGATTGTGCCCAATTGGTCAGCGGATCGCCCGGTATTCGACACGTTTGGCAATAGTATTAAGCTGTTCGAACGCATTCGGCTCGACGATCCTGGGAGTCGCCTATCGGACGATGCCACGATGGCAGCCGCCAACGCCAGCTTTGAGGCGGAGAAGTATTTCCGTGCGGACGAATTGTATGAAGACCTCCGCAAGAACTTCCCCAAAAGCGAACACCAGTTCGCTGCGCATTTGCTCGGCCTAAAGTGCAAGCTATTGGTGTATCAGGGAGCCGAATACGACAGCTCTCCGCTTGAAGACGCAAAAAAATTACTCAAGCAAATGCAGCGGCAATTTCCTGCGGAATCGAGCCAGCAGGCTGAATACCTCACGGATATTGCCAAGCAAGTGCGGTTGGCCGAGGCAGAACGCATCTATGAAGACGGACAGTACGAACAGCGACGCGGAAACTACGCAGCGGCCAAACGACAGTATCAACAGCTGCACAGTGATTTCTCGGATACGAGCCTATCTGGAGACGCCGCCGATGAATTGCAGCAATTAGCTGACAAACCCGATCAAGCGGTTTCTCCCGCTCAATGGTTGTCGGAATACCTGCCAGAGTCAGGTGACAGGCGTGCGGAGCCGCTACTATCACGGAGTCCCATTGATACGATCCTTCGCCGTTAGTCGTCCGATTCCGGCTAAGGCTAAAATCATGCCGCTTACTTCCCTCAATCCGATCGCGATCCAACGCACTGTCTGGCAGGCACTCTGTGCCACGCTGATCGGCAGCCTGATTTGCGGCGGTTCCGGTTGCGCCGGATACCGCTTTGGATCTAGCAACCTCTTCCGCCCAGACGTCCGGACGGTGCACGTTCCTGTCTTTGAATCGGACTCCTTCCGAAAAAATTTGGGCGAACGCCTTACGGAAGCGATTGTCAAACAAGTCGAACTTACCTCGCACTATAAGGTCGTATCGGCAGGCGAGGCCGATAGTATCCTGTCCGGGGCCATTGTCACGGATACCAAGCGTGTAATCGCTGAAGACCGAAACGACATGCCACGTGATATTGATGTCAATATGGAAGTGCAACTTCGTTGGGAGAATCGACAAGGCGACCTGATCCGTTCCGGTTGGAATATTCCCTTACCGCCTGAGTTCCTGCAAATCGGCAAATCAGCAAATTTCGTGCCCGAAGCAGGACAATCGATTACCACCGCACAGCAAGAAGCGATCGAGGGATTGGCGGCCGGAATCGTTTCACAAATGGAGATGCCGTGGTGATCCCACCGCGGTAGAAACGTGGCCGCCATCGACATTCAACGACCAGAACCGCCAGAGCCGCCCTTTACTCCTAACCGGGCGACGTTGTGGCACCTCCGCACGCGACAATTGCAGTTGGGCGAAATGCCACTCATGATGGGGATCGTCAATGTTACACCCGACAGCTTTTCCGATGGCGGACAGTTTTTCAGTACCCAACGAGCAATTGAACATGCATTGCGGCTGGTCGAAGATGGAGCCGACATTCTCGATATTGGCGGGGAAAGCACTCGACCGAACGCTGCACCGGTACCCTTAGAAGAGGAACTGCGCCGCGTCGTGCCGGTGGTGTCGGCTCTAGCCAAAGCAGTCGGTGTGCCGTTGTCAATCGACACGTCGAAATCAGTGGTCGCTTCGACGGCACTAGAAGCTGGGGCCGAGATCATCAACGATGTGACCGGTTTGCATGGCGATCCTGACATGCTGCCGACCGTCTTGCGCTATCAGCCTGGTATTTGCATCATGCACATGCAGGGCACACCTGAAACGATGCAGCAAAACCCAAAATACGGCAATGTCCTGGCAGAAATTCAACAATATCTTGGCACGCGTCGAGACGCGATTGTCGCAGCTGGAATCCGTCCCGACCGGATTTGCCTCGACCCGGGCATCGGGTTCGGCAAGACGCACCAGCACAATCTCGAACTCTTGCGGAAGGCGGAGGAATTCCATCGCCTAGGCTGCCCGTTGCTGTATGGATGCTCCAGAAAAGGGGTCATTGCACACATTTTGCAGGACTCCCAACGAGATCGTCTCGCGGGAGGCCTTGGCATTGCTTTGGCTCTCGCTCGCCAGGGAATTCAAGTTTTGCGTGTCCACGACGTGCGCGCCACCAAGGATGCGTGTCGTTCGTTCGTGGCCTCGGGCGGGTGCGGACATTTGGCCTAATTTTCCGGGAATAGCGACTTGCACGATATCACTCGCTCGCCGCGCCCCTATTCGCTAGAATGAAGAGTGAAACTACAGCTGAGACCTTCACAAGGGAAGACTTCCCCCACATAGGGAGTCGGCACAACGAGCCAAATCGCACGAGCAAACGCATGGCAACATCCCCTGGCGAGTCCCTGTCGGCATACTGTGAACGTATTGCGAGCGAAGCAGCCCGTTCGTCACAGCTACTTCGGAGCGTTACGGGATCGCAAAAAAATGGTTGGCTGATTGCATCGGCACACGCGCTGCGGTCTGCTACGGAAGCCATCATTTCCGCAAACGAGCAGGACGTGCAGCGAGCACCTGACTTTGGCCTCACACCGGGGCAAATCGATCGCTTACAACTAAATCGATCGAGAATCGAAGACATTGCCTCTTCGCTGGAACAACTCGCTGCATGGCCTGACCCGATTGGCGAAGTCATCGATGGGACGGTGCGCCCATCGGGCTTGCGATTGCAGCGAATTCGAGTGCCGCTGGGAGTCGTCTTTTTTATCTACGAGTCTCGACCCAACGTCACCGCAGACGCTGCGGGCATCTGTATTAAGAGTGGCAACGCGGTAATTCTGAGAGGTGGAAAGGAGGCGTTCTTTTCCAGTGATTGCATCGTCAAACTCTTACAGAAAACCGCCGAATCTCACGACATTCCACCGCAGGCCATCCAGTTAGTCGAAACTGCCGATCGCGATGCGGTCGGTCACTTACTAGCGCTGAATCAATGGATCGACGTCGCCATACCGCGCGGTGGCGAAAGCCTTATTCGACGTGTGGCGCACGAGGCCACGATGCCGGTGATCAAGCACTTCACAGGCAATTGCCATGTTTACGTCGACGCCGCCGCGGACCTCGGCATGGCAGAACGTATCACGGTTAATTCGAAATGCCAACGGCTGGGTGTTTGCAACGCTGCGGAATCGTTGTTGGTACATGCAAAAGTAGCAGATTCCTTCTTGCCAAATATCTATCGGGCCCTGTCCGCACAAGGGATCGAAATCCGTGGGGACGAAGCAACCCGCACCCGGATCCCCAATTGCCAAACCGCGTCGGAGAGTGACTATTTTACGGAATACCTCGGCCCCATCATCTCCGTCAAAATTGTCGAGTCGGTCCAGGATGCGATTGATCACATCAATCACTACGGGTCACACCACACGGATACAATTGTGACCGACAGTGTCGAAGCGGCCGAACTCTTCCTGGCCGAAGTCGATTCTGCAGCGGTCATGCTAAACGCCAGTACGCGCTTTCATGACGGCGGCGAATTTGGCCTAGGAGCAGAAATCGGCATCAGTACCGATAAGTTCCATGCACGTGGGCCGTGCGGTCTACGCGAACTCACAAGTTATAAATACATCGTGCGAGGGACAGGACAAACTCGCTAGTTTCCAGCTGCCGCAAGGATGTGACTATGGATTCATCAGCCTCCTCGGATTTACACGCGTTGCTACCGTGCACAAATGAGGAAACCGCGCGACTGCAGCGCATCCACCAGGAAATCGGGCAAGCTTTTCTGGAAGACATTCAATGTCTCGTGAAACAGCCGTTGCGACTCGACTCGACCGCTCTAAAAATCATTCACAATCGTGGCGCGTTGGAGAGTGACTCGATTGAATTTTCGCGCAACCACCCCCAATTCATGGCTACGGCACACGGCACGGGAATCAACAGTACCGGAATTGAACAACACGTTGCGTGGATCTGCCCAGCAGTGACAGCGACCTACTTTCTCGATGCGCTCTTAGGAGGTGGCCGGTACCTACCACCCCCTTTGGCCCGTCCCTTTACCGACATTGAACTTGGTCTCTTGAACCGATTGGCCAGTCTGCTCTGGAAACACGTGGAGACGCAGTGGTCGACACTGACGGCCATGCAATTGCAACCGCGAGCAATCGACGGCGAAGATTTTCTGATGCAATTTGATGCACTAGGGGATCCCCTTTTGCTTGTGCGCTGGAACCTATCGAGCCAACACGCCCGCGCGACCATGCAGTTGGCATATGCTTGGACTGATGTCCAACGGATGATTCAGCGACGCACGGTAGGAACGATTGGCGATTCCGCGACACTCTTGACGGAAGTGCCCCCCCCTGCGTTGTACACAACGACAGATCATCCCTTATCGACGGTTCAATTGGATTGGGCCTACACCAGCCTACCCCGGCGGGATGCTCAGACCCTTGAGGTTGGCGACTTGCTCATCACCGATGCTGCCCCCGATGCTTTGGTGCGAATCCTTGTGAATGGACGATGTGATCGGCTAGGAAAACTAGGAAATCACTCCGGTCAACTGTCGCTGAAGATAGAAAATAGGGCTGGCGACGAAGCCGGATGAACACCCTCCGGACGCTAGGACCGCAACCGGTGTAATCGCTCACGGCTATCCGGGTCAAGTGGTAGGGTTATCCACCGATTAGCCGTCGGTGAGTTCTCGCTGTAGGAACTCCCGTTCTTGCTGGCGGCGCTGCTCCTGATTTAATGCATCTCGAGGTGACGGGGCGTGACGTTGGCAACCATACGTAGCCCAGCAATTGCCCAGCAGCCAGTACACCAACAACTGCCGGGCCGACTTCCCAGTACCAAAACGTTGGCTCTGTCGGCGAGAAAACGCCCCTACAACGGCACGTGCACGCACAAATGAGGCACACCATCGCTTCATGGTAGTTCCACGATCTCCTGTCCGTTCCGACTGCCGGCACTTTGCCAAACCGCGCCGTCGACTTGCGTTGCCGTCCTCCGCACCGCTCCGTCGCACATGACAACATTCACAATACCTGTATGGTAACTATTGGCCGGCGTAACAAATAGCCACCAGTCTCCCGTGTGCCAGCAAACGGAACCAGGTGGCAACAAGTGATTGTACCAAGTCCGCCAAACGGTCCCTTCGATCCACGGATACCCGCGAAATCGCCATTCACCGCTCCACGGAATCGGACTGGCTTGCCAATCCAGCGAGAGAAGTTCTTGGCGTACTTTGTTGGCGGTGGACGGGTTGAGCAACATCGCCTGAGTTGGCAGCGTCGTTTGAAAACAATCATTACGTGCATTCTTGGGCGAAGTCGTATCGAAGCCGAACCCGTTCGGAACTTCCGCCATCGCGGCCGTCTTGCTTGTGCCATCGACGATCTCGGACAATTTCACCTGCTCGGCCGCTGGACTTGCCCATTCTGAAGATTCATCCACGACATGACTGGGACCAAACACACCGTCCCAGCCAGTGAGATAGGCCCACGTACCGCAATTGGCATGATAACTTGTCCACCCCAGGTCCGTTGCGCCATCAACAGGCAACGGATCGGTGGGACATAAGAAAATGGATGGCTGCGCTTTCCCGGCGGTAAAGTTCGGTTCATCAAAAGGACCTTGGTGAAAGTCGATCGACTGAAACACAGCCTGTTCTTCCAAGTAGGGCAAAATCTGTGCCAGGGGCGACAAGTATCCACCATCAACACTAAACGCGCCAGGCGAACCGGCAGGCAGACGGCCTTGCGTCGATTCAAACCCGTGCAGAGCGATGCCAATCTGGCGGAGATTGTTCGAGCATTGAGTGGTTCGAGCGGCTTCACGCGCTGCCTGAACGGCCGGCAGCAGCAGTGCCACCAGGATTCCGAGGATCGCCACGACGACGAGCAACTCGACAATCGTAAACCCGCGAAAACGGCCTCGATCTCGCAAAAGCATCGGCATCTTCCCGGCCAACCGCCGCTACCATTCGGCACTCGTGTGACACTTTCCCCTGTTTGGGGCGAACGGCTCCACGAACCGCTCTAGAGAGAATTGTAGGCTCAAATGTCACGAAATGCACGAAACCGCGCCGAAGGGTACCCAAGCTGAGGTTTTCCCCGCGCCCACGTTTGTGATTGTTGGATACGTCGGGTGCCCCTGCTTTAAGTATCGTACCAGTCGCGCCTATAATGCCGCTCGCAACGAACGGTCGTGTTCTGTTGCCGGATTATGTCATTGCAGTCGCCGTCGTAACCAAGGAACCTCATTGTGCCGGAAAATGTTGTTATCATTGGGAGTGGTCCCGCCGGTTGGTCAGCCGCCATCTACGCCGCCCGAGCCAACCTAACGCCCCTCCTGTTTGAAGGAACGGTTAAGCCAGAGATGATCCCACTGGGCCAATTGGCCTACACGACGGAAGTAGAAAATTTCGCCGGGTTTCCCGCCGGCAACATTCGGGCCTTTGTTGAGAGCGCCGTCGACAAGAGCCGCCATTGGAATCTTCCACCGGTACCCAAAGGTCATGAGCGGGACGGCGTTCCCCACTATGCCGTCCAGGGTGTCGAGCTCATGGAACTCATGAAACAGCAAGCTCTGAATTTTGGCACGCGCGTTATTGGTGATGATGTAATTGACGTCGATTTCTCCAGTCGTCCGCTACAGGTAGTGACAGCCGCCAATGGAATTGTATCGACCCAAGCGGTGATCGTTGCCACGGGGGCCCGTGCCAACTACCTGGGGCTGGAATCAGAAGAAAAATACAAGAATAAAGGGGTCAGCGCCTGTGCGGTGTGTGACGGAGCGCTGCCCATGTATCGAGCACAGCCGTTGGCGGTAATTGGGGGTGGCGACTCGGCGGTGGAAGAAGCAAGCTATTTGGCCAATTTGCAAAATGCGGCCACGATCTACCTCGTCCATCGACGTGACAAGTTACGTGCCTCGCAAATCATGCAGGAGCGTGCCTTGAACCATCCGAAAATCGAATTGGTATGGAATAGCGGCGTCGAAGAGGTATTGGGTGACGGCAATCGCGTTACCGGCCTGCGGCTGAAGAGCACGGTGGACGGAAGTCTGCGAGAATTGAAGGTCGGTGGGATGTTCGTCGCCATAGGACATACGCCCAATACGAGCTTCCTCGGTGGGAAACTCGACATGAATGAAAAGGGCTACTTGCGTTGGACCCTTCCCTTTCGAACGAACACGTCCGTACCCGGCGTGTTCGCCGCAGGCGACGTCGCCGACGACTATTATCGCCAGGCCATTACATCGGCCGGGACAGGCTGTATGGCAGCCCTCGACGCAGAACGGTATCTCGCGGAAATGCATTAGGCGCGCAAGCAGTACGGTCTGTATCGCTTGGTCCGCTTGTACGGCCGGCGACCTCTTGAATTGCAGGCTTTTCTCGACTTCTGCTCAAGTCATCGTTTGACTACTCAACGCACCGAACTAGGTTTCCAGTGACGGAATGAACTACTGGATAACTAGTTGTGCTCAGTAGGATCGTGACACCACGAAGTAGGAATAATTGTTCGTACGAGCGACACACTCGTGCAAATTTCCCCTTGTCTGTAGTTGCTATTCGAATCTAGGGCGGGTGGCAACCAAATCATCTCGCGGAGGAATCCATGAAGAGCCTGGCAACCAAAGTTCGTAATTTCTTGGCATCGGAAGACGGCCCCACAGCAGTTGAATACGCTGTGATGCTCGCGTTGATTGTGATCGTCTGCTTGACAGCGGTTACCGCAATCGGCACCAACGCAAACTCAACGTTCCAAGCAATCGCAGACCAACTGTAGTTTCGGTACTCCCCATTTTGGGGTGATTACCGCAAAGTACACCATGCCCCACGCATGCCTTTGAGCACCGTGGGGCTTTTTTCGGTTGACACCTATTTAATTCACTAATTGGGGCGATTTGCAAATCATCGCCGTCGCCATGTACCCGTTTCTGCCCCTTGAATCGATTTCCGGCGCATTCGAAATCATATGCTACGCTTTTACAGTCGTTATGGTGGTCGTTGGGTATTTAGTGGGCATGCGTTCATAGGTCCTGCATAACATGCTCTTATCCCGTGGCTGTGAATTTTGAGCACGCAAAGGTAGCAACTATCATGGAAATCCTCAGCAGTTTGGCAGAAGCCATCTCAAACCATTGGCCAGTATGGGTCGTCACGATTACTCTCATCGTCGCAGCGGTGATCGACGGATTTGAACTACGCGTTCCCAACTGGATCACTTTTCCGCTCATTATTAGCGGATGGATCTATAGCACGACCGCAGCCGGTTTACACGGCGATGGCTGGTATATGGGCCTCGCATGGAGTCTCGGTGGCACGTTCGTCGGGCTATCCCTCCTACTCCCCGCTTACGCAATCGGCGGGATGGGTGCCGGCGACGTCAAGCTGTTAGCTGGAGTCGGCGCATGGATCCATTCGACACACACGTTTTACGCCTTTGGCGTGTCGGTCATTGTTGGCGCCCTACTTGCCATCATGATGGTACTAGCACGGCAGCATTGGAGCCACCACGCCACTCAGTTCCAGATGATCGCCCGGGAAATCTGCACGGTCCGCGACCCAGAAAAGCTTGCCGAGATTGCTCGTCAGAGAAAACCAACCATGATGTTGCTCCCTTACGGCATCCCGATTGCCATCGGGACCATCATGTATTTTGCTTGGATGAATATGCTTGTTTGACGTCCATCGACCCGGGAATCCAGAGAAGCAGGTAAACCCATGAATTCTACGCGTTTCGGGCAATCTATTCGGACTAGTTTGATCAGTCTGATTACAACGCCCCTTGCAATCCGAGAAAAGCGACGGGGGACCGCCGTCGTCGAATTCGCGATCGTCGCGCCAGTATTCATATTACTGGTATTTGGGATGATTGAGTTTGGCCGAATGGTGATGGTTCAGCAGATGCTAACTTCGGCCACGCGGGAAGGTGCTCGCATGGCGGTCGTGGAGGGAGCAGTGGCAGGTACCATCGAGACTTGGGTAGAAGACTACCTGGAATCGATGACGGTGCACAATGGCACGGCTACGGTAACTCCCAGTCCACTCGACAACGCAGCGGTCGGCGACCCGGTAACTGTTACTGCCTCTGTGACATTTGGGAATGTTAGTTGGATACCCGTACCGATGTACCTCGGAAATCGCGTTTTGACAGCAACTTCTGTCATGCGGCGCGAAAGTTCGAGCTAGTCTTTTACAGACAGTTGATTATTCCGGGTCCCGCCGGGAATTATTTAGGCCAGCAGAAAGGCGAATAGACATGCGTCCCAAATCCCTGGTTTTGATCATGATCGCTCTCGGTTGCGGCCTAGTCGCATCGATTGGTATCAGCCAGGTCATGGAGAATCGAGCCGGCCAGGGCCAAGGTGAAGTTGTGGATATGAAAGAGATCTTCGTGGCAGTCGCCGACATCCCGGTGGGAACCGCGCTGACGCCCGAGCTCGTCAAGCTAGAAAAATGGCCCAGCGATCGAGTGCCGCAAGGGTGGATCAATAAGATCGAAGACATTCAGGGCAAAATGCCGAAGAGTCCGCTCTACTCGGGCGAACCGATCATGACGGCCAAACTCAGCGACAGCCTCGGGGGAACGGGTGAACGTATCCCGAAGGGTTATCGCGTGATGTCTGTGAAAGTGAGCACTGACACCGGTGTATCCGGTTTGATTCTTCCAGGTGACCGAGTTGACGTGCTGGTTTTCCTCAAGCAGAGCGGCGAAATCGTTCGGACGGGAACGCGCACGATCCTGCGTGACGTCTGCATCTTTGCAGTCGACGGTAAGATCAACCGCGAAACCGATCCCGACGGCGGGGTCGTCAATGTCAAGACGGTATCGGTGCTAGTGAAGCCTGACCAAGTCGAACGACTCATGCTGGCCAATCAATTGGGTCGCCTGAGTCTTTCATTGCGTCGAGCCGACGACATCGATACGGACGCAGAAACCAGTGGCGCGGACGTAGCCTCGCTGAACGATAGCATCACCAGTAATCAGGGTGGAACGGATGGACTTTTATCCTTCATCGATAAGATTCGGGACAAGCCGTCCCAAACGTCCGATAACTTGGGTGAGGTAGCGGCGAATACCGCGGCCGCCTTTACGATGGAAATCCACACGCCCGACGGTGTGGAAGTGGTCAGCTGGGACGACAAGAATTCCCTACCCCGTGGCAAGACGGCAGCGGACACTGGGAATCCAATGCCCCCATTAAACGGGGCAACGAAGTCCGACCCACTGGCCGACGACCTAGAGCCGGAGACCACTCAACCTAAACCGGAAAGCGACGGGGTAAGCAGTGACGGGCCGGCGGGTCCCACTCAGGATCCGTTGGCTGACGTGCCGAAAGACGAACCGGTGGCTGACGGCGCCGGTGATGATAAAGATAGTTAAATAGCCAAATAAAGAAAACGTTTGGATCGCCCAACTCCGCAAGGTGGAACTTTGCGAAGTGGATCCAGGCAGGGAAGCGATTCGAAACTCGTTGCGCAAGGATGCCCACGAATGGATGCGGAACTTAGTCTGCTGGGACAGCTTTCACGGAAGCTCGCTGCGGCCCTTCTGATTTTTACGGGCTTCGTGGCGAACGCGGGTGCCCAGCTTCCGGGCCACGATCCTGTGAAATTTCGCGTCGACGCACCGTCGCAACGTCTCGAAATGGTGGCGAATTCTAGCCGGATCCTGACGCTCGACAAAGAAATCCCACGAGTGCTCGTCAATAACACGAGTATCTTGCGCGTCGTTCCTTTGTCCCCGACACAGGTTCAAGTGTCGGCACTCAAGCCTGGCGTGACAGCGATCAACCTCTGGGATGAGGAGGGAAAGGTTTACTCGGTCGACGTGCTAATTATGGGTGACGCCCGCGAGCTAGAGCTCTTGCTCCAAACGCAATTCCCCCATTCGGCGATTCGCGTGCGTCCGACAGCCAGTAGTGTCATCCTCACAGGTACCGTCGACCGACCGGAAGTCGTCAGCCGAATCATCCGAATGGCAGAAGACTACTACCCGAAAGTGATCAACAACATCTCGGTAGGCGGCGTTCAGCAGGTGCTCCTCCATGTTCAAGTGATGGAGATCTCTCGGACAAAACTACGATCCTTTGGTTTCGACTGGGCCCAATTTGGAGCCGGTGGTTCCATCGTGCAAGACGCGAGCCAATTGATCAGTGCGTTCTCCAGTACGGCACAATCGGTCACTGCTGGTAATAATGCCACAGTACAGTTCGGTTTGTTCAACGGCACCGAAGCATTCTTTGGTGTTCTAGAGGCCTTGAGAGAATATAACCTTGTTAAGGTCATGGCCGAACCGACGTTGGTAACCGTGAGTGGTCGGCCGGCTAGTTTCCAGTCGGGCGGCGAGTTTCCGATCCTCGTACCGCAAAGTCTAGGCACGGTTTCGATCGAGTTTAAGACATTCGGCACCCGTGTCGATTTCGTGCCAATCGTACAAGGAAATGGCCGCATTCGCTTAGAAGTTCGCCCGTATGTCAGTGAAATTGATAACGCCCGCGGCGTGACCGTGAACGGCGAACGGATTCCAGGGTTGCGAACGCGATGGGTAGACACAGCAGTAGAAATGGGAGCCGGCCAAACCTTAGCACTGGCGGGACTGATCCAAGACCGTACGGAAACGATTAACCGCGGAATACCCTTCCTGGCTGACCTTCCCTGGGTCGGTGCGGCGTTCCGCCGTGTAGCGGAAACGACCAACGAAGTGGAACTTTTGGTCATGGTCCGACCAGAACTCGTGGATGGCTTGGATCCACACGAAGTACCGCCTTGTGGACCGGGTGAAACAAATACGAATCCCAATCACTTGGACTTCTACTGGCGCGGTTACATGGAAGTTCCTCGCTGTTGCGAAGACGGCAGCTGCGAAGCATGCCAAAGTGGCACGGGGTCGTCAGGTGCCCTTCATGGTGCGACCACACTACCTTCGATGCAGTTACCTCCCAACGCCGTACCAGGCTCCATCCGCGTCATGCCGCAGGGCAATGGTTCTCCCGAGTCGATTCAACCCGAGGGCGTCCCGTACTCCGAAGAGATCAACCCCACATCCCTGCAACAGGCGTATCCGGGAACCCGTTCGGTGATGGTACGACCTGCATCGGCGTCGCTGCCAGTGATGGCAGAATCTGTCAACCGATCCGGCCCGCAGAATCAATCCAATCCATTCGTTCGCACTCAGCGCCCCGTTCAACAGGCCGCCAGCCTCAGAGCAGCAAATCACGGAATGATTGGCCCCAGCGGTTATGACGATCTAGACTTCAACAGAAAAAAATAGGGTGGCCTGAGACCAATACAATCCGATTGGAAACGGGTGATCGATTTTCGACGTCGAGACCAGGGATGGCCTGTCCATCCCTTAGAACTAACGAAAGACTGTCACAACAATGGCAAACGTGCTGCGTGTAGCGATTGTCGATCCTAACGACCGGGACCGAGAAGATATCAAGACGCGGCTTCTTGGATTGGACTCGGTGTGGCTCGAGGCAGAGTGCTCGAGATACGAGTTCTTCCGTGATGTGGTGCAACAGACATCACCAGATATCGGCGTTATCGCTCTCGATGCCGATCCCAAGAAAGCATTGGCCCTCATCGAAGAGGTTCGGCAAACTTCTGACTGCAGCATCCTATGCATTAGCGGCTCGAATGATGGGTCCATGATCTTGCGGGCGATGCGTGCAGGAGCTAAAGAGTTCCTTACTCGCCCCATCACGCTGGAGGACTTGCTGGGTGCGCTCGAGCGAATTGGTGGCGAGCGTAGCGGAAGCGGGTCGGGACGGCAGCGCGGATGCATGTGTATTGCCGTCGCAGGCTGTAGCGGTGGCGTAGGATCCACCAGTTTGGCTGTCAATCTGGGTTGCGCTTTGGCGGCAGAAGAAAACAACACCGTGGCACTGGTCGACTTGGACTTGGCTCTAGGAGACGCAGACGTTTTCCTGGATATGATTCCGGACTATACGCTGGTTGACGTGGCCCAAAACATTGCGCGGCTCGACTTTGCGTTGCTTAAGCGATCCATGACGAAACACAGTTCAGGACTCTACCTATTGCCACGTCCGGTTCAGTTGCAAGACACGCCCATCGTGGGCATCGAAGATCTGCGGCGGGTTTTAGGGTTGCTTAAAGCGAACTTCACACACGTCATTTTGGATCTTTCCAAGTCGTATGGACCATTAGACATGGTCGCGTTAGAAGAATCGCAATCTGTCTTGCTGGTAACCCAGCTTGATGTCCCCTGCCTCCGCAATGTTGTACGCCTGCTGATGTCCTTCGATGAAGTCGACGGACTTAAGGACAAAACGAAAATAGTCGTAAATCGCGTTGGTCTGGATGCAGGACAAATCGGACTCAAGAAAGCGCAAGAAACGATCAGCCGCGATATTTTTTGGCGCATTCCCAATGACTACCGTACGATGGTGGAAGTCCGCAACAACGGCGTCTCGCTCTTTGAGCGATTCCCCAAGTCGCAGATCACCCAATCCATCCAAGGACTTGCCGCAGCCCTGCACGGTAGCGCGGAAGAATCCAAGGATGACGAAGCTACCGGTTCCAAGGAAAAAGCTGCCACAGGCGTAGGTCGTTGGCTGAAAATGTGGCCGGCTGGAAAACCCAAAAGCTAGTGGAACGCCAGCTGTAGTTTGATTTCTGTGGCCGATCGAGGCCTTGTCAGGCGGTTGTCCCCGCCCGTCGGATAAACCACCCCTTTTCTTTGGCGGCCCCCGCCGAGCCAGCACTCGGACAAGCTGCTCAACCGGCAGCTTCCGCTTCGGTCGCACGAATTGCCAACGCGTGCACTTTCTTGACCTATGTTTCTCTAGAACACCAAAACCCCAGGTCGGTGGCTCGTTTTCAACACACGTTGTTGAGCACGCGTTTCCGGCCAGCCAGTGCACATTAATGACAGGAGTTGAGTGGCATGAGCCCTCCCATACGATCTCTCCGCGGCGGCGAAGCATCCAAACACGACAAGTTCGACGTCATCAAACGGCGCATTCACAACAAACTTGTCGATAAACTCGACCTGAACCGCGTAGGGGAATTGGAGGGCGAAACACTCCGCAACGAAATTCGTCTGGTAGTC
Source organism: Planctomycetota bacterium (assembly GCA_027619595.1). GTDB lineage: Bacteria > Planctomycetota > Planctomycetia > Pirellulales > Pirellulaceae > JAQCHP01. The sequence goes on from JAQCHP010000010.1 coordinate 44,525, forward strand.
GAACACCTCTGCGATGCCGAGGACACGCTACTTAACCGAAGTGAACGCGAGCGATTAATCGACGAGGTTCTGGACGAGACCTTTGGCCTCGGTCCCTTGGAATTCTTGCTCAAAGACGAAACCATTTGCGACATCCTGATCAACGGCCCCAAGAGCGTCTTCGTGGAACGCCGCGGGAAAATGGAAAAAACCCCCGTCGAATTCCGCGACGACCAACATTTGATGCAAATCATTGACCGCATTGTTTCTAAGGTCGGCCGACGCGTCGATGAAACGTGCCCGATGGTCGATGCACGTTTGACCGACGGTTCTCGCGTCAATGCGATCATTCGTCCGTTGGCGTTGGATGGTGCCTGTGTCTCCATTCGACGATTTGGTTCCAAGCCATTACGCCTGGAAGATCTGCTCAACTTCAAGGCGTTCACACCCGAAATGGTCATGTTACTGGAAGGGGCCATCAAAGCACGACTCAACATCGTCATCTCGGGCGGTACCGGCTCCGGAAAAACGACTCTGCTCAATACGCTGTCCAGTTTCATTCCCAACACCGATCGTATTATTACGATCGAAGATGCGGCAGAACTTCAGCTACAGCAGGAACATATTGTCCGCCTGGAAACGCGACCGGCCAACATCGAAGGAAAAGGGGCCATCACCGCCACGGACTTGGTGAAAAATGCACTTCGTATGCGGCCTGAACGCATTATTATCGGCGAATGTCGTGGTCCCGAGACTCTCGACATGTTGCAGGCGATGAACACTGGTCACGAGGGATCGATGACAACGACGCACGCCAACACGCCGCGTGACTGCATTGCCCGTATGGAAACCATGATCATGATGTCAGGATTTGACCTGCCGATCAAAGCCATGCGTCAGCAGATCGCTAGTGCCGTCGATCTGATCATTCAGGCCAGTCGACTGCAAGGTGGCAGCCGCCGAGTAACTCACATTACGGAGGTGGTTGGTATGGAGCAGGATACCGTGGTCATGCAAGACATTTATCGTTACGAGCAAGAGGGTCTCGACGAAACTGGGCGGGCTCGCGGCAAGTTCATAGCCACCGGAGTACGTCCCAATTTTATGGATCGCCTAGAACAAGCCGCAGTTCGGCTACCAGCTTCCGCCTTCCGCGAGCGAGTTATGCTGGTGGACTAAGTCGCTATGGGCTGCGCACCGCAGCCAAGAAGTAGTTGGGGCGGTGCTGATACACGTTTACTTAAGTCGAGGATCGAAAATCGATGTTGTCAATTATCATCCCCGTTTCTGCATTTTTAGGTGTTGCAGCACTAGTTGGCGCTGTAGCGATGATGTTCCGCGGTCCTGCCGACAGTACCATCGAAAGCAGACTCGACGCTTTGACCGGCAACGAAAAAAACGGTGGAGCAGCGGCCGAAAGTAGCGTTCTCTCATCGCCACTCGAGGACATACCGAACCTCCTGGAAGATTTTTTTTCGCGATTCCTTGATTTGCGTCGATTTCTTCAGCAAGCAGATATCGGTCTTACTCCGACCCAGTTCTTGCTGATTTCAGGTGCCCTACTTGCCGCAGGTACCGGCGGCATGCTCTTAACGCCACTGCACTGGGGCCTCGCGCCGGCGGTGGGCGTTGCGCTCGCTGTCGTACCTTTCGTAGCAGCATCGTTCCAACGCAATCGCCGTAAGGCGAAATTCAGTGGACAACTCCCAGAAGCCTTGGAATTAGTGGCTCGCGCGTTGCGTGCAGGTCATAGCCTTGGTTCGGGTTTCCAACTCGTTTCGACCGAAATGGCCGACCCAATCGGTCGGGAATTTTCTCGCGTCTTTGAAGAACAAAACCTGGGCGTAACCTTGGAGCAAGCATTGGAGTCGATGTGCGACCGAGTCCCTAACGTCGACTTGCGATTTTTCGCCACGGCGGTCATCTTACAACGCCAAACCGGTGGTGATCTCGCCGAAATTTTGGATAAAATTGGCACTCTGATTCGAGAACGCTTTAAACTCCACGGAATGATCCAAGCCCTAACCGGCGAAGGCCGACTTTCGGGGATCGTTCTGCTGGCACTACCGCCGGGGTTGTTCGTGGTTTTGTTACGACTCAACCCCACCTACGTCATGATGTTATTTGACGACCCGATGGGTCAAAAACTACTGGCAGTTGCTGTCGTCATGCAGTTGCTGGGCGCCGTGGTCATTAAGAAGATCGTTAATATTCGCGTTTGAACAAGCCGTCGCAGCGTAGCAGATCCGCTTCGTTCTGTGATGGATTGATAATCGCCGACAGGGTATGGAATCATGTTTGCACTGAACTTCGAATACATTGTACCGATAGCCGTATTCGGCGCAATCGCCGCTGTGGCGTGGTTTGTCCTCGAACAGTTCGCGGGCCAAAAGCCACGTGCTGAGGAACGACTCGCCGAATTGCGAGATCCCCGCCGACGACGCAAAGCAGGTGAAACCGGCTCCGCGCGTGAGACGATGGCCAGCGCGCTAGAAAAGGCCGCGCCAACCCTTTCCAAGCCGTTACAGTCCAAGAATGAACACGAAATCGGCAAGTTGAAGCAAAAGCTTTCAGCCGCTGGATTTCGCAGCGAACCTGCCGTCAATATGTTTTATTCGCTCAAAGTCATCTGCCTTATGATTGGCGTCGCCCTCGGTGGCGGGATCATGGTGTGGATGGGTAACTTCGAAATGCAAACCTTATTGAGAGCCGGCATGAGTACTTTCAGCTGGTTCTATGTGCCGGACGTCATTTTGTGGTTTCTGGCGAAGCAACGTAAGGACAACATCTTTTTTGGGCTTCCCGATGCACTCGACCTGATGGTCGTTTGTGTAGAAGCCGGATTGGGACTTGACCAGGCGATGCGTAAAGTCGCCGATGAAATGAAAAAGAGCTATCGCGTAATTTCGGATGAATTTGCTTTATGCAATTTTCAGATCCAAATGGGCCGCCCTCGTCGAGAAGTGCTGCAAGATTTAGGCTATCGCACGGGCGTGGACGACCTTCGCTCGTTGGCCTCGGTGTTGATTCAAGCAGAGAAGTTCGGATCGAGCGTAGGTCGCGCCCTACGCGTGCAAAGTGATTCGATGCGCACACGGCGCCGGCAGTTGGCGGAAGAAAAGGCCGCCAAAACCGCCGTCCAACTAATTTTCCCGCTAGTTCTCTTTATTTTTCCAGGCATCTTCGTCGTACTCGTCGGTCCTGCCGCCATCAAAATGGTCAACGAAATGTTTCCGGCAATGGGTGGCCATTAGTAGTACACACGCCGTAGCGAAAACCGGGGCGATCAACTCCGGTTGGGCTAGAGAATTAGCATCGCATCTCCGTAGCTATAGAACCGATACTTCTGCCCAACAGCTTCGTCATAAGCGGCTCGCAGCAGTTCATTGCCGCCGAACGTACGCACCAACACGAGGAGTGTCGAACGTGGCAGGTGAAAGTTCGTAAGTAAAGCATCGACGGCCCGAAATTCGTAAGGCGGCCGGATAAACAGCCGCGTTTCACCCGACCAAGGCGCTAGACCACCTGGTTGATGGGCCGCAGTTTCCAGCACACGCACGGTCGTCGTTCCAACCGCGACGATTCGACGCCCCGCCGATCTGGCCAACTGAAGTCGCTCCACGCAGCGCTCATTTAGTTCCCCACGCTCTGCGTGCATCACGTGTTCCTCTAAATTCGGAACCTTGACAGGCCGGAAAGTCCCGATGCCAACGTGCAAAGTCAAAGTGGCAAGGTCAATCCCGGCCTTACTACAAGATTGTAGAAGTGATTTGGTAAAATGAAGGCCAGCGGTCGGCGCAGCAACCGAACCCAGTTGGTCGCCATAGACGGTCTGATACGATTCTCGGTCAAAGTCCACCATTTGACCGTCACGAATGTAGTGCGGCAGTGGAACATGCCCCACGTCCTGCAATTGACGCATGGGATCGGCCTGAGCACCCTCCGGTCGAGCTGCCCACTCACCGTCCCCCAGTTTGGCTAGGATCACCAGGACCATTCGATCGCGACCATCCGAATCGCGCAACACGATTCGGCACCCTGACTGAACTTGACCTCTGGTACGAAATACGATTCGCCAATTCCCGTCCGCGTCCGAGCCAAGATACAGACCCTCCCAACGTCCCCCAGTATCCGCTCGTGAGCCAACCAGACGAGCCGGTATCACGCGAGTTCGGTTTACGACAAGACAGTCGCCACTCGACAAGAGCGTCGGCAAGTCACGTACATGATGATGCTCCCAGGAGTTTTGCGAACGGTCTACAACTAGTAGCCGAGCATCAGAACGTTGCCGCAGCGGATACTGCGCGATAAGATCGGGTGGCAGCTTGTAATCATAATCGTCCGTTTTCGCCATCAATTTCCCCGTCCAATCCGGATTATCCAGCTCATGGCATCCGTAGTTCCAGCGGAAACGACTGACACCGGCCAGCTAGTATTTCACTCAATCAAGAGTCACAGTATATGGTGTAACCGCTTGGACCCCAATTCCCGACTAGCCCTCGCCACATGAATTCTTTGCCCCCCCGCCCGATCGCACTCATCACCACGGAATTGCGTCCAGGCGGTGCAGAAAAGTGTCTGGTGGAACTTGCCGCCGGTCTGCGACGCACACATTGGAATCCGTTTGTCTACTGCGTGACGGCCCCTCCTCCGCCAGATCAAAACCAATTGCTCGACCGGCTCATCAACGCCAGGGTCCCCGTTCAGTTCCTGCAACTAGCGCATAGCTGGCAATTGCCTAGGGCCATTCGTGATCTACGAGCTGCATGGCGTTCGGAACAAATACAGTTGGTGCAGTCATTCCTTTTTCACGCCAATGTCATCGCAGCACGCGTCTCGTCTCAACTCCAAATTCCCTGTATCGGTGGATTTCGCGTGCGTGAAGTCAAGCGGAGTCGTCGGTGGATTCTTCGTGCACTGCGACATTCTTTTCAACACGTGACATGCGTCAGCCAGTCAATTGCTGATCAAGCACAAACTGAGATGGGCTATTCTGCGTCAGGCCTTACCGTCATCTCCAATTCTTGTGAAACGAGTGACATGCCGATTGACGCAACACCGTTGCGTGCCAAGCTCTCACTCCGCAGTGACCGTCGGTACCTGCTTTTTGTCGGGCGCCTGACTGAACAAAAAGGCATCGATCGGTTGCTGCAATTTTTGCCGCAGATTTTACAGGGCCACCCCGATGTAGATCTCGTCATTCTAGGAAGCGGGCCGCTCAAAACCGCCTTGAAACGTCATACCGACGCGACAATCTATCGCGAAAGAATCCACTGGCGCGATTGGCAGACCAACGTGCAAGAGTGGATGCTCGCCACGAATATCCTGCTACTCCCATCTCGTTGGGAGGGCATGCCCAATGTCTTGCTGGAAGCAATGGCCGTCGGTCAAACGACCGTTTGCATGGACGTCGAGGGCGTTCGAGAAATCCTCGGTCCACTGGACAAATACCAACTGGTACCACGCGACGACATGTTGGCGTTCGTGGCATCGACGAATTTTTGGCTGACAAATCCCGAAACGGCACGAGCCACGGGCATGGCAAATCGTGTTCGCGTGGTCGACGCCTTCTCTCCCGCGTCGATGCTGACTCGCTACGAGACCCTGTACCAAAAATTACTCGCTTAGCCGGGCCAAGGCCACGGCTTACCCCAAACTCCCCAAACTAGACAGTCGCGTTTCCATCCCCCCAAACGAGACAGTCAGGTTTCCAACCGGTCAGGTTTCCAACCGCAAGTTTCCAACCTCTGGCTGCGACGGGTTGTTTTTTTGGGGGAGTAAGCCTCAATCCTGTGTTGACGGCGGGTGAGAAGTGTTTATGATTGGGACGTTGTGGGGATGAGTGGGGACAAATGGTGATTCATGCTTTTGACCGGATCGTACTCGAGGTCCATGGACGATAAGCAGCGGATCGCCATTCCCAAGAAGTGGCGAGATCTCTTAGGGGATCAGCCTTTATACGCAGCCCCCGGCACCGAAGGGGCAGTGGTGATTTACCCAGAACAAGCGTTCGTGCGACTGGGCCAACAACTGGAAGGGCACTCGTCGCCGACGGGCAGGGAGGTATTGGCATTCAGTCGAGTTTTTTACACGCAGGCGGAGGGATTAGACGTCGACTCGCAAGGGCGTGTGCGTCTCCCCCCGGCATTGACAGAATTGGCAAGACTTGAGCGTGAGATTGTTTTATTGGGGGTGCGGGATCACCTCGAGGTCTGGGACAAGACACGATGGACCGAGTACCTAGCCAATCAACAGAAGAGGTATGACGAAATAGCCGAGAAGGCATTTCAGCGTTCGCCTGCTACCTAAGATGCATTTGGCAACACGAGCACGGGCTTGGCAAATCGCCAGGTAGGAGAAGCTAATTTGAACGGCACCATGAGTCGATTTTCGAGAACGTCCGTTGGTTCGCTTCGCGCGGCGGCGACGGCAGATTGGGGAGCGGCCACTACTCGATCTGTGGAACCTGGCTGTCTGTTTCCTGCCAGGTTGAAGGATCCGCGAGCTGGGGGGCATGGATTGTACCCCGGTTGCGAAACGCGCAATGACATTGCCTGCCCGCAGCGGTAACGTCAGCGCACTGGCTACCCACCGAGGGCGCACGGATGGCGCCTTCGGGTAGCTTTTTTGTTGGGAGGCGTGCTTTTCGACCGTCGCAGCACCTGAGTTACCCCCTCTTACGACTTAGATGGGGCCAGTCTGATTCGATCGAACCTAACTCAACCGGAGGTTGCCCCGGTTTGACGAAGAGACCCCTGCCCTCTACAAATAGAGCATCACACCAACGGCATTCGTGCGGGTGACAAGCGGCCCCTGCGAGGGGGAACCGTGAACCGGGTCAGGCCTTAACCGGAGCAGCCCTAAGCGGCGTACTCTTGTGCGGGGGTCGCTTGACATTCGCACAATTGCAGTAGCAGTTACAGCAATTCTATCTCTTGGCGTTGCTGTCTCTTGGCTCGAATAGGTGCCGCCAGTTCGGTTCGGGGCGGCTGGACTAGGACGGGAGTGGAAACCGATGGCTGCTCAGCCTGCGGACGGAAACGCTTCGAATTCTCGATACATGGTCGTGGCTCGCCGCTATCGCCCGCAATCGTTTGCCGATTTGGTCGGCCAGCAATCCGCAGCTAGGGCGCTGGGCAATGCAATTGCGACTCAGCGAATTGGTCATGCCTATTTGTTTACTGGTGCTCGGGGGGTTGGTAAAACGTCAACCGCTCGTATCTTTGCGAAGGCACTCAACTGCGTTCAGGGGCCAACCGCCGAGCCTTGCCAATCGTGCGAGATGTGCTGCGGAATTGCCGATGGAAACGATGTGGATGTGCTGGAGATCGACGGTGCAAGTAACCGGGGTATCGACGAGATCCGACAGTTGCGATCGAGTATCGGGGTACGTCCGAGTCGATCGAGATTTAAAGTCTATATCATCGACGAAGTGCATATGTTGACCCGCGAGGCCTTCAACGCCTTGCTGAAAACGCTCGAAGAACCTCCGGCTCACGTCAAGTTCATTTTCTGTACGACTTCGCCTGAAAAAATCCCGATCACGGTCCTTTCCCGGTGTCAGCGTTTCGATTTCCCACCTGTGGAACTCACGCAGATCATCGGCCGATTGGCTGAGATTGTGGCCCAGGAAGGTGCCACGGCCGAGGCTGCAGCCTTAGAACTTCTCGCCAAAAGAGCGGCGGGATCAATGCGTGACAGCCAGTCGTTGCTGGAACAGGTATTAGCATTCTGCGGCAATCAAGTGACTAGTGCAGCAGTTCACCAAATGATGGGCACCGCGTCGTCACAGAGATTGCTCGACATGCTCGACTTCCTCACAAAAAGAGACGCTGCAGGGATCCTCTCCGCACTGGATATGGCTATCCACGAAGGAGTTGATGCGGGGCAATTGGCCGAACAACTCTTAGGATACCTGCGAGATACTTTAGCGCTGGCAGTGGGCGGCCAAGTTGAATTACTATTACATTCCTCGCAACAAGATGTGGCGCGGCTGCGCGACCTTGCCCAATCTTGGGGGATCGAAAGCCTCTTGGCGGCTGCGCAGATTATTGATCAGAGCATTGTTCGCATGCGACAAAGCTTACATGGACGAACGTTGCTGGAACTTGCTCTAGTGCGCGTGGCCCGTTTGGAGCAGCTGGATTGCCTACCCGAACTCCTGCAGCGACTCCATACGCTGCAAGACGCTCGCCCCTCCGCTCGCCCAGCGAATACTCCAGCCTCCGTAGCAAATCAAGCCACGGTGCAGACAAATCAGGCTATGGCCCGATCGACGAGCATCAGCCCGCCCGCTTTGGCACCTCAGGCAGAAGCCCAAAAAAAAAATGACAGTTCGCCGGAACCATTGAAATCGAATGACGGCAGTCGCCACGACGATTCGCCGCCCATCGAGTCGCCACCCACTGTCTCTGATACCGAATCTGATTGGAATCCAAGTGTCGCAGCTCGGGCTTGGCAGCAGGCTCTTGACCAGCTGCCGGGGATGACGGCAGAATTTGCCCGTCGTTTTGAATCGATTGCAACCTTGCCACCCAATCGTTTACTGGTTTTTTTTCCAGCTCGCTGCAACGCCAACAAGTCATATTGTGAACGGCCTGAACGGCGGCAAGAACTGGAAGCAGGCGTGCAGAAAGCCTGCGGCATCCCAGTCCGAATCGAATTTCAATTGTCGACGAATCCGCAGACATCAATTCCAGCAACTACAGAGCCAAAAGTTTCACCGCGCCAAGCCGCCATCGATATCGGAAAACATGCACTCGTCAAGAAGACGATAGAACTCTTTCGAGCAGAGATTGCGGGTGTCGAAATGCCTCGCAACCGCGACTGACCCGGCGCCAGCCAAGAATTCATCTGCGTGGTTTGTTTTCGTGCAGAAAAGGTTTCTAGGCTTGCGACAACAAGGACCCCCAACATGGCACAGTTTGCCGAATCGGTTTCGGAATTGATAACACTGTTGGCGAAGTTGCCTGGGATTGGCAGGAAGTCCGCAGAACGAATCGCCTACTACGTATTACGTATCGATGCACAGGAGGCCATAAAACTTGCCGATGCGATTCGGGCGGTAAAAGAGAAGGTTCAATATTGCCACCATTGCTTTAACCTGTCGGAAAATAGCCTTTGTACGATCTGCCAAGACCCGCAACGCGATCCATCTCAACTCTGCGTCGTGGAGCAACCTCGCGACCTTCTCCAGTTGGAACAAGCTGGTATTTTTCGCGGTCATTACCACGTCCTATTGGGGAGAATCGCTCCATTGGAAGCTATCGGACCTGACCAGCTGACCATTGAGCAACTCGTCGAACGGGTCCGCGAAGGCGGTTTTCGTGAGGTCATCATGGCTACCAATCCCAACGTCGAGGGGGATGGCACGGCGCTCTACATTTCTAACCTGTTGGCCGAATTCCCAGTCCAATTGACGCGATTGGCCCGAGGCATTACCTCTGGAAGCGTGTTAGAATTCACAAACAAAGAGATTCTTGCCGATGCCCTGTCCGGCCGGCAAAAAATTTGAACAACGGACATGATCGGCAAATCCAATACAGGCTACAATAAGGGAGGCGAACGGAAGCCACGCGGCAAGTCACCCGGAATTGCTGGCCGCGGACCCTAGTTTGCTCCGCATTGGCCAATTTCGATGGGAGATGCGGAATACGACGGTTAATCCAATTGTTCTTAGGGAAATACCATGCGGATGTCATTCGGGTTGGAACAAAGGCTTGCGCAAAAGCAGATACTTGCTCCGCGCATGATCCAGTCCATGGAGATCCTGCAACTTCCGCTCCAGGCTCTCGAAAGCCGAATCGAGCAGGAGATCATCGAGAATCCGCTGCTGGAAGCACGGGAACGGGACCCCGATATTCCACGGGAACATGTGGACCGCGAGAACCCCGACTCCCCCACAACCGAGGAACGGGAACTCGTTGTCGACGAATCGAAGAACCAGTCCGACGACTTCGAACGTCTGCTCGAGATGGACCAAGAGTGGCCAGGCCACTTTGACGATGGCCCTCGGCGGTCTGCCGGTGAAATAGCGGAGGAGGGCGATCGCAAGTTGGACGCCATGGCGAACATCGTAAACCGCCATGAGTCTTTGCAAGACTTCCTCGAAGACCAATTGGGTGAGTTGGAGGTTCCCACGCTCATTCGCCAACTCGCGATCCGTATCATTAGCAGTCTTGATCATAACGGATACCTGACGGCGTCGCTTGGTGATCTACTACCCGCGGATGCGAACGAAGAGGAAAAGGCTGCCGTGTCCGAGGCCTTGCTCGTTGTCCAAGCTCTCGACCCAGCCGGTGTCGGTGCCAGAAGTTTACGCGAATGTTTGCTACTTCAGATTACTCCCGATCTGCATTACGCCGAGGAACTCAAGGTCCTTATTTCTGATCACTTAGATGATCTCAAAGACAACCGCCTGCCCGCCATCCGCAAGAAGACAGGCTTTACCATCGAGCATATCCAAGAAGTCTGGGAACAGCTGCGAAAACTCAATCCGAAACCAGGAGCCCGCTTCTCGGAAGAATTCGCCCCGACGGTCAACCCCGACATTGTCGTCGATCGACTAGACGATGGCAGCTTCAAAGTTCGGATGGAAGAAGGACGCATTCCCCGGTTGCGTATCAGCAAGTACTATCGCCAGCGACTCCTGAGCGGCGAAGCGACGCCGGAGGAACGCGAATTTATCAAAAAGAAAATCAACTCGGCTCAATGGCTCATTGAGTCCATCCAGCAGCGGCGCAGCACGCTCACCCGCGTGGCACAAGCGATTGTCGATTACCAAAAATCGTTCCTAGAGTACGGGCCGGAGTACATCGAACCGCTCAAGATGCAACAGATCGCGGATCAAGTCGGCGTGCACGTAACCACGATCAGCCGCGCTGTCGACGACAAGTTCATCCAAACTCCGCGCGGCATTTACCCCCTAAAACGGTTTTTCGTTGGCGGTACAAAAAGCGACGCTGGCGACGACATCGCGTGGGACGCCATCCGTAACAAACTACAAGAAGTCGTGGACCAAGAAAACAAGAGTAATCCGCTGAGCGACGATGAATTGGTCGATGAATTAAAAAAACACGGACTAACGGTCGCTCGACGTACCGTCACCAAGTACCGCCAAAAAATGGATATCCCTAGTTCGCGGCAACGACGTGACTGGTCCAAATAGTCGTTCGTTGATCGGCAAGCCGAAGTCGCCTCGTCTCCCATCGATTCTTCTTACGGCGCACCGTCGGCGGACGAAACGGCACGAATCCTCGACATTCTGCCGGAATTCAATAGGTTCATAAGCCAACCTTATCGCGGCCAACGTTTTCGCGGCCAACGTTTTCGCGGCCGAGGAACAGACCGTGGTTTTGCTTCTTTGCACGGTTCAGACGAGAAACGCCAAGATAGAAGTCGCTAGCAACAGGAGCCTGCTAGCCGCCCAGAAATGCGAGAGGGGGGAGTCGAACCCCCACGTCCGAAGACACAGGATCCTAAATCCAGCGCGTCTGCCAATTCCGCCACACTCGCAAAAATAACGGCCCCCCTAGTCTAGAGGCCGTAGACGGATCGCGTCAAGCGTGGTGACGACCCGCTTCATGTTGAAATGGGTACATTAAGAATTTTAGCTAGAATATACCGAGTAATCGGAAAAGACAGGATCGGAGGCGCCCCGCGGGCCGATGCACCTCCATATCTGACCGATTCCCTTCACATTGCTCCCTTGAACAAAATGTCCGCACCGGCACAGCATCACGAAATACGCACAGCCCTTCATTCCCGTCTGCTGGAACTTGCTAAAACACCTGACAGTGCGGTTCAGGAAACCCTTCTGATTCGGGATGGCTGCTATTGTGGGCAGAAGTTTAGAGTTGGTCTCTATACCGCTGTTTGGTTCGTCGAAGAAGCGGAGGTCAAGATCTTCGGACCGTCCGGAACGCTTGTCGAGGCATTTCGAGCGGAATCGATGCCGACATTGCGCGCCGCCGCGTAATTTACGTCGTTGCTACGCATCTCACGATATCTTCAGCAATTTGCTCAGGAACGAGTGGCTCGCAACAATCGATACTTCGGCATTCTCCTAAACTGCGAAACCACGTCGACTGCCGTTTTGCGAACTGGCGAGTGCGTGTCCGTACTCTTGCAATGACCTCTTCCAATGTGGCGCGACCGGCGATCAAGTCGAGGGTCTCTCGGTAGCCAACAGCCTGACTTGCTGTCCGGCTGAGACACGGAAACGTTTCCCGGAGTCGATCAACTTCTTCACGCAGTCCCAGTTCAAACATACCGACAACGCGTTGATTGATCCTTTCGTGAAGAGTCGAACGATCCCAGCGCAAGGCAAAGACTCGACAAGTGGTAGGATGATTGGCTTCGTCGAATTGCAGTTGCAGGTGCCCCAAGGGAATTCCGGTCATCTTGTAGACCTCCAATGCTCGCATGACACGACGCAGATCGTTCGGGTGCAATTTTGCAGCCGACAGAGGGTCGACTTGTCGAAGTCGCGTGTGGAGCGCTTCGTTGCCAACGATTCGAGCTTCTGCCGAAACCGATTCGCGAAATCCCCAATCAGGCGGCGGACCGTCGAAAATTCCCCTTAACAGGGCCTTGAGGTACAGGGGTGTACCGCCGACAAACAGAACCTTCCGCCCGCGGGAGGTTACGTCACGTGCTGCTTGGTGCGCCGCCAACACATAATCGTGCAGACTGTACTCCTCGGACGGATCAATCAGATCGAGCAGGTGGTGGCGGACTCGCGCGCACGCCATAGCATCCGGTTTGGCGGTCCCAATATCCATATGTCGATAGAGGGCCATCGAATCCAGCGATATGATTTCTGCACCCAACCGTTCCGCCAGCGCAATGCCCGTGGCCGTCTTTCCTGACGCAGTTGGACCGGTAAGATACCAGCAATCGAGTAGACGATCGGTGACGAACATGGCAGGTGGCAATTGTCAGCGGGACTGAATGTGTTTAGTATACAAAAATTGGCGTTTTGCCGTGAGCTAGGTGTCTGCATGAAAAAAAAAATGGATTCTGATTCCTCACCAGCGTTGGGTTCAGCCGAGGAATCATCACGTAGTGCCTCATCCACGTTACATCAGTTGATGGAAACGATTGTCCAGCGAAAACGGGAACTCCCGGAGGGCTCCTACACAACACAATTGTTTCGGGGTGGAAATTCGCGAATCTCGGACAAAGTAGCCGAGGAATCACGTGAGCTCTTGGAAGCCGCTTCGCAATTCGACCAAAGTCCTGAAGACACCGAAGCCCGAGCCCACTTCCTGTATGAGTCCGGCGATCTCCTTTACCACATGTTCGTATTGCTCGGCTATCACAACGTTTCGCTCGAAGAACTCGAAGGGGAAATTCGCCGTCGATTTGGCACGAGTGGTTTAGCCGAAAAGGCCGCCCGTAGTTCCAAGTAACTTGTGACGGCAATTCCGTGCACTTCCATTCCACTCCTTGGCTCGATTGTACCCCCATGAATCATTCCCTGGAAAATTTGCAGTCCGAACGGAACCTTCGCATCGGTGTCCCCAGCAAGGGACGGCTAAGTGACCTGGCCATGGAACTCCTGAAGCAGGCAGGTTTCATTTTCCGACGACAGGACCGTAGTCTATTTGCACGCGTTCGCGATCTGCCGTTTGATATTGTGTTCCTCCGAACGGAAGACATTCCTGTTCTGTGTGCTGAAGGGGCCATTGACATGGGGATCACGGGGAGTGACTTAATCGTGGAAAGTGGAGTGGTCGTCGCCCCAAGGCTCAGCCTCGGCGTCGGCCACTGCCGCCTTTCGATTTGTGTACCGTCCGACGGCCCAGTGAAGACACTGCAGGACCTCGCCGGGGCCCGTGTTGCCACGTCATTCCCGCGTGTAACGAAACAATACCTGGGCGAGCGATCGGTTGCCGTACACCTCGTTCAGTTATCTGGTTCGGTCGAGGTCATGGTTGCCTTGGGCGTGGCAGACGCCATCGTGGACTTAGTAGAAACGGGTAGTACACTGGCCGCCAATCGATTGCGAGTCATGGAAGACATTGGTACCTACGAAACCGTATTGATACAAGGAGCTCGGTGTCGAAACATAGCGCTCGCCGATCGAATCGTACGACGGCTCGAAGGAGTTGTTATCGCTCGAAGCTATTCTCTTCTAGAGTACAATGTACCGCGTGCCAAGCTGGCGCAGGCCGAAACGATTACGCCAGGCTTTCGTTCGCCCACGGTGACCAGCCTCGAAGATCCAGAATGGTGTTCGGTCCGCGTCATGGTACGGGATCGCGAGATCCCGGACGTGATGGACCAATTGGAACTACTGGGCGCGTCGGCAATCCTGCAAACGCAGATCAACAACTGCCGCCTGTAGGAAGCGTCACGTTAGCTCCCTTTTGCCAGATGGCCTTTCGATGATGGATGCGATGCCAGACTGTTGGGCCGCCACAGCAAGATGGGTCTTCCCCGTGGCACAGGCCCCCATCTCAGATGGAATCGTGGTCGTCCGAAATGGACTTATTGAATCGGTCGGAACGCGCGTACCTTCTGTGACCGTGCATGACTTCGGCAATTCGGTATTGCTCCCCGCACTCGTCAATGCACATACCCACTTGGAATTCAGCGATCTACTCGCACCTATCCCCAGGCGAGACGATACGTTTGCCAGTTGGATTGAAGCGGTGGTAAATTGCCGTCGTGCCCGCCTGACGCCCGGAGACGGTCTTTCCAATGCGAATTCCTTTGGAAGAATCGCGACGGGATGTGCCGAACTCTTAGCCGGTGGATGCGGGTACGTGGGTGATATTAGGGTGCAAGCGGATGAGGAAGGTCCCCTGCCGATTGCGGGAACCGCATTCCACGAAATACTAGGTCTGCGATCAACGCAAGCCGACGCAACTTGGCAACGATTCTTGGGCATATTGCACCATGCCACAGCTGTCACCTCATGGCGATCGGGCATCAGTCCGCACACGCCCTATACAGTGCGTCAAGACCTGTTTGACCGTGCCATCCAATATGCCATCGCGCGAGACATGCCGGTGGCGATGCACCTCGCCGAAAGCCGCGATGAAATGCAACTGCTGGCGTGCCACGATGGGCCGCTGCGGACGCTGTTCGAAGCCTGGGATGTTTGGGATGGCACTGCATTTGCAACGGGGAGTCGCCCGTTGGACTACCTAAGACAATTGGCCCACGTTTCACATGCGCTTGTGATTCATGGAAATTACCTCGACAGTCAGGAGATTGAGTTTCTTGCGAATCACCGCGCGAGTATGTCGGTGATTCATTGTCCACGCACGCACGCGTTCTTCAAGCACGACCAGAACCCACTCTGCCAACTCGTAAAGTCTGGCGTTCGTGTTGCCATCGGCACCGATTCCCGAGCCTCTAACCCAGACATCTCGATCTTCGACGAGTTACGGTATTTATATCAGGCGAATACTGGCCTGCCTCCAGCACAGATACTCCAGATGGCGACCACCCACGCAACTGCAGCCCTAGGACTTGACGGCTCCGGCACGCTTTCCCCTGGGCAACCGGCCAATCTGACTGCCATTGCCATACCATCCAATTCCGACCGGGATCCCTACGAAACACTATTCAGTAGCGAGGCGTTCGTGCAACAAGTGTTTTGGCGTGGCCAATCGCTTTGGAAGCACTAAGCTGATAAGAATGCCCGTTGTCGGTCAAGAGCATGCTGAAGTTTCTCTTCCTCCGACACCAAATGCTCCATGTGTCGGAATTGATAAAGAACTAAGCACGCCAAAAAACCGCAGAGGGCTACAATCCATCCCTGATAGAGTCCTTCATCTGGGGCGCGAAACAATTGCCCAGCGGATAGATCGTTAAGCCACGGCAAAATCCGTCCCGCCGACACTGCCAGTGTATTATGCACCGCATGAAAAACGACGACGGTCACGAGGCTACCAGATTGGATAGCTAAGTACGAGAGCACGAGTCCGAAAATCGTTGCGGCAATTGACTGTTGGACTACTCCATGTACCAGGCCAAAAAAGACGCTCGTAATCAAGATTGCCACCCAACGATGACCAAGTCGTCGCAGCCCCGAGAGGATAAAGCCGCGAAAGGCAATTTCTTCGCAAATCGCCGGCAGAACAGCAATCAATGCCACTACCCAGGCCCAATGCGGTTCTTGCAGAATGCCTCCTAACTGTTTCATCACTCCTTCCGTTTGCGAACTGAGCGGATAGAGCTGGCGCAAGGCATTGTTGAGTTCCAAAGCAATTGGATGTAACAGAATCGCCAGCAGTACGGCGCCTCCCACGGCCCTCAGCGTTGGACGTCGCAGCAATAATGTCTGCGAAAAACTACTTGTTAACATGAATGTCATGAGTAAGACGGGAGCGGCCACTAGTCCTATCTGTACGATCAGGGTCGTTACAACAAAGTCATTCCAATGCACTGGCGGTGGAATGACAAAACCCGAGAAAAACCGAATCACAAGCAACAAGACGGCGCATAGTACCGACTCCGATACGGTTGGAGTCTCGCCGCGGTCTCGCACCAAATGCCACAGCCAATACCCCAGATGAAAGCGTTCGCTTTCGCGGAATAAGACCGACTCACGATTGAACTGGTCGATCGCCCACCGGATTGCTAATAGGCAGCACGCACCAGTTACAAGCCCGACGGGTAAAACAAATTGCAAAATTTGCGATAACTCTCCTTCGATCAGAGAACGCAACAGAAGTAAGAGCCCGGTTACAGGTATCAAACTTGTCCCCAGTGTCAATTCAGTAGCGGGCAGCATCGCTAGTAGAATGAGAGGCATCGACACCAGGAGCAAAGGCATCAGGTAATATTGCCCTTCTTTGGTGCTCCGGGACATCGTCGCCAACGCTAGAGCTAGCGCGCCAAACAAAGCCGAAACTGGTACGAGAGCGAGGGTCAGCCATCCCAAGGTGGACCATGGAGGTGGGCCCAACGTAAGCAATGGCGAAGCGCCGCCGAAATTCGGCAAGTTCCGCATCACGAAAATCCCCGTGATCCCCATACTCACCAGGTTCAGCAGCGAAGTGGCACAACTAAACGTCATGACCGTGAGTAGCTTACCCCACACGATTTCACTTCGACGAGCTGGGCTACTGAGCAAGGTTTCCAGCGTCCCACGTTCCTTTTCGCCGGCACACAGGTCAACGGCCGGATAGAAAGCACCGGTGAGAGCCCAAATTACGAGCACAAACGGGAGAATTTTCGACCAAGCCGCCGCTGTCCGCACACGCTTTTCCGACACGTCACGCGGCTCAACCGAAAACGGTTCAAATACCGACGGCGGTAAATGTTGCGTGATACCGGTCGAAACCACTAATTCTCGTCTCCAAGTCCGAAGCACCGCGTAGAGTCGATCGCCGGCGATTCGCGACTTGTCTCGGGCAGCCTGCACCAGGATTTCGGGTTGCAGTAGTCTTAAAGCGGCTTCGTCGTCCGGATTCGATTCAATACGACTCTCGCCAGCTACAGCCGACGAACTACTCTTCTTGTCGCCAAACGTCCGGCGCTGTGATGCCGCGCGGTAGCGCTCGACCGAACGATCAAATCCGGGAGGGATCAATAGCACCGCGTCCCACTTCCCACCACGGGCTTCTGCTGATGCTAGTTCACGAAGCTCTTTCTCGCCAAGTTCCGTATGGGGCGGCGCGTCGATGCAAAGCAGTTCCCGTTGGTCCTCAGTGGTTAGACCTTCTCGGAAGCGATCTCCC
>JAQCHP010000121.1 GCA_027619595.1 Planctomycetota bacterium
CGGATGGAGTCTTAGCCACCGGCGGGCCACCTCGCGGTCCGACCAAGCCGATACAACGTCGGGTCGATTTCTCAGCAGCGTATGGATGTGATTCGATAGGAGGGAAAAGTCGAGCACATCGACAGCGCACAGCTTCGCAAGCCATTGCAGGCGAAGTTCACGGAAATTCCATCTTCCCACATTTTCTGTTTGTGTTTTTTCGTCTGGCCCTATCAAGAAGAGCTGTCGGACACAACGTGAAATACAATGATAGACCCCCGGATTGTATGGGTCGAACGTGTCCTTGCGTGGCCTTGCCATGGAATTTTCCTTTCATCGTTGTTCACCGTAAGTCGGCGATTTGTGGCGACCGGAGGTGCATTGGACAACCACTGCGATGGAATACCTCCGGCGGGGGCAATTGAGCGACACCGAACCAATTGGTCCGCCGTCGACACTCCCCTTACACACTGAGACGCTTTTTCGAGTGAAAAGCGAACAAAGAATTCCTGCGAAAATCTGCAATTGGCGCCCGTTCATTGGTCACGGGCTGGTTGGTCATCGCAGCTTTTGTGCTACCAAATGTCCGACAATCGCACTTCCACTCCGTTGATCATGGTCGGTTTTACACGATCTGACGGGGCCTCTAGATGGTATTCGCCGTTTCGCAAAATGAGCTGATCGATGGAATGTTCGATGGGGTCCAAAATCCAATACTCGAGCACTCCCGCACGGCGGTAAAGTTCTTTCTTTAGCTGGCGGTCACTCACTGCCGAAGACGGCGATGTAATCTCAACCAGAAGCTCCGGCGTTCCGTCGATTTTTGCGGGAGTAATGATGCTCTTGTTGGAGTTCAGTATAACGACGAGGTCAGGCTGTACGATATCGAAGTCTGACAATTGAACATCGATTGGGGCGTCAAAGACGATCCCCAAACCGCGTAGTTCAATCTGCGAATAGAGCTGAAACTGTAGTTTCTTGGAAACCGTTTGGTGATAGGTACTCGGAGCCGGGTTCACGTAGTGGCCTCCGTCTATGATTTCGTGCCGCTGCCCGTCGTCTGGAAAACAGATGTAGTGGGCATAGCCAAGCTTATTCGTTGTGCCGATATCGCTTGCCATTTGTCGCTACCTGTCTCGCAAAGGCCCCACGTGAACACACATACAGATTTTACCACGCGACGCGCCGGATTCAATCGCGGGGTAGTAGGGCAGGGGGGGCAGACCGATACGATTCACTCCTGCGCAAGGGACACGCTATTCCCCTTCAGCCTTGCGACGGAGCTTCTTCTTGAAGTTTGCTCGGAATTTTTCCTGCGCGGAGACGACAGGCTTCTGTTTCCCGGCTGGCTTGCCACCCTTGGAAAACTTGGACTTGTACGGGCCCGTGGGTCTGGCACCGCCGGTTGAGGGTCCGCCGCTGCGACGCGCTGATGGACGGCCGGCCGCCCCAGAGTTTCCTTGCCGCTGGAATTCAGAGTGCGATGGTTTGCCGGTACGCGGGCGAGTACCTCGCGATCCGGTTTCCACTCCGTCACATAAGGAGATCAACATGGGTCGTCCGGCCACACGGATGCGTTGCATTGCTTCTAAAGTCCGTCCAGTCAACATCTCACCCAAGTCGACGGTTGTATGTTGGTCAAATACTTCGATGGCTCCAATCTGAGTTGTATCGAAGTTCGCCTCATTCGCCAGGGCGCCGACAATATTCCCAGGCTTCACACCATGCACACGGCCTGCCTCAATGCGATATCGAGTCATGGCACTTTGAGGACGACCGCTGTTTCGATCGCGTCGTGGCGGTACGGAATCGCGAGTGTTCTCGTTACGAGGGGGACGTGCAGAACGATTGCGGTCGCGGTCGCCACCCGAAGAATCACGTTCTTCGTGCGACCGACTGCGGTTGGATGCGAATTCTTGATCCGACGATTTTGCTCGGTCGAACGAGCGACCGACCGGTTTTCGATCGTACTCGGGACGGTCTACCGAATGACGCTGCGAAGGGCGTTTTTCATAAGAATCACCTTCGGAGGATCGTCGATCGGCGCGCGGACGCTCCGACGATCTCTCCGGTCGTTCATCTCGCTCGCTTCGTGTTCTGGACGGCGAGGTTTTCTTTTCCTTTTGGGCCAGAATCGCCAATGCAGCAGCAATATGCACAGGCGTAGTTTTTAATTCCGTGGCGGTCTTTTGGATCCATTCCATCCATTCAGGTAACTCCGGTTGGGCAACAAGCTGTGCGAGCTGCTGCTGCAGTCGTCCTTGACGTTGCTGATTGACTTCGGCCATCGATGGCTTTTCCATCCATTCGATTCGCTGGCGGGTGCCTCGTTCCAGGTCTCGGAGTTTGAACTTGTCGTGTCGCCCAACAAATAAGATTGCCTCGCCCGAGCGGCCAGCGCGTCCGGTGCGACCAATCCGATGGACGTAAGCCTCGGTATTGTGGGGAAAGTCGTAGTTCACCACGTGGCTGATGCGATCGACGTCCAATCCACGCGCTGCCACATCGGTTGCTACCAGGACATTAATGCGTCCGTTCTTGAATTGAGTGACCGTCCGTTCGCGTTTGCTTTGTGCCAGTTCGCCACTGAGAGCAGCCGAGGAATAACCACGGTCTGATAGTTGCTCTGCCAGCGTGTTCGCCATGCTGCGGGTCTTTACGAACGCCAAAACTCCGTCAACCGATTCAGCCTCCAACAGTCGGCAGAGAATGTCGAGTTTTTCGTGTGGGCTGGCAGAACAGGCACGTTGTCGAATGGACGTTGCGGTAGCGGCAGGTCCTCGGATCGTAATGTGTTGTGGGTTCTTGAGGTGCTGTTCGGCAATCCGTCGAATCGCTGGGGGAATGGTGGCGGAAAACAGAATGACTTGGCGTTCTTGTGGTGTTTGGGTCAGCACCCATTCGACGTCTTCAATGAATCCCATCTGCAACATTTGGTCAGCTTCGTCGAGTACCAGACATTGGAGCCCCTGCAGATTCAATGTTCCACGTCGCATATGGTCCATGACACGACCGGGTGTCCCCACAACGACATGCATGCCACGTTCGAGTGCTTGCAATTGCGGGTCGTATCCTGCGCCGCCGTAGATGGCCGTAACACGTAAGTCCCCCATCCCCTTCGAGTACTGGCGGAACGATTCAGAAACTTGTAGCGCCAGTTCACGAGTCGGTGTGAGGACCAGGACCTGTGGCGACTGTACCGACACGTCGATGCGAGAAAGCAACGGAAGCGCGAAGGCCGCCGTCTTTCCCGAGCCAGTTTCGGCTTGTCCGATCACATCGGTCCCCGCCAAAATGTGCGGAATCGCTTCCAACTGAATCGGGGACGGCTGCAGGTACCCCGCCGACTCAATCGCCTGCTGGATCGGCGCGATGAGGTCCATCGCCGCAAAGCCCGATAGTTCTTCCACGATCGGCAGTTCTTCGACGGGTGACACGTCTTCGACTGATGGCAATTCTTCGACGAGCATCTCTTCTTGGGTATCAGTCGACATTCAACAAACCTATGGGGCAAAGGCAGACAAAACTTGGTAAAACCAGGGTAAGGATGCTCGCGCTGAGCACAAATCGCGTCGCCATAAGGGGACTCGGGCACCCGCGGCTTCACCGAAAACCCAATGCGGGTTGCTACATGCGTGGTTGAGGTGCTGTTGGACTTACTCGCTCACACGCACCGCAAGCCATCCAGGTTAGTGTATGCCTACATGATGTACTAGTCAGAATTTCGGGAATTTTGCGGATCAATCGATACGCCGGTAGAAAATGGGGCGAATGGGGCGCAAGGTTTGGTTGGATCGAAAACGAAATAGCTTCCCGATAAGTCGATTCCGGTCTCCCCGACGATTCCAGGGTCCATGGCGATTTCGGGGTCCGTGGCGATTATCCGGAATGCCGGCAGCTGGGGAGCAGGAATGTCGTCGCCCACAGGCGTTCACGCAAGTATTTCGGCCATGACCGACCCGCGATCGATTTCCAATCGCTTGCGGCCGGGTATTTCCAGTGCTCGGTGGTCCAAGCCCATGAGGTGCAACACAGTCGCGTGGAGATCGGTGACGTAGTGCCCCTCGCCCAATGCGTGGTAACCCAATTCGTCGGTAGCCCCATGGACATATCCACGTTTGACGCCCGCACCGGCCAGCCAAATCGTAAAGCCATGCGGATGATGGTCACGTCCGTCCTTGCCACCGCCACGCAGCTCAAGTCCGGGCGTCCGACCAAATTCGGTACAAAACACGACGAGCACGTCGTCTAACAGCCCTCGTTGCTTCAAGTCCCGCACAAGTGCCGCGATCGGCTGATCGACGCTGGCACACAACTTGGTATGGTTCTCCTGCAACTTTTGATGAGAGTCCCAAACTCCGTAGTCGGAGGGGAACACCTGAACGAATCGGACGCCCCGTTCGACCAACCGTCGGGCCGCCAGCATTCGCTCGCCCGCCACTCGAGTCGCATCGTTGTCGAGTCCGTACAGTGAACGTGTGGACGCAGTCTCGGTGGCAAAATCGACCGCCCCGGGTACGGCCGCTTGCATTCGATAGGCCAACTCGTAGGCGTGGATTCTCGCACGAAGTTCGGCATCGTCGGGATATTGTACGGCGGTTAGTTCATTCAATTCCGCGATTAACGCATATTCTTCGGCTTGCTGGTGCGCGGCGTGGCCGGCAGACCGCTGACCGAAGGGCAAAGGATTCTTGGGGTCGATTGCCAGGGGAACTCCACTAAATTGCGGTCCCAGATAGTTGGCGTCGATCGACTGCCTGGTATCGGTACGGGTTGGTCCGCCTAATACGACAAATTTGGGAAGGTTTTCGTTGATGGTCCCCAGTCCATAACTAGCCCATGCCCCGATACTCGGCTCCACGGGATCTAACCGGTGACGACCTGTGTGGAATTGATTCTCTGCGGCATGGTCGTTGTCGGTGGTCCACATATTGCGAACAAAACAGAGATCGTCCACGCAACTGCCAAGATGGGGCCACCAATGAGTAACTTCAATTCCACTCGCTCCACACGGCGACCAGCCAACTTGCATGGGATAGATGGTGGGATACACATCGCGCACGTTAACTTCTTCGGCTGGAACCGAACGAAAGCGTTTATGATGCAAAGTTGATCGTAACGGATTCTCCAGCGGAATTTCGTCAAACGTCTTGCCAGCATACTTGTTCAGCGCGGGCTTCGGGTCAAATGTTTCGAGATGGCTATATCCTCCCGATAGAAATACCCATATGACCGACTTGGCTCGCGGTGGCACCACTTGTGTCCCGCGGACGGAGGATTCGGCGCGAGCTTCTTGATCCAGGAGTGTACCCAATGCCATACCGACGCACCCCCATCCCACGTCGGCCAAAAAAGTCCGTCGATCCTGCTGGAGATAGGGCATTACAGACTTGATCCTATTCGGCATATTCAACGCCCTCGTTCAGCGTACGGTAATAAAATCATTGTGATTGAATACGACGCGAATCAGCGCCGCACGCCTCTCCATGGATTGTTCTTTGATCGATGATTCGGCCAAGAACTTATCACATGCGACGCGTTCTTCGGGCGTTGGATCACGTGCCACGATGCGGCGAAAAATGGTGTCCACAAAACTCGTTGATTCAGAACATTGAGTCGAAATACGATGCGCCAGATTCTGGCTGAGCTGATGTACAAAATCGCTGTTTGTGAGTGCCAGCGATTGTTGGGGCAAGATGGTCCTCGTGCGTCGATAGCACTGCGAAGGGTCGGGTGCGTCGAAGAGTCGCCCGAATTCACTGGTGCCATCGTTCTCGGGCTGGCAACTGTAGTACAACGTGCGTCGATAGGTGGTCAGTGCTTCGGAGTTTTCCAGTTCCTGTCCCCCCATGGTGCCGTCGAGCCGCTGGCTGCAAAATAGGATCGCGTCCCGTACGACTTCCGATTCCATTCGTCCGGTGTTGGCGCGCCATAAAGTTCGATTTTCGCTATCAAGCGCCTCGTTCTCCGTGACCCATTTCGCATAGACGTTCCCACCAGAAGCTCGTTGGTAGGCGGCGCTCGTAACAATCAATCGATGCAGTTGCTTCATGCTCCAATTCGACTCTTGCAACTCGACGGCCAGCCAGTCGAGCAACTCGGGATGGGTTGGTTGGGCACCATTGCGACCGAAGTCAAATACGGTGGCGACGAGTGGTGCGTGGAAGTGGCGCAGCCAAATGTGATTGACAGCGACTCGAGCCGTGAGTGGATTGGCTCTGTGGGTAAGCCAATGGGCCAATGCCGTTCGTCGTCCCGAACTGATTTTCGGATAGACCGGCGTTAGTGCCGGCAGTTCTACTGATTCGGACTTTTCTACAATCAATTGCGACTTTTTCTTCGTGGCCTCGGTCAATTGCGTTTGAGCCGTTTCAATCGTTGTGGCGCGATTCGGAGTTGAATCGGCGAGCAGTTCAGCCTCGGCAACTGCGACGCGGGCGGCCAACACGGCTGCTTCCGCGTTGCGCCATGTGACCTCTTCTTGGGCATCCCGCGCTAAACTCATGAGTTGCTTAGCTTCTTGCTCTATGGGACGGATGGATTGTTCCGTGGCGTCCAATTTCGCCTTTTCCGCTGATAGTTGCGTTTGTACACGGACAACATCCGCCCGAGCCGCAGATAGTTCCATGCGGGCTAATTCCAAACGTAATAGTAGGAGTTCGCTGGGAGCTTGGTCGTGTTCGTTTTGGGCTTTGGCAAATCTGGCCACTTTTGCGTCGAGAATTGCCTGTAGGTCGTCCTTGATGGATTTCTCAATTGTTGGATCAAACGCCGGGTACCAGGCCGCCGCTGGCAAGTGAACCGGCGATACGGGTGGGAGCTGAGCAAAAACAGCTGGGACTCCCGGCCCTATCGATCCTTTCGCTTTTTGGTGATTACGTTCATCACCCCCAGTATAAAACCAGGTAGGCGCTGCCAAATTCTCGTCGTAGACACGGATGATACCGGTACGGACAATCTTGCGGAGGGTTAGATAATTATAACGTTGAAATTCCCCAGGATCGGGACCCTGTGCGAGACGATCTTGTCGCATGCCCAAGGGCTCGAAGAAAGCACGCCATCGAAAGTAGTCTTCCTGTGTTATCGGATCGTATTTATGGTCATGGCAATGCGCGCAGTTGAATGTAAGTCCGAGAAAGGCCTTGGCAGTGTGTTCCACATTGCTACGCATCCAGTCATTCGGATTAAGTGCGTACCAATTTCGCGCCAAGAATCCTGTGGCTACGAGCGAATCAGGTTGTGTCGAATGAATTTCGTCGGCGGCAAGCATTTGGCGGATCATTTCATCGTAGCCAACGTCGGCGTTGAGTGAATCAACGATCCAATCACGCCAACGCCAAATTTGCGGGGCACTATTCCATACATCGGGGACCCCGCGACGTCCATGCCAATCGGCATACCGCCACACGTCCATCCAGTGGCGCGCCCATCGTTCACCGTAAGCAGGTGATGCGAGTAATCGATCCACTTCGGCAGCGTAGGCAATCGGCGACGGGTCGGCCTGGAACGCTTTGAGTTGTTCTTCGTCGGGAGGAAGTCCGATCAGATCGAGATAGACGCGGCGGAGCAAGATCGCTGGATCAGCAATTGGCAGAGGCTCAATTTTGCGCTGCATCAACTGTGAGTTGATGAAAGCGTCGATTGGATTGAGTTGAGTAATGCTATCGTCAGCTGGCGGAAGCTTGGTGCGTACGGGAGGCTGGAATGACCAATGCTCGCGTGGATCGGCTTCGGGCGTTTCAAGTTCGGGGCGCAGGGCTCCGTTCGAGATCCATGTGCGAATTCTTGACAGTTCTTGCACATTCAGAGGTCGTCCTTCGGCCGGCATGCGGGTCGATTCTTGAGGGTCGGTGATACGTTGCCAGATCGCGCTGTGTTCGAAGTCCCCCGGTTGTAACGCGGTTCCGTTATCCCCCCCAGTCAGCATCCCGACCACCGTATCGACACGTAGATTGCCAGCCTGCCGAAGGGCGCCGTGGCAACTGAAACAGTGTTGCCGAAGGAGCGGCTTGATGTCACGCGTATACTCGACGACGTCCATGGAACGAGCGTGGTTCATTCCCGAATGGCTAAGGAGGCAGAGTGCCAGTAGGAATTGCCGCAGGGGAATCATGTGATGGCTCATCGTTCGGGAGCCCCATGGCACGGATGTAGTTGTTGCTGGCTGGGTGGCGTCGCTTTATTGTAATTTCAGATCACCGAGACCACAAGAACTGAAAAACAGCCTGAACCTGGTCCAAGCCCGTTCCACGTCGCAATTTTCTCGGATTACCACTGGGCGCGCCTCGAATCGTCGCGCAATGCCAGCCCTACTCGGCTTCACGTTCTCGCATCGTTGCAGACCCTCCCTATTGTCAGTGAAAATAGGGAGTAGAATGGGGCGAGCCTACCTCACATGGACAGCTATGGAAGCTGCTGGTTCTCATTTCGCAATGAACCGTTGCTGCCGAGCAAGGGGAGTTGAAGAGATCCCGATGAATAATCCACACGACCCTCAGGTTCCATCGGACAGCATTCCGGAAGCGATTGCTAACGTCATGCGGTATTTGTGCCTCATTGGCATATTTATGTTGTTGGTTGTCGGGGTGTATCAGGCAAGCATCGTTTTTCAGCAAGTAGGGCGGCTCATCACGGACACAAAGCACGTCGAGGCATCGGTCGATCAAATCGCGAAAATGATCGATACGGAGTCGCTCAAGATTGTCCAGCAGGACAACGTTATCTCCTTTGGGCGGCTGATATCGTTTCTGTTGCTCTTGGTGTGTTACCTTGTGTGGCTGTGGGTTCCATTGGCGATCATCGCCACATGTGCACGGCTCTTGTTGGTGGGACTGATGCCTCGTGGGCGGACCGTTCCCGTTAAGACACGCTAGTGTCGCTGGATTGGCATTCGTTGAGGCGATAAGTCTCAGCGTCTTCGAACCTTGAGGCGATCCAAGGGGTTTCCACGGAATTCAACAGGGGTGCCAGCGTACTAGGCACGACCCATTTCGTGCGGGGCAATGCGTCTGGTAAGGCGATGCTGATCGATCTTCGTAAATCCCTACTGTGAAGTAAGTTCGGATTTCGACAAAACCTCTTTTTTGAGGGGTAAATCGCCGAATCGATTCCGTCGAAGGCGTTCCGCTATTCGCATACCTGGAGTGTGAACGGTTACCTGCTCCTTGCCTCATTTCTCTTCACGGCCTGCGCGCAAAGCTGGCACTGGTTTTCACGCGGCTGTTGTCAAGCATGCGTCCTTAATCGCCATTATTCCACTCAAACTCTTTGCCTATAGGTGTTTAGGGCGAGTTTCAAGAAGTCTTGGCGGAATTGTTACTTACTGTGGTACGGCAAATGCAATTGCGGTGAACTGTCCACTCACGCGTTGTGCGGTGGCAGCGTAAGGCAAAATTTTAATTCAAGCGGAGACGAACATGCAGAAACCAGGCAACCGCATGTTGGCGGGGTTTATGTTAGGGGCGGCAATAGCTGTAAGCACTAGCGGACTCGTCAGGGCTCAGGAGTTGACCGATGTGTCAGCACCGGCCGATGCACAGGCACAAGTTGATACGGCAACGGAAAATCCTGTAGGGGCAGAAGAAGCAGAGTCGCCGCCTACGATTGAGGAGCTAAAGGCTCTATTGGATACTAAGTCGGTGGCTCTCGACACGGTTTGGGTGATGGTCGCTGCGTTCTTGGTCTTCTGGATGCAGGCCGGTTTTGCCCTCGTGGAAGCCGGATTGACGCGCGCCAAGAATGCCGTGAATATCTGCATGAAGAATCTAATGGACTTCAGTATGGGCAGCATCGCCTACTGGGCGGTCGGTTTTGGGGTCATGTTCGGCACAGGCAATGCCTTTATTGGTCAGTCGGGCTTTTTCCTGGGTGCGGAAGATCCGGACACAACATTCGCATCGCTTGCGTGGACGACCGTGCCACTGGAAGCGAAGTTCTTCTTTCAGCTAGTGTTCGCCGCCACGACGGCCACGATTGTGTCAGGTGCTATGGCGGAGCGCACGAAGTTTGTGTCCTACCTGGTCTACAGTTTCGTTGTCTCGCTACTGATCTATCCGATCTCGGGTCACTGGATCTGGGGTGGCGGCTGGTTGGCGAATTTGAGCACGTACGTTCCTGCGGTGAAGGCCGGGTTCTGGGATTTCGCCGGATCGACGGTGGTGCACAGTTTGGGCGGATGGTTGTCGCTAATAGGTGCTTTGATTCTTGGCCCGCGCATTGGCAAGTACGATCCGACAACTGGGAAGGCTCGCGCTATTCCAGGTCACAATCTGGTTTTCGTCACGCTGGGTGTCTTCATTCTGTGGCTGGGGTGGTTCGGCTTCAATCCGGGCAGTACCATGGCCGCGGTCGCTGGCGATATCGCTCACGTGACCTGCACGACCAACGCTGCCGCCGCCATGGGTTCCATTGCAGCCATCGTCACGGCGAGGGTGATGTTTAAGAAGTGGGAAGGCACGATGGCTCTCAACGGCGCTCTTGCCGGTCTGGTGGCTGTGACATGTCCGTGCTACTGGATCTCGATCTCCAGCGCTTTGATCATCGGAGGCGTGGGTGGCGTACTGGTGGTGTTGTCAGTGGTCTTCTTTGATCAAGTGGCGAAGATCGACGACCCAGTGGGGGCGATCTCGGTACACGGTGTATGTGGACTTTGGGGCACGTTGTCTTTGGGGCTCTTCTCGACTGGCACGGGCGAAGCTTCTCCGTTTCCAGGGCTCTTCATGGGTGGTGGTGCGGACCAGCTCGTGGCTCAAGCCATTGGAGGCCTAGCCATCATGGCCTGGGGGCTTGGTACGGGAGCGATCTTGTTCACGGCCATCAAGTACACGATTGGCCTGCGAGTCACACCTCACGAAGAACAGGAAGGCTTGGACATTGGTGAACACGGAAACGAAGCCTACCACGGCTTTCAGTTCAGAGAAGGTCTGTAAGCGACTAGGGAGTTCAACAGGTGGGAGGCCGCTCGTCGGCTCCCCCTTGTGGTGTATGAGATAAGCCAGCCAACACACGGCTCGCGGGGTGGGCGGTTCCTGGATTCCCTAGCGGAACCGAGTATACAGCGGACTTCGTGCCAAAGACCATCCTTCTGTGCTTGGGAGAAATAGAATGTGGTGTTTTTCGAAGGAGGCGGTGTGTTGGATCTAGTCTCATCGAGTTGGTTCAGCTTATGCGGAACCGGTGTTGCCACCTTGCATGGCTCCGATGGCGTGCGTGGATGGCTGTACGGCGATGCATCGCCGTTTTTGGCACAGCGATTGAACGCTGTGACGGTGATCGTCTTTGGATTTATCATGGCTTACGTTTGGTTCAAGATAAGCAACCTGATCTGTCCAAGCCGTGTAGGTGCAGAAGACGAGCGGACCGGTCTGGATCTAGCTGAAATGGGAGCGTTGGGTTATCCCAACTTCAATGGTTGTTCAACACTCAACGCCAAACGAAGTAAACTAAGGCACGAACGTTCTTCGTGCAGAAGGATGCCCCCAAACAGCTTGGACGCGCGGCTCCGCCTGCCGCCGTCCAAGCGGGGGATTCTTTATGTCGCCGATCGCTCCGCGATCGTAGCGCAACTCGCCGCGTTACTTTCTGATTCGACTCCGCGGTGGGACGCCGGGCAGAGTCATACGATCTGGACTCGAATAGTTGCGCTCACTCGCTGTTGTCGCGTTGTTTTTTCGCTGCGATCGCGGAGCGATCGGCGACAAAGATGTCGCGAAACGTCGCCGATCGCTCCGCGATCCTAGCGCAACCAGACGGTCCTATTTCTGGACGGCCAATTTTCTGTTGGCCGGCGATCGTCACGATGGCGGGTCGTACGCGCTGTAAGACGTGCTTCGCAGGGCGAACCTTGACCATCTCACAGGTCGCTTTGGTCCGAGTATTCCTCGGGATCGATCCCGCTTTTCTCCTCATGTCACGTTCCCCCTATTGCTTGCCGTTGTGTAGATGCATATTATGTGCATTTGTGGTGACGTGTGGATGTCGGGAGGTGGATCTCGCCGAGGTGCAGCAAGGGTGCTTTCCGCAGACGAGGTGTCGTTCGTCATGCTGCGTCATACATGCGATGTACCTCAATGCGGAATCGATTTTTGGGGCTCAAAAGGGGATGCGATATGTCTGGAACTGAAACGAGATTGCCAGTGACGGTGCTGTCGGGTTTTTTGGGTGCGGGCAAGACGACGCTATTAAATTACGTGCTCGCCAACCGCGATGGGTTGCGGGTGGCCGTGATTGTGAACGACATGAGTGAAATCAATGTCGACGCGCGACTGGTTCAGCAGGGGGATGCGAAGCTTCACCGCGTCGATGAGCAGTTAGTAGAGTTCAGTAATGGGTGCATATGTTGCACGTTGCGGGAAGATCTGCTTAAAGAGGTGGCTACTTTGGCTCGCCAGGGGAGGTTTGATTACCTGCTTGTCGAGTCGACAGGAATTTCCGAGCCGTTGCCGGTGGCAGAAACGTTTACCTTCGTGGATGAGTCGGGCGAATGCTTAAATGAGGTCGCGCGTCTCGATACGTTGGTAACGCTGGTCGACGCAGTCCATTTTCAAGAGGAACTTACCTCGATTGAAGACTTACGGCAGCGTAGGATCGGCGCGGATGCGGAGGACGCGCGGGATGTAGCCCAGTTGTTGTTGGATCAAGTGGAATTTGCGAATGTTCTGGTGGTGACCAAGTCGGATCTGGTAGACGAGTCGCAGGTGTGTGCGCTGGAGTCGTTATTGCGGATGTTGAATCCCGCCGCACGAATCGTACGCGCTGTTCACGGTAGGATTCCGCTCCACGAAATCCTAAACACAGAAAAATTTAGCGAGGAATGGGCGATGGCAAATCCACAGTGGCTGGTAGCGAAACGAGGAGAAGAAGTATCCGAGTCAGACGAATACGGTTTTTCGAGCATGGTTTTTTCGGCACGCAAGCCGTTCCACGCGGTGCGGCTGAGGGAACTGATCGAAGGCGACGAATTGGAGAGTGTCGTGCGGTCGAAAGGAGTTGTTTGGCTCGCGACACGCCATGATTACGCAGGCGAGTGGTCACATGTGGGTCAGATCTATGCGCTGCATCCCGCGGGAATGTGGGCGGCTTCGACGCCCCAGGAGGAATGGCCCCAGGAAGTCGATTTTGCAAGCGAAATCGCCGAAGTGTGGGAGGAGCCCTGGGGAGATCGAAGGATCGAGTTGGTGTTAATCGGTCAATATCTCGACACGGCGCGGTTGCAATCCGTCTTGGAAGATTGCCTTTTGTCCGAGTATGAGTTGGCGGCGGGACCTGCGGTTTGGGACGCGTGGGAGGATCCTTTTGATGCCTGGGAGGATGCGTGCGATTTAACGGAGGAGCAGGAAGAGCTGTAAGGGACCGGTCCGCCAGTAATACCGGTTCCCCACGAGCGGGCTGGTGCGATGCTCGGTGCGGGTCAAAATTGCGTTTTCATCGTGTATGCATTATGATTGGCTGAAGGAGGTCTCGACTGAAGATATCCGAGTGAATTTCTCACGTTGGCCGCTGGGAGTGTCCATGAGCAAGAAAACGCAGCAGATTGAAGAGGCCCGTGCACGGATTGGGGGGGCGGGCTTGGGAGCCACACCCGCACGTATGGCAGTCTTGAATCACCTCAGCGTGTACAACGGTCCCGTCAGTCACCAGGAAGTTAGCGACAAGCTGGAGGCACAGGGGTACGATAAGTCGACAATATTCCGCGCACTGCAAGATCTTTCGCAAGCAGGATTGGCTCGACGTATGGAGTTAGGAGACCACGTCTGGCGGTACGAAATCTTGACCGCTGGCTCCGATCCGAAACACGCTGATCAAGGTCATCCGCACTTGCTCTGTGTTGACTGCGGGACGATCACATGCCTATCGGACAAGGACGTCAAACTGAATGTTTCGAAGGCGGTCGGTACTGTCGCAGACATTTTGCTGCGTGGACACTGTTCCGATTGCACGGTTTCGCGTTAGGGCGACTCATGGAAGGGGGCATTCCCAGAGAATTTTGAGATCGTACGCGACTTCACGGCCTGCAGGAATTTTCAAGTACTCATCTTATCGCGTGCCTGTTTGAAGTAGCCATTGCTTCGCATCGCAAGGCCTTGTGCCGCCCTCCGACGTTGCCCGGAGGGCAACGCCGGAGCTGATTTATTTTGTGTATAAAAAGATCGGGCCTGAGCCAGATTGGTAAAGTGAGAAAAGCGAAATTCTCATCGGAAACACTGAGTCGGGGCGAAT
>JAQCHP010000122.1 GCA_027619595.1 Planctomycetota bacterium
GTTACTGATCGAGGCTGGCAGACTTGGGGGACGTCGCCCTTGGGTTGGCAATCGTGGAGTCTCGCCGAGCACTCGGTAGCAATTAAACAGCTTTCAAAATTGAAATTCAATCGAATCGTACTGGAAGTTGCCCCCTGGCACCCATTCGTTTCGTATGAGTTCGCTGGAATCGGGTCGACCACGGCGTTGTTATGGCGTGGCGAGAAATTTGCATTGGAAGGCGACGTCGTGGGCAAGAAAGCAATGCCACATGGTTTGACCGTCTTTAGCAATGTCGATTTCAACGCTGCTCCATCCTACGACGCCGTGATCGCGGCTGGCCGTCGATATCTGCAGGGCTTGCAGGATGTGACGCAAAAATACCACATGAAGCTCGCCCTCCACCTAACAGGGCAAGAAATTGGCCGCGAATTTTCCGACAAGTTCTCGGTGTCGGCGAACAGTAGTAACGACATTCTCGCTTGCCTCGAAAAGACTGCAGATGCAGCCCCTCTCTTAGAGGTCTTATCGAAATCCTATCAAGAGCAGTTTCCAAGCATCAGCGAGATAACCTGGGCGGCTGAGAAGTTTCAGCCTGGACAGCCGTTGGAATTGCAGCAGGCACGCGGAGGCGCGCCGAGCGACGGGGCGAAAGGCTCCAAACACGAAGGGACCCTCTCCGGCCCGCTTGCTGTGCCCCAACCGGTCGCCCACTCCCGCCTCTTGATCGGAGCCTTGGGCAGTTCGTCTGGCTTCCTACCACAGACGTATGTCGCCTCCTTCCCTTCTACGCTCAAGAATGCGACGTCGTTGGGATGGAATGCAGTTTCTACCACGGCGAGCACACCGTTCGAGGCAGATTGGCCTGTGGCCGATGTCGCTAGGTCCCTGTGGGATTCCGCGTCGGATGTCAAATCGATGTTTATCGCCAATTGGGTGGCGATGACCGGCAAACAAGCAGCTGCCGAGCGTCTTTGGTTAGCAGAAGAAAAGATCCAACAAGCGGAAGCGCTGATCGCAAAGTATGACCCGCAATTTGGCAACATTGGTCCGCAAATGCTGATGCGACATTTTCAGAACGAACCTGCGCCCGAATGGTGGCAGGAAGTGACGGCAGCGTATGACGCGTATTTGACCGAATCGTATCGAGCCCATGGCGCGGTCGAAGGTCGGGCAAAAGATTTGTTATATTACCGCGCTAAGAGAGGCGAATTTGCCTTTGAGTACATGAAGGCGCTCGCGGCAGTCCGTGACGCGGCCATTCAGCACGGTTCTGGCAACGCGGAAGCCAGCGAGGAGGCGATGGGTACCGCTCTGGAAGACCTCTACAACGCCATCACCCACTTGTCCGACGCGGCCCGTGACAACAGCGACCGAGCATTAATTGCCGCCCTGAATACGTACGCCTACCGGCCCCTGCAGGCTGCCAGCGATGAGCTAGGCAATTAGTGCCTTAGTTGCCGCCGCTGATCTCGCGTACACAGCGAAGCCGAGTTACACAGCGAAGCCGAGTTACACAGCGAAGCCTGGGCCTTAAGTCACTTTGGGAACGGCCCAGTGCCCTTCTTGGCGATAGACCCTACCCAACAATTGGTTGGCTTCTGCGTCTCCCACAATCGATTCGGTTTGGGGGTCGAACTCGACCGATCGACCGATGCGAGTGCAGAGATTCGCCAAGTGAAGGACGGCCACAGTTCGATGAGCTTCCATGACGTCGGCATTGGGTTTTCGATTGTTGCGAATTGCGTCCGTGAAGTCGACAAAGTGGAGGCTGTCTTTTCCTTTGATGTCGGGTAACTTGACGTCGACGACTTTGTTGCGTTCGTCCAACACCTGAAATTTACCCCGCTTACTGATCATCATTTGGCCTTTGGTGCCGAAGAATTCCACGCCGCTGTCGCAATTGTAGGGATAGTTTGTTGTCCAAAGACGAAGCTCAAAAATCAACTGTCGAATTTGACCCGGCTTGCCATTACCAGGGTATTCCATGATACACGTCGCTGTGTCGGGGAACTGCTGGTCGTCATCGTGAAAGTACTTACCGCCGACGGAGGTCGCCTTGGATGGAAGTGTGTCGACTCCCAAGCCCCACCGAGCGAAGTCGGCTTCGTGGGCCCCATCGTTGCCGATATCACCGGTGCCGAAGTTGTACCACCAATGCCAATTGTAGTGACAGCGATTGGACTGGTATGGGACATATTCGGCGGGCCCGACCCATAAATCGTAGTTGAGGTTCGGGGGTGGATCGCTTGGCTCTGCGTGGCCAATGTTTCCACGGTGCTGGATATTCCAGGCTTTGGCGATGAGTACATCGCCGATGGTACCATCGCGAAGCATCTGAATTGCTTGCTGCATCGCCGGTGAACTGCGTTGCTGAGTTCCATGTTGAACCACAACTTTTGCCGTGCGAGCCGCCTGCACCAGCATCTGGCTTTCCCGGAAATTGTGGCTACTAGGCTTCTCAACATAGACGTGTTTTCCCGCTTGGCACGCCAGAATGGCCGCCGGAGCGTGCCAATGGTCGGGTGTTGCAACGACCACCGCGTCGATGTCTTTGTTATCCAGGGCTTTGCGGAAATCGTCGTATCGCTTGGCCGATGGAATATTGACCTTGTCACCCGATTTTCCCACCCGATCCTGGTCGGGATCGCATACAAAATCAACCTTGTCCAGAAAACTGTTGCCACGTCCGCCACAACCGATCAGGGCCGTGACTACTCGTTCATTGGCGCCTAAGACTCGTCGCTGGGACGCCAGCGATAGTGCAACCGCCCCGGCAGCGGAACGCTGGATGAATGACCGGCGAGAATATTGGGTTAGAGGCATATCGGGCTCCCTTTTCTAGCTGGGTAAGAAGTTCGTAACGATCAATCGACTTGGCTCCAGGCTGAACCCGAAATTATCCCAAGTTGAGAGTGTTTTGCAAGTAGCGATCCGGTTTCTGGACGTGCCCCCGTCGTCATCCGGGCGAGCAGACTGGCGTTGGCTCATTTTTCCGGGGGGATGTGCGAACCGTGCGGATCAATTTGTGGTGTTTCCGTCTCCGCATCGAGTCGTTCGCGAAGCTGTCGGTCCGTAAAGTGTTCCAGTTGTTCCGCCTTGTCGTGGATACGATCGACTGTGCCTCCGGCCAGGGATACGAGGTACTGCTCCCAAAGTCGATGAGAGCGCACGAGGCTCCGTGCCCGTGTTTCGCCTTGATCGGTAAGTTGATAGCAACCCACCGTGGAGCGAATGTCACCACGGTGCGTGAGCCACCCAAGTACGACACGCGTGGCCACGTTGCCGGTCAACAGCATCGCTTGTAGGTTGGCTCGGTTCGGTATCGTCGCATCGTTTCGTTCACGCAGTCGGTACAGCAGCGATATCACATCTTCTGTAAGGATGCGCCATGACAAAGCATGCCGTCGAGCCAATTTAACGAAAATACCGTGCCGCGGTCCCAGAATTGCGGACAAGACGAAGATAAGTCCAGCAGCCACCGCCATCATCCCTGCCGTGGATGTACTGTGATATCCAAACCAAGTTGGCACCACAACAGCGCTGATATGCCCCAGAACCGCCGAGGCAACCGCTATGCCCACGCTGATGGTAATCATGGTTCCTATTCGGTCAGCTAACAGATATGCCGCGCAGGGTGGCACAATGAACATCGCCACAACCAGGATGTTGCCGACACTTTCAAAACTCGCGACCGCCGTAACAGCGACGAGCGTCATGAGCGCGTAGTGGATCAAGCCGGCGTGGAATCCGGTGGTCGTCGACAACGCGGGGTCAAACGAGCTGATCTTAAGTTCCTTGTAGAAGATCGAGACAAACAATGCATTGATCAGAGTGACAATCGATAGAGTTATGGCACTGCGTGGAATCGAAAGGCCGGCTACCGGAATCGTATCGAGCGGCGTGAGTTCGATGGCCCCGTAGAGGACACAGCCGGGGTCGAGGTCAACATGGTCCGCCGCCTGAACGACCATGACGAGGCCCAGTGCGAAAAGGGACGTAAATACGACGCCCATCGATGCCCCTTCGTCGACCTTGCCTATGCCACGAATCCATTCGGTGAACAACGCCGTCAAGATCCCCACGATTACCGCGCCGATAAACATCGGCAAGCTACTGCGGCTGTTGCTAATCAGGAACGCGGCAGCCAGCCCTGGAAGCACAGCGTGCGAGATCGCGTCACCCAACATGCTCATCCTGCGAAGCACCAAGAAGTTTCCCAAAAGGGTAGCTGAAATAGCGCAAAGTATTCCCGTAGTGACAATCCAACCGTCAAGTGCCCAATCCCAAGCAAAGCTGCCGAACATCATTCTGCGCGCCTCGTGATTGATTTTCCGGAGTTGCGTAGTACGGGTTCGGTCGGGCCATGCGGACTCGAAGGGAGACCAGCATCGGGCTGATGTTCCAGTAGTCGCTCAAGTTCCTGTACTGTTTCGGCTTGCAAGACGTGTTCAATGGCATCTGCCTCGCGGTCAACTTGACTCGGTGCAATATCCGCGTGGGTAATCAAATACAATTCCCAAAGCCGGTGTTGATGCGTGAGACGTACGGCTTCAGCAAAACCAGTTTGTGTCAGGTAGACACGTTGGTCGCCTTCTGTCTTCACAAGCCCCGCACTCCGCGACCGAGCGATTTCATGTTTTAGCCTTCGTTGCGACCAACTGCGAACTGCCATCAGTTCTGAAGTGCTTACGCTGCGAGCCGTGTCGGCCGCAATGTGTTTAGTGTCATGCGACGATTCAAGTAGTTCGTACAAAGCGCGAAGCAGATGCTGACGATCTACGGTTCGGTCAAGTCGCGACCGTCGCCAAAAGCGAATGATCACGCCGCGGGAAGAGCCAAAAAATAGGCTCATTAGAAAGAACATTGCACAGGCGAGAACAATCATGGCCCCCGACGGAAGTTTCGAGAAGATTGCACTCATCGCGGCACCTAACATTCCACTTACTGCCCCTAGCAACGCTGCTATGACGGCCATACGCCACATCGATTCTGTCCAAAATCGAGCCGCCGCCGCAGGAATGACTAGTAAGGCAATTACGAGTACCAATCCAACCGCCTGTAAGCCGACGATGGAAACGATCACGACGAGCGACATGAGGGCCATGTCGAGCATAACAACTGGGAATCCGCGTGATGCCGCGAATCCCTCATCAAAACATAGTAGCTTCAATTCCTTAAAGAGTAGCAAACTGAAAACAACACAAAAAAGTGCCGCGACACCTATTATTTTCGCATCGGCGGCGCCCATGGAAGCTGTCTTGCCGTAAATAAACGCCTCCAACCCGGCTGCATGACCGGTTTTCATTTGTTGAACGACGCCCAATAGCGAGACGCCAGCGGCAAAGAAGACGCTTAATACGATTCCCAATGCAGCGTCTTCCTTGAGCCTCGTCAAGTTACGGATGAGTAATATCGCACCAACTCCGGCCAGTCCACTTACTGTGGCTCCCAACAACAGAATTGGTAGCGATTTTCCATCAAATCCCCAGGCTGTCGCCAAAATAAAGGCCAAGGCGATGCCGGGGAGCGTAGCGTGGCTCAGTGCATCACCCATGAGCGCGCGTCGTCTTAAAAGCGTGAAGCTTCCCACGAAGCCCGCGGCGCCGCCAAGCAACATAGTTCCGAGCACAACCACCCGTGAGTTGTGGTCTTCCAGCCGGAGGACCCGACGCCACTGCTCCGAGGTCGGCCAAGTGATCGCCCGATCGGTTAGGGACCCTGGCTGAAGGCCAATTGAAGATTGAGCCTGAACTGATCGCGCACTAGAAAACAAGACCAGGATCGTGACAAGAATGGTAGCCCTCAGGTAGTTCATAACGAACGCTCTCGTCGACGCATCGCCTCCGTTACCTCGTCCAGCAACGTTAACCGACCGCCATACGTTTTTTGCAGATTTTCGGCTGTGAATATGACCTCGACGGGTCCATGTGCCACGATTCTCATGTTCAACAGCACCACGTAGTCGAAATATTCCGGCACCGTTTGCAAATCATGGTGAATGACAATCGCCGTTTTTCCGTGATCTTTCATCGTGTGTAAGATGCGAACAATCGCCCGTTCCGTTGCTGCATCCACAGCTGCAAATGGTTCATCCATCAGATAAAGATCTGCATTCTGCACAAGTGCCCGTGCCAGAAACGTACGTTGCTGCTGGCCGCCGGAAAGTTGACTGATTTGTCGATGAGCAAGATCGGCGATCCCGACCTGTTCAAGCGCCTCCATCGCTGCGAGCCGATGTTTTCGTCGTACGGGGAGGCACCAGCCAATTTGTCCGTACAACCCCATGGTGACAACGTCAAGAACGTCAATCGGGAAATCCCAGTCGACGCTTTCGCGTTGCGGCACATAGCCGACACGGTGGCGATTTCGACGGTAGGTGTCGCCGAAAACGTGAATACGGCCCGATGCGCGAGGAGTGAGGTCCATGATCGCCTTCAGCAGCGTGCTCTTACCGGCACCGTTGGGACCCACAACCGCTACCATGGTACCTGCGGGAACATCGAAGCCGACGTCCCACAATACTGGCTTGCGGTGATAGGCCACGGTCAGGTCATAGACCGATAAGGGGACAGCCGTGGGAAGCTCAATGCTCGCAATCGGTGGTCCGCCGGGCGTGCGATCGTCGCGGCGAGGGTTGGCGGGAATTCGATTGCTACCGACGGGGGATGAATCTGTCATTTGGCAGGAGCCTCATCCGATGCGGATAGCTTTCCTTGCATCCCGCGCAGCGGTGCTTGGCCTCCCAAGGCGCGCGCAACCTGCGTAATATTGTGGTCTAGCATACCGAGATAGGTCCCTTCGTAGGTCCCCATTTCCCCCATGGCGTCTGAAAAGAGGGACCCTCCCACGACAATCGAGTGCCCTTTGGCGCGCGCGCCTTCCAGAAGTGCATCAATATTTTTGCGAGGCACACTGCTCTCCACGAATACGGCAGGAATTTTCCGTTTTACGATCATGTCGACCAGGTCGTTGATTCGCTGTAGCCCGGCTTCCGACTCCGTGGAGAGGCCCTGCACCCCAAATACGTCCAGCCCATAGGCTCGGCCAAAGTAGTTGAAAGCGTCATGCGACGTGATCAGCACTCGGCTTCCAACCGGTATCGAGCCGATGGCATCGACGCCATACGCGTGAAGGGCCGCTAATTCCTGTTTGTATCCAGCCGCACGATCGGAGTATGCTTTTTCATTCTGGGAATCGAATTCCGACAGGACGCTTGCGACCGCGTCGACACAATAGGACCATGCAGTTACGTCGTTCCAGACATGTGGATCATAGTGCCCCGCAAAATCTTCGGGCTCCAATAGCATGGAAGGGGGAATCTGTTCCGTCACGGCCATAACCGGCTTACTTCGTGCGATTCGGATGAGCGTATCCGACATCTTTCCTTCCAGCATTAAGCCGGAGTAGAACACGATGTCGCCCGACATGATCGTGTGTACATCGTCGCGAGTGGCTTTGTAGAGATGAGGGTCGACTCCGGCGCCGAGGATTTGTTCTACCGAAACCGATTTTCCACCGACAACCCGTACAATATCGGCCACCATGCCGGTGGTGGCGATGGCCTTCAGTGGATAACCATGTTTGACTTTGGGAAGTTTGCTATGCGGAGCCTCGTCCGACGGCTCAACGATTGTGTCGGCAGGCGTCTCG
The DNA here is from genome assembly GCA_027619595.1 of Planctomycetota bacterium. GTDB lineage: Bacteria > Planctomycetota > Planctomycetia > Pirellulales > Pirellulaceae > JAQCHP01. Next base: position 7,633 of record JAQCHP010000122.1, read on the forward strand.
GCCCGGGAATGCGATTCCGATCGATGCCCGTTACACCCGACGCCGATCGTGGCCAAAACCAACCACAGCAACTGTTTGCCCACTCTGCGGTCTCCTGAAGAGAATCTCGCTTCCAAGATCGTCTGAGCACCGTGCAAGTGTAGTCACGGCTACACTTCCTGACGATGCGATTCTAACAGGTGCACAGTGACTGTCAATCGATATATTCGCCATGCCCGTTCTTTTGTCGCTCCGTGGGGGGGACGGGGATCGCTTCAGGCAGCGCGGCCACCGGCCGACGTCCGTTAAGCGCTGTCGGCTCGGTAAGGAGGTTGGCGATTCCGAGTCCCAGTAGTCTTTTTCCTGGGTTCCTTGACTTCTTCTTCCTCTTCCTCCTCCTCCTCTTCTTCCTCCTCTTCTTCTTCTTCTTCTTCTTCTAGCTCGTCATATTCATATTCTTCTTCTTCTTCTTCTTCTGCTGCGGCGTCGGTCGCTTCTTCGTCCTCTTCGTACTCCTCGTATTCATCCGCGTCGTATTCATCTTCCTCGAATTCGTTCGCTTCAAATTCATCGTCAGAGGTGGTGTCGGGCACGACGTTTCTTGATGCGGAGTTCGGAGGCGCAACTGACTTTTCGCTCTTGGATAGCGGTAGGATCTTGTTGCGTTTGACATCGCCTTCGGCGGCCGGTTTGGGCGCTGTAGCCGCATCCGTGTCGCCTTGTTGCATTTGTTCCCATTGTTCGACAGTCATCACGATTTCACGAGCCTGGGAGCCATTGTAAGGGCCGACAATCCCGTCTTCTGCCATGAAATCGATGAGCCGAGCGGCGCGGCCGTAACCAATTCCTAAGGCACGTTGCAGAAGGGATACGCTACCGCGTCTTTCGCGTACGACCACATCGATGGCCTGTTCGTAAAGTTCATCGCGCTGCTTGAGAGACGTGGGGCCCGATTCAGCGTCGGTGGCTTCGACTTTCATTTGGACAAGTTCGTGGACGAAGTCTTGTTCGCCAGTACTGACTGCGTCGACGATGCGATTGATTTCGTCGTCACTCATGTAGGTGCCCTGGCCGCGAAGCAAAGTACTTGTTCCCGGCCAAAGGAACAGCATATCGCCGTTGCCCAGTAATTTATCGGCGCCCATTTCATCAAGTACCACGCGACTGTCGGTACGGCTGGCAACCTGGAAGCAGATACGCGCTGGAAGATTGGACTTAATTAAGCCGGTAATCACGTCTACCGTAGGCTTTTGTGTGGCCAGGATGAGGTGGATTCCTACGGCCCGACTCTTTTGCGCCAATCGTATAATGTGTTGCTCGACTTCCTTGCCTGCAGTCATCATCATGTCGGCGATTTCGTCGGCCACAATAACGATGAAAGGAAGGTGTAAGGGGACCTGACGTATTCCCTCTTCATCCTCTGAAAGCCGATCCATCAATTCTTCGCGGCCGAGCTGATTATAACTGGCAATATGCCGCACGCCCGCGCGAGCCAGTAGTTCATACCGCTCCTCCATCTTGTCCACCGCCCAAGCGAGGATGGCCTCAGCTTTGCGCATGTCCGTGACGACCGGGTGCATCAGGTGAGGTAACGTTCGATATCCGCTCAGTTCGACCATTTTGGGATCGATCATCAGCATACGAACTTCGTCGGGACGGCGAGTCATGAGGATCGAGCTGATGATCGAATTCAAGCAGACGCTCTTGCCCGTTCCGGTGCGGCCAGCGATTAACAGGTGAGGCAGTGATGCGAGGTCGACGGTAAGTGCGTTTCCGGAAACATCTTTTCCGAGGAAAAGAGGGATATACATCTTCTTGATGCGGGCATTGGATTCCTCCATGACTTCCCGTAGTCGTACCAACTGCCGCTCTTCATTCGGGACTTCGATTCCCACGGTATTCTTGCCGGGTATCGGCGCTACAATACGCACACTTGGGGCGCGTAGGGCGATAGCTAGGTCATCCGCCAAGCCTGTGATCTTCGAGAGTCGCAAGCCTGCCTCAAGTTCGACTTCGTACTGGGCAATCACTGGTCCGGTTTCAATTTCAACGACCTTAACGTTGAATCCGAAATCGGAGAACGTCTTTTCCAAAATCTTGGCCTTGCGCCGGACTTCCTTGGCCTGTCGGTCGTACGAAATTTCCTCGGATTCTAAGAGGAGACTTATATCGGGTAGTTCGTAGTTGTCGACCGATTCTTCTTGCCAGCTTGCCTCCTCGAGTTGTTCGATGACTTCTTGCCGTTCCTCTTCGGGCGCTTTGGCCTTAGGGGACTTCTTGCTGACGCGTTTCACGGGCAAGGAACTGGCCTGAGCCGCTGTCGCTTTCTCGGGTGACTGCGCGCCCTCCACGTCGGATACCAAGTCGGCCTCCTCGCTTGAGGGTTCGTCCATTTCGGAATCGTCGTCTTCGTACTCCTCTTCAAGTTCGTCGTCTTCCAGTTCCGTCTCTTCTTCTTCCAATTCCTCGGCCACCGCCGTGCGCGCATTGAGGTCGGTCAAACGCTTACCGCGAATGCGAATCGGTAGTCCATCGGAGGCAGTTGGGCTGACGACAGCTTGTTCCACGTCGGTCGCCGTCGGCAGTACATGCGCGCGTCGCAGTCCAAGACGCTTTGCCAGCCCGAGCCGTTTGGCCCAACGCAAGGCAGCGGGCGACCTGGCCCAGGTTGCCCCCAGGAGCAACCAAACCAAATGGAAGAGAAGATAGTCACTGGCGAGCAGCAATCCGGCAATCCATGCGGACAAGCAAATGATCCATGAACCCATCGTATAGAATCGCGTGGCGAGCAAACTAGCTCCCAAGTGGCCTAGGTACCCTCCCCCACCGTAGGTGCCAATCGTTCCTACTCTGGGAGAAAGAAAATGGGCCATCGTGCAAAAGGCCACGAGTGATAAGTACCAGCCTAGAGTTCGCACGATCGGTGCGTCGGGTCGGCGGTGACGCCACAGCTGGATATCACAAACCACCAGCGAACAGAGGACATAATAAGCCCCCCATCCCAAACTGGACAACATCCATTCGGCGACTGCCGCGCCGGCTGGCCCACATAGGTTTCGGGGATACTGATTCTGTGGGTAGGCTAGGATTTGTGGTTCGTAACCAAAAGCCACCAGCGGATTGGAAGACGTCGCCACCGGGTCCTGCACATCGAACGAAAGCAGCGTCACCGCCAAAAGAGCAGCACACGCCCCGATCGTGATGGCCAGCAGGTCCTGACGAAGGTTCCGTTGCATGACTGCCAATTCCGCCACTGGCGTACCACCCAGGGGAGCCCTCCCCACCGTGAAGCATCCATGCGAATCGGGTAGTCCATTCGAACGACCATATTCCCAAGCCGGCGCCCAGGAACACACCTCGTGCCTCATCGGCGGTCACTCCCCCGAGACATCAATAGGAATTGATCGGCCGGCACCGTTTCACTTAATGGTAGAGACGGAGCAACCGGCCGAACCCTTTCCTCACGAACGGTTTTGCATATCCCCCGGAGGGACCGGCAGACGGAGATAGTTGTCTGGACAACTATTGTTCACACGACTATAATCCAGTGATGCTCAAAACACGCCAAAAAACGACCCGCCACGCGATCCGGTTTGATTCCTTAGAACAGGAGGTCTTCCTCAATCTTTGGCGCACCTACGATCGCTTGCGGGCGTTAGAAGACGAACTGTTCGGCCAGTTTGGTTTGACGCCTCAGCAATACAACATCCTGCGGTTGCTGCTATCACATCAACCGGGTGGGCTGCCCACTTTGCAACTTGCTTCCAGGTTGGTGTCGCGGGCCCCTGACATTACTCGGATGTTGGACAAGTTGGAAGAACACGATTTCGTAGTGCGAGAGCGGAGTGGTACGAACCGACGGGTTGTGGTCGTCAAGATTGCGACGGCAGGCATTCAATTGTTGCGACGCATGTCCAAACCACTTCAGGATTGCCACACACGACAGCTCGGGCATTTGCCCGCCACAGACCTCAAGGCACTCCGTGATCTGCTGCTGGCAGCTCGAAAACCTCACGAAACAACCGATGGGCATTGGGTTGAAGCCTAGAAATTGTCGCAAATTCACTATTAGCAAAGAGAATGGGAAATGATCGATACTTCAAGACGAGACCATGTCGACGTGGTTGTCATTGGCGGCGGACCAGCGGGAGCCACTGCGTCGACGCTCATCGCACAACAAGGGTTTACTGTGCAGTTGTTCGAGCGGGAAAGATTCCCCAGATTTCATATTGGCGAATCGCTGATACCTGAAACGTATTGGGTTCTGCAAAGATTGAACATGCTGCCGAAGATGAAATCCAGTCGCTTCATCAAGAAGTTCAGTGTTCAGTTCGTGAGCGCCAAAGGTAAACAATCTGCTCCGTTCTACTTCTGGGACAATAAGCCGCAGGAATGTTCACAGACATGGCAAGTCGTTCGCAGCGAATTCGACATGATGATGCTCAATAACGCTCGTGAACACGGTGTTGACGCGCAGGAAGGTGTGCGAGTCTTGGATGTCGTCATGGACGGGGAACGGGTGGTCGGTGTGCGAGTACAAGATGAGCGTGGCGATGTGCGCGAGGTGCATGCCAAAGTGGTCGTCGATGCAAGTGGTCAAAGTGGCCTGCTGATGAATAAATTCAAGACACGTATCTGGGATCCGCAGTTGAACAAGGGGGCCGTTTGGACCTACTGGGAAGGGGCGTATCGTGATGTTGGTCGGGACGAAGGAGCCACGGTCGTATTGCAAACGGAAAGTCGTAAAGGTTGGTTCTGGTATATCCCGCTCCATGATAATCGTGTGAGCGTAGGTGTCGTTGCCCCGTTTGACTATCTTTTCAAAGGGCGTGGCGATCATGAGCAAATTTATCGGGAAGAAGTCGAGCGGTGCCCTGTTGTGAAAGAACGCATCGCCAATGCTAAGCAGATTACGGGCTATTTTGCCACGCGTGACTATTCCTATCGATCCACGCAGGTAGCGGGTCCTGGTTGGGTCACGATCGGCGACGCGTTTGGGTTCTTGGACCCGCTCTATTCTTCGGGCGTCTTGTTGGCACTGAAATCAGGAGAAATGGCGGCCGACGCGATCGTGGAAGGGCTCCAAAACGAAGACCTGTCGGTTGAACAATTAGGAAAGTGGGGGCCGTCACTGAATCAAGGCATCGACCGTATGAGGCGTCTGGTGTGCGAGTACTACGACGGGTTTAACTTTGGCGCGTTTGTGCGTTCGTTTCCTCAGCTCCGCGGCCGGATTACCGATCTGCTGATCGGTGACCTTTTTGAAGAAAAAGTGGATGAAGTGTGGGGGCCGATGGAATCCCTTTATCCCGAAAAAAAACAGGCTCCACCCCTGTGGAATTCCGGAACCCCGCCTGAAGTGGCGGCCACGAAGAGGACCGAGCTCCATTTGCCCAAGGGTATCAAGCCCTAGGCAGGTCGCAATTTGCGCATGGCAAGTCGTTTCGCTTGATCTGGTAACGACACATCGAGATCCGTAATGTGCGGCGCATTCCCAACGGGGCGGGAGGTGGGATACGCCGAATTACGGAAGGAGTTCACCGTATTCTGATTCGCTGAGTTGCTCGCCCCCGTTCGGCGTTGCCAATGCGCGGAGAACTTGCGGATCGATGGTTTCACTAAGATAGCGAATTGAATTGTCGGCAAACGCGAAACACGTTGAGCGGTCATGCTGTGGACTTCCAAAACCGCTAGGAAAACGGTTTAAGCCTTGAATCGGATCCCGCCAGTTGGTCGGGCTACCCCACTCTTGGAAGTCTCCACCAGCTTCGCCGAACAACAATGTCTTCGACGTACCGTCAGTGATGTCTCCGTACTTCATGGAGCGCTCACCTCCGATAACATGTACGTTGGACGAAAAATTCGTCGCCGCATAGCCATTTGCGACCAGCTCGCCGCCATATTTCGGATTTATGAATTCATAGATACTCTGTCGAAAGTGCGGGGAGTTTGCTTCGCTATTCCACGCCTGTCTAAGGTCAATTTTGGGGTACAGATCCGCCTGTTCCAGATACGGCAAGAGTTGCACCATCCAGCCATGCAGCAGTTGACCCGTCCCATCGACTACGCACCCAGCGGGAAACCGCTGTTTTGCTGATTCATGATTGAGGGCAGCCAATGTAATTTGTTTGAGTTTATTTCCTGGTCCCGATACACCGTAATATGTCAAAAGCGGGTCGGTACCCGTCGAAAGCCAATACACGTCGTATGCGCAGCCTATCGTTGCCGTACCGATGGCGAATATGGCAACAATCATAGCTACTAAAAACAAGCTGTGACGCATACGCCAAAAAAAGCCATTGGTTTGCGGAGCAGAAATCGCCCTCCGCGAATTCCATTGACTCGTTAGCCATCCACATGCCCAGTGCATGCTGATCATCAACAGTACAATCGCTATGAGTCCTTCGGCCGTGGCAATAGCACTATATTTTCGGCTCTTCCGATGAATCCGTGGCTAAAACAGGTCAAATCGATTACGTTCGTGCTACGTAGGTAAGTCCCTGGTAAGCCCCTCGGGAATCTGAACAACAA
>JAQCHP010000123.1 GCA_027619595.1 Planctomycetota bacterium
TCAAGCTGATGCGTATCGGTTTGGGTTGCTAGGGAATCTGGCTTATTTCATTTATCCATTTTGACGAAAACCCCAGTTTTTTCGGTAAAAAAATCCGCTACGGCGTTGCCCTCTGGGCTAGAGGAATGCTCCTTTTTCGTCCCCAATCCGGTGGCTTACGCCACCGGCAGGGATATTCCGCCCTCCGGGCTAAGAAAGACACCGAGACGCATATTCCCAAAAATTAACCTGGCTCTTCTCGTTCTTGCAATTTCAACAAAACCGCGATTTCGCGCGAAATAAGTCAGCTAAGGCGTTGCCCGGACGGCTATGAACGGGTGCACTCAATCGTCGCGATTCAGGACGATTATCGACGTGAAAAACGGAGGCGCAGCATTGCTCACTGCCGCAATGAAAGAACGATTGGTTCGGCGTAGACCGAGCGAATGTTCGCGGTTATCGATTTGCTACGTTGCGCACAACCTTGTCCAACAAAGCTCGTGGTGGCTGGAGCATCTGCAGGCGTTCCAGCGATTCGTCCAAGAAGCGCCGGTCTTCATCGTCCACTGCCACTCCCGATGCCATGCGCGAATGATCATTCATGGGGAGCCCACGACGTTGAAGCACGTACTTGAGCGACGCAGGGTAGTGCCTTCGGGTGATGCAGCCCAACGCTTCGTTCAACACAGCATGCAGTCTTCCTCGTGCATCCTCCGATAACGTTCGGTCATTGCAATACGCGTTCACCAGCTCGGGAAACACGTTGGCGACGATGCCACAAAAACCTGGCCCTCCATCGGCGAGTGACATGGGGAGCTGCCCGAAATTGGCCTGGAGCGACTGCAACGGTGTACCATGGGCAGCCGCCAACTTTGCCTGATAGATCGCACGATCGCGGCTTGTCTCTTTAAGGAATACAAAGCGTCCGGTCGCCGCCAATGCGGCGACATCTTGCGCAGATAACAGACGGTGCTCGGGGAGAGGGCATTCATAAACACCCAGTGGCCCGCTCACACGATCGGCGATCACTAGCAAATCTTCGCGCAAGTGATCGGGGCGCGGGAGTGTGGAGAGCAGAACGACAACGGTGTCGAGTCCTGTATCAGCCAGTTCCTGCAGTTGGTGTACCTGAGACTCGAGGTCGTCCGCAACATTTCCCGAGGCCACGACACGCAGCCGGCCCGCGGCGAGCCGCACAACCTGGCGTGACAACGCGAGCCGCTCCGCATGAGTCAGCTCAAACACTTCGCCCGAATAGGCGGCAATGAATAGGCCTTCCACGCCGGCCGTGATGTAGAACTCCACTAAGGCTTCTACGGCTGCCTCGTCGATTTGGTTGTCCTTCGTAAACGGTGTAGGGGGGACCGGCCAAACCTCTGCGCGCTGGCGCCGTGCCACAGCCGATCCTCGATGGCTCAGGGAACGCTCAGATTCCGTTTCCTTGTCCGTTGCGGTTGCGCCACCTTGGACGTACTTCGACTGTTCGTCAGCCTGTCCTACCTTTGCGATCCCCAGTGCGGTCGTAGCCAATCCCACCGACCTCAGAAAACCGCGTCTTGAAGATGAGTTCCACATGATAGGTGTCTCCTTTTCGATAGGTTAGGCGATTCCAGCGTCCGGCGAACGAAATCAGCCCTGGTTGTGTTCAGTGTAGCAGCCAGCTCGCCGATGGCGGCAATTCCCCCAAGAAGTTACACTCACTTCCGCCCCGAGCCTTATGAATGCGCCCCATGCTAACAAAACGGAAATCAACTTTCCACAAGTAAATCGCAGGCAGCGACAAGAATCGAACGATTCCAACCGAAGGAGGGGGCATCTCGACTTATACCGATCCTCTATTCTCGTCCTGAAATGCGATAGACACGAACTAGGATCTGCATTAGAGTGAGGACGCAATCGAGTGCCGCTCGACGCGTAGTCCAAGCAGCCCATACTCACGCTTGCTTGGTAGTACTCCTCGCGCAGTATCGGCCGCACCCTCGCATTCGACGTCGGACATTTCCCCTTTATGGAGAACGCTTCTATGTCCGACGACCCCGTGCTATCCTTCCGTACAGGGAGGGAGCTTCTGGAGGCTACGCGTCCATTCACCGCTGAATCCCGTATTCGAAGCTGGTGGTACGTCGGATCCACACTGACTGCCCTGGTTACGGTTCTAGCCCTTACGACCTGTTGGCTGTGGTGGCCGCTCCGTTGCGCGTTGTCGATCCTTGGCGGCCTGTTGATTGTGCGGGCTTTTATCCTGTTCCATGATTTTTTGCACGGTGCACTGTTACGCAAGTCTCCGTTTGCCAAGGGACTCTTTTACGTCTTCGGGATGATTGTGCTGACCCCTCCGCGGCATTGGCGTCGGAGCCACAATTTTCACCACGCCCACGTCGGCAAGCCGATCACCCCGGAAGCAGGCAAATTCTCGCTCTTGACCTCGAACGTCGGATCGTTTGGACTTATGACGATCGAGATGTGGGAAAGCTCCTCGAACTGGCAGCGATGGCATTATCGGATCAGCCGTCATTTCCTCACGCTGGCATTTGCTTACATCACGGTATTTCTTGGTAGTCTATGCATTGCCCCGCTTTGGAATCATCCACGAAAAAATTGGGAAGGGGTCTTAGCCATCCTGACCCACGGTGGAATTATTGCTGCACTGTGGAGTTACGGTGGATTTGCGACCGCCTTTTTCGCCTTCCTACTTCCGTTTGCCATAGCGGCTGCGTCCGGTGCTTATCTGTTCGCCGCGCAACACAACTTTGAAGGTTTGCGCATCCTCGAACACGACGACTGGAACTACTACCGTGGTTCGTTGGAATCTTCGAGCTACTTGAAACTTGGTCCCATCATGAGCTGGTTCACGGCAAACATTGGCTACCATCACGTTCACCACTTGAATTCTCTAATCCCCTTCTATCGATTGCCCGAAGCGATGGCTGCTATCCCCGAGCTTCAGCAACCCACAATTACTTCGCTTCGTCCCCCGGATGTTCTTTCCTGCTTGCGATTGCATCTATGGGATCCACAAACACAACGATTGGTAACGTATCGCGAGGCCAAGGACATGAGCCAGCCAATGAAGTCCGAGCTGAGCCGACCGGCCTCAGCAGTAGTCCCCAAACCGTTAGGTCGGTCGATTCCACAACAGCCCGCCGGTCGACATTAACGAATGGGCGAACTCGATTTTTTTTCAGCACCGACTTGGGTCGTGTGTGAAATTTGGTCTATACTCGTCAGAGGTAGCGATCGGAGTGCCTCGAGATGGAGTCGATTGCGGAACCCGGCCCAACCGACCGTGGAACGGTGAACGAATTCCTGCCGATTCATTCCTACCCCTTGCAAATAAACGATCATGCTCCAGTTTCGCCAAATCGCTTTTCTGGCCGCGACGTTCTACCTCTTGACGGTCCAGTTCCAAGTGTTTGCGGAACTCCCCAGCGCACCCTTCGCAGGGACACGTACTCCCTGGACAACATCGCGTGTCCAAGGCTACCCGGAACCACCTCCGCCCTACACGACTGAAAAATGGCAGACCAAAATTGAGTGGGAGCGGACTCTGTACGCCGCTGCGGAGCCTGGCCGCGCTGCATTGCTCGTCGTGCAAGAGGCGAGTGGAGAACTCCCAGCCCGCATCTTGCGCGTCGCCGATGATCCCGACGCTACCACGTCCGATCTAATCCTTGAGATTCCCAAATGGCTCGTGTACAACGTCGCGTTCCATCCGAAATACCAAGAGAACGGGTATCTCTACTTGGGAATGAATGGCCCCACCGACCATGAAACGGAACGATTCGACCGTGTCAATCGATATACGGTCGACGCCGAAGGAAAGATCGACCCTACGTCGGAACTTGTGATCATCGAATGGTTATCCAACGGCCACAACGGTGCGGCAGTCACCTTTGGCCACGATGGGATGCTCTATATTACTTCCGGTGATGGTACTTCCGACTCCGACACATGGCTCTCAGCACAAGATGTGACCAATCTGCTCGGCAGTGTCCTGCGGATTGACGTCGACCATCCGGACGATGATAGGCCGTATTCGATCCCTCCCGACAATCCGTTCCTTTCCATCGAACGTGCACGCGGCGAATTGTGGGCCATCGGTCTGCGGAATCCATGGCGGATGTGTACTGATCGCAAGACGGGGCAGATTTGGGTCGGCAACAACGGCCAGGATCTCTGGGAAACAGCACACTTGATTCGACGCGGTGAAAACTACGGCTGGAGTGTCTTCGAAGGGAGCCATCCATTTTACTTGAATCGGGAACTCGGGCCGGCCCCCTTTGTTCCGCCAACCTTGGAACACCACCACCAAGAGGCTCGCTCACTGACCGGAGGTGAAGTCTACTACGGCACAAAATTGCCAGAACTCGAAGGGACCTACATCTACGGCGACTTTTCGACGGGTAAGGTGTGGGGAGCTCGTCATGACGGTACCCAAGTGACGTGGCATCGTGAGCTGGCCGACACACCGCATGCCATCGCTGCGTTCGCTGTGACCCACAGTGGCGAACTGCTAATCGTCGAATATGGCAACGGGTTTAGCAGATTAATTCCACGCGAAGTTCCTGCAGATACGCCGCCGTTTCCGCAGAAGCTTAGCGAGACCGGACTGTTTGTATCGGTGAAAGATTACGAAGTACAGCCGGGTGTGATCCCCTACGAGGTCAACGCGGCGGGTTGGGTGGATGGTGCGACTGCAGAACGGCATGTGGCGATACCAGATGACGGCAGTATGTCCTTTAGCGAAACGCGGGGGTTGACGCTCCCAGATCACGCGGTCGCGGTGCAGACTTTGAGCCTACCAATTTCACCCGACTCGCCGGAAGTACGCCGAATCGAAACACGCATCTTGGTTCGGCAAGAGGGTGCCTGGATCGGTTATTCCTACCTCTGGAATGATGCACAGGACGACGCTGACCTTGTGGAAGCCACGGGCCGCGACATCAACCTTCCGGTCTCGACCAGCGAAGGTGCTCCAGCGACAGACGCAACACGTCCTTGGCGCGTCCCCAGCCGCAGTGAATGCATGTCGTGCCATTCCGATCGGATCGGCGTCGTCCTCGGACTGTCGCAGCCACAACTCAATCGCGATTGCAGCTACGGTGGTCAAGTGGAGAATCAAATCGAGGTGTTGCAGCGGATCGGAGTGTTGGCAGGCAACTTGGAACGCCCTCTGGCCGAGATGCCAAAACTGGTTGACCCCTATGACGCGCAGCAACCGCTTGAGCAGCGTGCTCGGTCGTACCTTCACACCAACTGTTCCGTCTGCCACATCTTAAGCGGCGGTGGAAACTCGCGCATGGCGCTGGAAATCACGACAGGAAGCGAAGGACTCGCAGTCATCGATCAGCACCCACAACACGATACCCTTGGCATTGCGAACGCAAGGATCGTAGCACCGGGGGATCCGCAACGTTCGGTACTCTATCATCGCGTCTCACGGCGTGGACGCGGACAGATGCCCCCCTTGGTAACACAGGTCGTCGATCAACGGGCCTCCGACCTATTCTCGGAATGGATCAAGAGCCTCCCCCCCTCACGAAAGTTCGTGCGTGCATGGACTGTCGACGAGTTGCAACAGGAGTTCGATCGACTGCCGACCTCCGGTTCAGTCGAGAAGGGACAACAGGTCTTTCAAGAAGCAGGGTGCATCCAATGTCACCGCCGGTCCAATGCCGGAGGCGGTTCGGGACCGGACATCACGAACCTTTCCCAGCGTCGCAAGCTGGCTGAGGTACTCGAATCGATCGTGATCCCTTCCAAGATCATCGCACCCGAGTTCGCCACAACGCAAATCGCGACCGTGGCTGGACAAGTTTACGTAGGGCGGATCGAACGGGAAGACGAGAAGGTTGTCGTCGTCCGAACTACAAACTCATTCCAAGGTCCGATCGAAATCCTAAAGGAGGATATCGACGAGCGAGCGCCATCCTCGTTATCTACCATGCCGATCGGCCTGCTCGACACCTGGGAACTCCCTCAGATCGCCGACCTTATCGCCTTCGTCATGGAAACGCAGGAACCAGTACCAGCGGAGGCGAAGTAATCGTCCGACCTCATGAGAAGGACGCAAATAGGGACCGAGGGGCGATACCCAGCCGAAGTAAATCGGCCTGTCAACTACGCATCCCTCCAGAGATTGTCGTCGAACCGCAGTCGATCGGCCACGATGCGTCAGCGGTCATTCGATCTATCAATTCGCGACGACGCACTTGGCACCAAGGCCGACTTAGCGGGCGTACTTTCTTCAGCACCAGCCGGCACCATGCTTGTGGTTCGTGAGCGAGCAACCGCACGTCTGGCTTGATCGAGAATATCTACCGCGATCAAATTGAGTTCAATGCTAGACAACGGATCGACTGCGCATTCGCCACGAACAACTTTGCGTAAATAGGTCCACTCGTCGTCCAGATGCGGCGGTTTGGCTGGGGGCTTGCACACTTTCAATGGACCGTCCACATCGCGGACCTGCAGTTCTTCCCATTTGCCGGCATGAATGGAGCCCTTCTCCGTATAAATATCAACCTCCTTGTTGTCGTGCGTCCAGGCCCAGGAGGCTTGGAGAACGGCCGTGGCCGTGGGGTAAGTAATGACGATGGTCGCATCGTCGTCGACGCGTGGATAAGTAGCCGGCTTAAGAGTCGTCGCTGTCGCCGTGACGCTTGTTGGACGCTCACCGTTCATCAACCACGTCGATAGAATGGCGCCATAACAGCCGAAGTCAACGAGCGCACCACCGCCATTTTCCTCGGGGTCGGTCAACCAAGCCAAAAACTCTTCCGGACAACCAACCTCGACCGGTCCTTTGTGTCCATGGCGAAAGATCATCTTACGGATCGAATCCATCTCACCCGATTCGATCAACCGTTTGGTTTCGCGGATGGAGGGGTACCAGCTCGTTTCAAAATTTGTCAACGCGAAAATACCGTGCTGACGCGAGACCTGCTCAATGTGGCGGGCATCTTCGTTGGTAAAGGCCAGTGGTTTTTCCAGCAGCACGTGCACACCGCGGCGCGCACATGCATCAACGACTGTGCGATGCTCCTTAATGGAGGTCATGACACTGACTGCTTCTGGCTTTGTCGCGTCGAGCATCTCGTCCAGTGAGGCGTAATACAGCGAAGCATCTAACTTGAATCGCGGAGCCAACCGGTCGAAGATTGCGCGGCTGGGATCGTAAACGCCGACAATTCTCAGATCATCGTGTTGCGTTGCGTATCGCAATAACCCGCCCACATGTCCATGGACAATCCCCACAATACCGATCCGCAAAGGGCCGGTCTCAGTGGAATATCGAACGGTGGACTGTGCAGGCTCTGCGGCACAACCTGGGGAAACATTTAACCATCCCATGACCACGCTTAACAAGGCAACCGCGCCACACATTTTTGCTGGAACCATCGAGCTTGTTTACGCCTATCATCACACGGCCAATTCGGAAAGAACTCTATCGACATCCTACGGCAATCGATCACCCACAACAACATGCATAAGAACATTCCCCTCGGCACAGGAAGCCGTCTCCTAGAGAATGGCCGCGTTGCCGGTGCGCATCGGCGCAAGTGTCTTTCTTGGACTCCATGATTGGACATAACCGCCCCAGTTGGGTACAATCACTTCGAATTGACTGACAATTGAAAATAATGGGCTAAAACTGGGAGAATTCAGCATGATTCGCCATTGAATCCACAGTTTTTTCGTTTGGACGCTTTGGGTAGCGTTACTTCCAACGAGCACAGCAGCGGTCGAAGTAGGACAGCTCGATGACTTCGCGGTTGACCTCGAAGGATGGCGACAGGGACAACCACCTCTCGGGCTGGTCGGTGTCACACGCGCAACAGACGATGGCCCCGCAGGGATTGGCGATGCATTCCTCCGCATCCAATCGGATGCGAGTGGATCTCGCGGAAAGCTGTTAGCGATGAATACTGCCTCCCCCTGGATTGGCGACTACATCGCCGCCGGTATTCAGGCGGTTTCGCTGGACGTCAATAACCTGGGCGCCACGGATCTCAGCTTAAGACTCACATTCGGTACCTCGACTGCACCAAGCCTCGGAGGATTGTGGCTCGCGTCGGCCACCGCAATTCCGATCCCCGCGGCGAGCGGTTGGACCCGAATTCAATTTCCTGTCACTACTTCCGCGCTGCAAGCCGTGCAGGGTGTCGGTGCAACGTTTGCCTCGGTCATGAACAGCGTCGCAGCGATTCGCATTCTGCATGCGAATGTACCTGACAACAATGGCAGCAATATTACGGGCATTCTCGGTATCGACAACATTTTTGCACTGGGCGCTCCCGGCGTTCCCGGCGACTATAACGACGACAACATCGTGGATGCGGCCGACTATACCGTCTGGCGGGATATGCTCGGTCAAACCGGCGTGGGGTTGGCGGCCGACGGAACCGGCCCTCGCAGCTATCCGGATGGAAAAGTCGACAACATGGACTACGAGTATTGGCAGGCGAATTTCGGCGGACTACTTGGTCTGGGCTCAGCCAATTCGAACGCTGGCAATTTGCTCCTCCCGGTGCCCGAACCAAACTCCTCGTGGCTGGTAGGCTGCGCATGCCTGTTTCTCATGACTAAGAAGATCAGGGCGCCAGGCAATGGATGCAGTCTGTAGCGCAAGTCACGTCGAGCACCGACCAACGGTCGTTGGCCGACAGTGTTACCTCCATGCATCTCTTGCCAAACAATATCGCACTAAAATCGATGAACGCTGAACGGCTACTAACCCGATTCCTACAATACGTCCAAATCGACACCACGGCAAACGATGCAGTATCCGACTATCCGAGCAGTCCAGGACAGTTGGAACTCGGGCAATTGGTCGTACAACAACTGCAAGAAATGGGGGCATCCAACGTGTCGCAAGACCGTCACGGGATTGTGATGGCGACCATTCCCGCCCATGACCGTCCGCACGCTCCTGTGGTGGCGTTTAATGCTCACTTCGACACTTCACCCGAAACGAGTGGCAAACAGGTCCGTCCTCAAGTCATACGTAACTTTGACGGTCAGGACCTATCACTCCCGGGCGATCGAACCCAAGTCATAACCGCGGCCACGTGCGCGGAACTCCCACTGGCCAAGGGACAGACGATCGTCACTTCCGACGGCACGACTTTACTCGGCGGGGACGACAAGGCTGGAGTCGCGATCATCATGGAACTCGCGAATACGCTACTGGAATCGCGGGAAATACTGCACGGCCCAGTCCGCCTCTTGTTCACTTGCGACGAGGAGATTGGCAGAGGCGTTCGCCATGTCGACCTAGAGCGACTGGCTGCCGACGTCTGCTACACATTCGATGGAGGTGGACGAGACACCGTCGATCATGAAACCTTCTCTGCCGACCTAGCAACCGTCACAATTCGCGGCGTCAATATCCATCCGTCGATTGCGAAGGGCAAGATGTGCAACGCCGTGCGTGGCTTGTGCGAACTGGTAATGCGTCTGCCGCGAGACTTGGCCCCCGAAACGACGGATAAGCGACAGGGATTTCTACACCCGTACTCGATCGAAGGGGGTGTTGCCCAATCGCAAGTACGCATCCTCTTGCGTGACTTCGATACGGCCAAGCTCACCGAACACGCCGCAGTAATTCACCGCGCCGCGAGAGAAGCCGAGCAGGCGGTTGCCGGCATTCGCATCGACGTGGAGATCCGCAAGCAATACCGAAACATGGCTGAGGGGCTGGCCAAGGACCCACGCGCCGTCAATCTTGCGGTAGAGGCGCACAAGAGGCTAGGGCGCGAGGCCCAACTATCGATTGTCCGTGGTGGTACCGATGGTAGTCAATTGACGGAGAAAGGACTCCCGTGTCCGAATCTTTCGTCGGGTCAACACAACATTCACTCCCCGCTTGAATGGGCCTCGTTGGATGAAATGGTTGCCGCCTGCGAAGTTGGCATAGCAATTGTCCAACGTTGGGGCGAGGCATGATTCTCCAAACGAAGACAAGAGACAAGGAGGCAGTCTTTGTTTCTCGGTGACTTGGTGAAAATGGGCAGTTTAGCCATCAGTATAAACCCTCCTAGGCTACCCAACCTTCCCCAAGACAAAGACTGTCTTTGGTTCTGGTTCTCGCTTCACATCACTTCAACGACGGAGCGGCAGGGAAACGCGTTTTGTAGTCGGCAAGGCGCGCGATGAGTTCCGCCTTGATCGTAGCGTGGGCAGGCGACTTGGCGAGATTGACGAGTTCGTCCGGATCATCCTGCAAGTCATGAAGGTACTCATACGGCGGCGTTTGGTTGTAGTACGTCGCGTATTTGTAGCGTTTGTTTCGGATCCCTTCCCAACACGGTATCTTGTTGTTGGCCAAATGATGCTCGCAGAGAAAATCCTCGCGCGTGTTCTTGTTGCCTTCCCAGCCGACCGTTTCGGCGAGCGTGGTGCCTTGGTAGTGTTTGGGCACGGCAATGCCGGCCAAGTCGAGGATCGTCGCGGGCACGTCGACGTTGAGGGCGAGCTCGTCTGTGGTGATCCCCTGCGCGGCCGCTGGTGCCATCGGATCGTAGATGATCAATGGTACGCGCAATGACTGCTCGAAGTGCGTCCACTTGCCAGAGAAACCGCGATCACCCATGTAGTATCCGTTATCGCCACTGAAGACGATGACGGTGTTGTCTGCGACGCCCCGTTCGCTGAGCTTCTTCTGAATGTCGCCCACCACGCGGTCTATGCCTGAGATGAGACGGAAGTAGTTAGCCATGTTGCCCTGGTACTTTTCTTCGGTATCCCAGCGCCAAAAGAAACGCTCACGATTCTCCGAACTCTTCAGGAAGTCCGGCATGGCTTCGAAGATCGCCGGATCGTTCAGTCGTGGCGGCGCTAATGTTAGGCCCTTGTAGAGCTCGAGTTCCTCCGTTGCCGGCGCAAAGTGATCTTTTATCGCCAGCCTGCCGTCGTCGGCATGAGCGGCGCTGAAACTGACTTGCAGAGCGAAGGGCTGATCCGGCGTTTGCTTCGACAAAAAGGCGAGCGCTAGGTCGCGCGCCTTGTTCGTGATGTGTTGCCCTTGTTCGTTCCAATAGGGACGATCGAAGTCCGAGAACTCGTCAAACAGGTCGGAACTTGACGCTTGGCTCTTCACCCCGTACTTGCCCACGTGGGCCACCTTGTAGCCGGCATCCCTCAATCGCTTCGGATAGCTGTCGTTACCCAAAGCCTTGGAAACCGGCGGTTCGCCGAACGTGTACCCATGCGTGCGCTCCGTCACGCCCGTGAACAAACTTGCACGACTGGCCGCGCAGATAGACGTGGTCACGAACGCGTTTCTGAAATGCACGCCTTTCTTCGCCATGGCATCGAGATTTGGAGATTTGATCACTGGGTGACCCGCAATCCCCAACGTATCGTTGCGCTGATCGTCCGAGAGAATGAACACTATGTTCGCCGGCTTGGGTCGTTTGGTGCGAACGAAGGGTTCGGCTCCACCATTTGGAGCGCCGGCTGCATTGCCGCCGCTGGCGCCACCCTGGGACGCCTGCGGCGCGCCGCAGGCGATGACCAGAACTAACAGTAAGGCGAAATGGCAAGGGCGTAGCAGGGCGTTCATCGGTTTCTCCAACGCGACAGTGGGATTTGTAAGATGTACTAACGAAAGACAAGAAAGACAAGGAGGCAGTCTTTGTTACTCTTTGTTACTCGGCAACTTGGTATAAATGGGCAATTTTGCCTTCAAGGTAAATCCTCCTAGGCTACCCAACCTTCCCCAAAACAAAGACTGTCTTTGGTTCTGCACAACGCTGGGGCGAGGTATAATTCAGCCAACGAATGAACTTTTGGCTAGGATGGACCACGAAACCTACCTTCAACACAATTCCCGCACCAAGACGTCCAATGACGCATAGCAACCGATGGTGCCGAAGTGTAGTTGTTGTAGGCGTCATCGTATGGATGCAAGTCGCGATAGAAACCTCGGCGTCCCAAACCGCGGAGAAACACGATTGGCCCTTCATTCGGGGGCCGCATTACGATGGACATTCGTCAGAGACTGATGTCCTGGATGAATTCCCGCCCCAGGGACCACGTGTTCTGTGGACCCGTCCGCTCGGTGTCGGTTATTCGGGATTCACGGCGCAAGGGGAACGAGTTTTCACCCAATACCAAAACCTTGGTGGCCAGTACGTCGTCTGTTTGAATGCGGCAACTGGCAAGACAATTTGGGAGTACCGTTACGAATTGCCCTACGACCCGGCTGGCATGTACCCGGGACCGCGTGCCACTCCGACGTTGGCAAATGGTCGTGTCTACTTCGCTTCGCCGGCGGGACAGGTCGGCTGCTTGAGCATTGACAAGGGCCTTTTGCTCTGGCAAATCAACTTATTCAAACAATTTCAAACAACCGACCTCGTCGAATTCGGTTATTCCTGCTCACCCGTCGTAGTCCACGACCGTGTCCTCCTTCCGGTTGGCACGCCTAACGCTTCCATGGTTGCGCTTGACGCAAATTCGGGACAACCTATCTGGCAGTCTGGAAACGACGCCATCAGCCATGTTCCAGCAATGCCGATTGAATTCCACGGTCGTCAGCTTGTTATCGGATACTTCCGCAATTCGCTCACCGCCTTTGACTTTGATACCGGAGCACTAGTAGGTCACAAGGACATGTCGGTTGGCTACGACGAACACGCGGCTTGGCCCATCTATCAGGAACCCTTTCTCTGGTTATCTGGTCCGTTTCGTGCCGGCTCGGAATTGCTGGAGCTTACCGACGATCCCATTGAACCTCGCACAATTGGATTCCGCTCGGTGTGGCAAAGTAAATTGATGTCCAATGACGTGTGTTCCAGCGTCTTCGTCAACGGACATTTATATGGATTCGACGTTTACGATCCCCAAACCAAGCCTCACCGGCCCACACGGGGCGCGTTTCGTTGCATGGAGTATCTGTCCGGCCTGCCGCGTTGGATGAACGAAACCAACCGTCGTCATTTGCTCATACCGTCCAACGATCCGGCATCATTGCCGTCGCCTGAACTGTCTGCGAACCCACAGCCAGTCGGACATGCAAGTGTCATCTACGCTGATGGAAAACTGATTCTACTCAACGACCTTGGTCAGCTAATCTTGGCCAGAGCTTCGCCCGATCGGTACGAAGAAATTGGCAGGTCGAGCGTATTGGCGGGGGAGTTGTGTTGGACGCCACCGATGTTGTCTCGCGGTCGCTTATTTGTTCGCAACAGTTCACGCGTAGTGTGTATTGCCCTAAGTCAGGCAGAACAGGTGCCGGCCGCAGGCGAATCACCGTTAACGGTGGCGGATATTCCTCAGTCGGTCTATCGAGACTGGGCTTCGGTCCTTTTGGCAGTGGAACTCGAGTTTGCCATGGACGCACCCGTCCGCGACCAACTGTGGTTATGGCTCGTAGCCTCTCTATTTTTGTTGCTGTCTGCCACTGCATTGTCGGCGCTGAGCATCTGGATAGCAAACACATTGGGATGGACTTATGGTCCAGATTCACAGAAACGACTTTCCTGTGGACTGGCTTTTGTCATGGGCGCATTGGGAACGACCTTTTTGAGTAGCTGGCGACAAGAGTTTGTCTTTACTTGGCCATTATCACTTTTCGTAATGTTCGAAACGACGGTCACACGGGCGGTACAGTCATGTCATTCATCCAGCCGATGGAATAGTCGTCTTCCACTGATTTTCTTTGTCGTCACATGCGGCGCCTATTTCTGGCTTTGCCGTCGCCTGAGCCTCGCGTTCGAATGGGTCTTCCTGACGGCATTCATCGGAGCGGTTCCTCTCCTTGCCTGGCAAGCAACGCAAGACCGTCGTTATCCGTTGGGAATGATCGCGACGACCCTATCTCGGTCCCTAGCCTTTTCCCTGTACTACCTCGTCGCAGTGGCCGTACTTTGGTGGAAATATGGCGTTGGAGAATAGATCGCGTCCTTCATTTTCGTCGTTTTTCATTGCGAGGTTGATTCAACGCCAGTTTTAATCCGAACTTGAACCGGATTTCAGCAGGTAATTTGCGATTTGAGCCTGCATTTTGCAGGCTCAAAT
>JAQCHP010000011.1 GCA_027619595.1 Planctomycetota bacterium
CGGTGATATCACGGCGCGCGAGAAGAAGGGGTTGTGGGTCGGTTTTGCGGTACTGGCGTTGGGCTTACTCCTACTCACGCAGCGTGTCGTCACACCTGAGCTGCTTTTTCCGTCCAACAAAAGTTCGCCGGAGTCAGCCGACACGGGCATATCAGCCAACACGGCGATCAACGGCGAGGTAACCGATTCGAACGCAACCTTGCGGAGAATATTGTCGTACGTTTTGCCGAGCAAATCGGCCTGGCATTCCGAGAAAGGGGAATTGGTTTCGGCAGATGCGCCCCTTATGCAGTCGATCGTACCGCTGATCTTCCTGCTCTTTCTTTTACCTGGTACCGCCTACGGTTATATCGCCGGGACGCTTAAGGGGCACCGCGACGTGGTGGCAGGGATGACAAAATCGATGGGAACGATCACCTATTATCTCGTGATGGCCTTTTTTGCCGCACAATTCACCGCAGCATTTAAGGACTCCAATCTGGGCGTGTTGTTAGCGATTAAGGGCGCCAATCTACTGAGGGCATGGAACCTGGAGCCTCAATACACCATATTGGGGATCATATCCTTTACTTCGCTCGTTAATTTGATTATTGGGTCGGCGTCGGCGAAATGGGCGCTATTGGGCCCGATCTTTGTGCCGATGCTCATGCAAAACGGAATCTCGCCGGAACTCACTCAATGTGCGTACCGAATTGGCGATTCGAGCATAAACATCATCACTCCGTTGATGCCCTATTTCCCGCTGGTCGTCGTTTACTGCCAGCGTTATTGCAAGACCACCGGAATTGGCACGCTCGTCTCGCTCATGATGCCCTATTCATTAGCGTTTTTGATGACCTGGAGTATATTGCTCATGATATTCTGGCGGCTGGGGCTGCCTTTGGGGATCAATGCTCCGTACACGTACCCATAACCTGCGCGAAGCAGCTGGGGACAGCTGCTTTACAATGTTGCGTCTTGCGTTGCGCAAAGCAGCTGGGGACAGCTGCTCTACAAAAATCCCGACACTACAGGCCGCTCATGTCGACGGGTAGCTCATCGGCCCGATTGCCGAGCAGGTTAAACACGTAGCGATCGACATCGTAACGCATCATCCTGGCGGACCCGTCACCGAACGCGGCGTTGAACCCGGCAGCGTGCGCCGAGCCGAAAGTGTATCCCGCGTAGTCGCTCCCCTCCGGTGGAATCTGGTTCCTATCCTTCATCGGTCGGAACGCTGTCGAACGGACAGTGTCGGGATCCCAACCATCGGCCCATCCCTGGTCATCGTGCCAGTCCCCGGTTTCGTATTTGGTCGTGTTAAGCCACTTCTCGCCCAGCATCATCGTTTTGGATGTCCCGTCCGTGACATCGCCCAGGCTGATCAACGACGTGGAATTTGTCGACCTCGGAGGGTCGCAATACATGTCGATGGGGCAGCGTATGATCATCCCCGGGTAGTTCATGTTCCTCGGCAAACCACCCTCCGGGCAATTCAGGCCGCAGGCACCTTTGCAGTCCTTGCCCCAATACGAAAATTCCAAGTCTTTCGAAGTCGGGATCGTGGTCGCGTTGTCCCCCAGCTTCGTGTCCCAATTAAGGAAATTTACCGTATCTTCGGCCGCTGTTGTCCCCACGTAGTCCATCAAGACCCTCAGAACACCGGGCCGAATCCGCGCCTTGCCTCGTGTTGGGCAAATGAACATATCAATTATCTTTGTCTTGATCACTTCGACGTCCAAGACGTTCTGGATCGCACCTTCCTCCAGGTAGGGGAGGATCTGATATCCCCACCCCATCGCTTGTTTGTCAGGGCCGCACGGAGCCCCGCCACAGAGGAAAAACAATGGATGAGGCTTATCCCCGCCGGTCGGGAGGACTTGGAGTGCCGACTCAAAGTTGTGCACTGAGAGGGCCATCTGCTTCAAATTGTTGATACATTGCGCCCGACGCGCTGCCTCCCGAGCCGCCTGCACAGCCGGAAGCAATAGGGCAACCAGGATGCCAATAATGGCAATGACTACCAATAGCTCCACGAGCGTGAAGCCCCACCGACGTCCACGACTATGTTGCATGGCACGGAATCTCCTTAGTTGGGAATTCGAGCCTCTCTGCTTCAGAAAGTCCTGCGGCAGGAGTCTATGGACGTCTTGGTTGACCGACAATATACATCGGCTTACTGCAGGTGTCAAACAGATGTTTCGCGAGGCGGCATCGGAAAAGACTGTTGGACTACTTGTCGGAGCTTTCGGAATCGCTTACTTTCGGCGGTACCGCCAAGCTACGGTTCCAACGGTCGATTGCGATCGTGCGTCCGGCTTGGCAAAGCTCGTATCTAGGAAAGCGAACCTACGTTGGAACTTGTCAACCTTTCGTCCCCTGCCGTAGACGCATTGCCGCGAACGACACCCGTCGTGTTCCCCATCGGTGCACTCGAACAACATAGCCGACACTTGCCTGTGTTTACCGATAGCTTGGTCATTGGTGAACTTGCCAAGCGTGCCTCACAGGAACTGGGCGACCAAGTACTCTTCGCGCCGGTCATGTGGCTTGGGAATTCGGAACATCACCTCGACTATCCTGGTTCCATGAGCGCATCGCCGAGAGTGTATGTTGACATGTTACGCGACATGGCCGAATGCATGCTGCGGCACGGTTTCCATCGAATCGTCTTTTTGAACGGCCATGGCGGCAACAGCGTACCGGGCCAGCAGGCGTTGTACGAATTGCGACAACGTTATCGCGATCGGAAGGACCTGTTGATCCTGTTGGCCAACTTTTGGGCGCTCGGGAGTAACCCACGCGAATCGATCCCTGCATTGACACAACCAGCAATACAACATGCTTGCCAATGGGAAACATCGGTGATGATGGCACTTCAACCCGAACACATCGGCGACGTCTCACAGCTCGAACCGGTCGATTATGGAAACCCATTCCAACCCGCTTTTCGTAGCTGGGTCACGCAAGACATCTCGAAGAACGGACACTTGGGCGACCCGCGGAGCGGTACACCCGAGATCGGCCGCGAGCTACTCAAGATCTATACCAACGATGTGGTCTCGCTCTTAAAGCGAGTCGTCGCGTGGGACGGTAAGTCCTGGAGCGGTTGATCGCCGTCGACTCACTTGTTGAAATGACTGAAAGGTAACCAACGTGCCTACCCAAAACGGCAAAACCGCGCGGCTTATATCGTGTGCTGGTAGCCGTCCATCGCGGCGGTGCTTGCTCAAGACCGCCGGCGCCGCGTTGGCCATGTCGGCCACTCGACCGCTGTCCCTATTGCGGGCTCAGGAAGCCGCATCGGCGTACTTCCCTCGCCTCAAGATTACCGATGTTGAGTCGCACGAGATTATGGTGCCGTACCGCGACTTTGTCTCGTACCAATTGAATCACTACTACGGTCCATCGCGCCGCGTGATTTATGTCGTGCGCACGAATAGTGACCTCGTGGGATTGACCGAGTCGAAGTCGCCGTTGAGCCAAGAAACAATCGAAAAATGCCTCGGACAAAGCCCCTTCGATTGGATGGCCGACGAAACATCGTTGAGCCTTGCGACGGCGATGTACGACTTGATGGGGAAAGCTGCCGGGCTTCCCGTCTATAAATTGATCGGTCCGAAGCACCGTTCGTGGGTACCAGCGGCAGCTTGGACTGTTTCCACCCATCCCCGACGCATGGCAGAGTCGGTGCAGAAATATGCTGCCATGGGGTACACGTGGATGAAGTACCATCTGTCGCCTTTCGAAAATGTCGTCGATCAAATGGCGGCCATGCAGCAGGTGGCACCAAAGGGATTCCGTATCCACCACGACTTCACGATGGGGGGCACGAGCGACCATGTATTCGAGTTATTGGAAAAAATCTCCCAATTCCCCATTGCGGGCTGCTTTGAAGATCCGCTGCCGGAGAAAGACATTCAAGGCTACGCAGAGTTGCGGGCGAAATGTAGGCTACCCATCCTGTATCACCACACTCCGCTCGGAGCTGGCCACGAAACTCAGTTTCGCGCCGCCGATGGTTATATTCTGGGACACTCGCCGATCGGAGACGCCATTCGTCACGCGGGCTTGTTTGCGCAGCTCGATTTGCCATTTTCGCTGCAGAATACCGGCGGAACCATTACGCTCGCCTTAGTGACCCACTTGCATGCTGCCTTCCAGACCGGCACGTTACATTCCAATAGCCTCGCCGAGACCTTTAGTGATGACGTCGTTAAGGAGCGGCTGGAACCCAAGAACGGTTGGATCCGCGTTCCCGAGGCACCTGGGCTGGGCCTGACACTCGACCTGGAAGCGTTGGAAAGATTAAAAGGCCTACGCTTGCCCGCACAGCCGCGATGGATTATCAAGTCGCGCTACTCGAATGGGACCATGATGTACAATTTGGCCGACACCAATAATTCCATCTTTATGGTTCGACCGGATATGAGTCGCCAGATTACGTTGAGCCACGATGCACCGATCACAACTGACTACTGGGATCCTGATGGTACTCCCGCCTTCGCGACGATGCTGCAACGTCTCGAAAAGGAAGGTACGGTGATTGAGGCAGGTTAACTCGCTTTCGGGTTTGCGCCTTCCCATGGTAATTTCCTTCGCCCCCGTAGTCAAAGACGGCAACTGACAACGAGAGCCGTCGGTAACCGCTTATGCCCCTACGGGTCATGAATGGTTACGGTATCGAGACCGTCGCATGTTGGCGTATCGACTACAACGGTTTCGACGGGTGCGGGGTCGATTCATTGCAGCCCAGCACCGATTGGTCGAAGTCAATATTCGCGCCGGTCATGAGTCCACTATCGCTTGACGCGAGATAAACACAGGCCCGAGCCACTTCAGTAGTCTCCACCAACCGACCATTCGGTTGCTGCTGCGATGCTTTTTCTAACCAGTCATCTTGGACTCCATGGTATTTCTTGAGAATGACGTCCTCGCCAGGCGTGTTCATCCAACCGACGTTCAGTCCGTTCACTCGAATGCGATTGCGCAATAAGCTAAACGCCACCGACTTTGTCAGGGTCGCTAATCCACCTTTGGATATGCTGTAAGG
Organism: Planctomycetota bacterium; assembly: GCA_027619595.1. Classification (GTDB taxonomy): domain Bacteria; phylum Planctomycetota; class Planctomycetia; order Pirellulales; family Pirellulaceae; genus JAQCHP01. The sequence goes on from JAQCHP010000011.1 coordinate 5,033, forward strand.
TGCCAAGAAGGGCTGACCCCCGTGTGCTGACATCGACTGAATGTTCACGATCGTCCCTTCGATCTTTTCACGCCGCATAATCTTGACAGCTTCTTGAATCAAAAAAACGGGGCCCGCACATTGACTGCCATCATCCGGTCGAACAACTCGAGGCTCGTATCAACAATCGTACCGCGGTCGGTGATGGCGGCGGCATTCACCAACGTATCGACGCGGCCAAACGCTGCGTCGGCGGCAGCCATGATCGACTGAGCGGCATTCGCATTCGCTAGATCAGCCGCCACGAACACAACGCGAGCGCCGGCCTGCTCAAGATCGGCTTTGACTTTCTCGCCTCGCGCCTGATGGCGTCCCGTGACAACGATTCCAACCGCCCCTTCGGCCACAAATCGCCGTGCGATCATTTCACCGAGTCCTTGGGTACTCCCGGTGACGACGGCGACTTTTCCTGCCATGCGTCGCGAGCCAATATCGCTGTTTATGTTCGAAGCTGCCATATTGAATGTTTCTTTCTATGCGCAATAAGAAAAGGTGCTACTGCCTGCGTTTGGCACGCAGGTGTTGATCGAAAAAAGCAAAGACTTGGGGGCGCAGGTCGCGTTGTTCCGGCTGCAGGTCGAAGGAATGTCCTGCCCCTTCGATGATTTCCAAATGGTGCGGAACTCCCTGTTGCGCGAGCTTTTGGGCCAGTGACTCGGATTGGGACACGGCGACGACGTGGTCCTTGGTCCCTTGAATTATGAGAATTGGAGCGTCATCCGGAGTTACATAGGTCAACACGGAGAAGGCCTTGTACAATTCAGGGGCGTCGGCACGTGACTGAATCAAGGCCGGGATGCGGTCCAGCCAATTCTCAATGTCGACAGGTCCATACATGTCAACGGCACATTGCACGCGAGCCGAAATGTCGGACAGGGGACCCGTTGGATCGAGGCCACATTCTGGTCCCGCTACTGACAACATGGCTGCCAAGTGCCCACCGGCAGAACCACCGATCGCACCGATGTGATCCGCGTCAATGTGGTACTTGCCCGCATTGGCACGTAACCATCGTACCGCCGTCTTACAATCGTGAATGTTTTGGGGCCAGCAACAGTCCTTAACCCCTTCGGGATCCGCTAACCAATAGTCGATGCTGAAACAGACGTATCCGTGACCGGCCAAGTTCGTGGCAATATTGACTTCTCGATCCGAATCCCGTTGGTCCCCGATCCATCCACCTCCATGCATGATGACGATCGCGGGACGCGGTGCATCCAAACTGACTGGTAAATAGAGGTCCCCTCTTTCCACTCGGCCGTTGGGAAGATAGGCAATGCCTTTCTCGATTTTTACCTCGCCAGCATGTCCTGCATCGGAAGCGACAAAGAGAAGTGCGAACGCAAACAGGACAGACAAAAAGTTCATTCGTGCTTACCCATCGAACTGTCTTAACAAAATAAAATATACGCAGTTACAACCAAAAATATGCATCGCGTTTCTCGCCACTCAGCGCTTCTACCAAGCGGGAGTCGCATTGTACCGGGGCGAAACGAGCGTCTCTAGGGTACAACGCCGGTTACCCCAAGAATCCGACTGAATTGACAACAGCCAGTTAGTATGGGTACAATTGAGACGCTCCCCACCCCGCCTTGCTGGTTCCTTCCCACCCTTCCGAGCCATTGAAAAGTGACAACACGCCACCGCCCAAACTCGCTGGTGTTTCTTGCGACGCGGTCGTCGATCCGGGCAGTTGTTCTGTGCTGGTCGGCCATTCTGGTGTCGTTGCTAGGAAGTGCCTGCCGGGGCGAAACGAGTACAAACCTGGTCGTTAGTGATTCACCGTCCGCGGCTTCTGGAACGCCAGATTCGGTCCTCGCCGATGCGGACGCGACACTTGCTCCCATGATCGATCAGTGGATATCGGCGGCCTGGCCCGACACCACCGCCACACCGGCGCCTGCGGCCAACGACGCGGAATTTGTACGTCGTCTCTATCTAGACCTTGTTGGCAGGCTTCCACTGCCGGCGGAACAGAAATCGTTCTTGTCCGACCAGGCCCCTCTCAAGCGACGTGAGTTGGTGGATCGTTTGCTGAACGGTGAAGAATATCCGATCCATTTCGCCAACCAGCTGACCACACACCTTCTAGGCCGCACCGCGCTGCCGGCACCCAAGGAATGGACCGATTGGTTGCGGCAGTCGTTAACGCACGGCAAGGGATGGCACACGATCGTGCGGGAAATTCTCTCCGCGCCCCCAACTCCGAAGGATGAATCGGGTCCAGCGGAATTTTTGGTACGAAAATTATCCTCGAACGATCCCCTGGATGGCGTCACGCGCGATGTGACGCGATTGTTCTTTGGTGTCGATATGCAATGCGCCCGCTGCCACACCCATCCCGAGATCCCTGAATGGGAGCCGGAAAGTTATTGGGGAATGGCAGCATTCTTCAACCGTTCGTATCTCGTAGAAATTGACGGCCGCAAAGTAGTGGCCGAACGCGCTCGCGGGGAAGCTGTCTATACACCGGCCAAATCCACCGACAAAATTACGGCTGAGCCGCGCTTCATGACGGGCGTTGTTCCTCCACCGCAAGAGGCACCTCCAACGGAAGCCGAAGAACGCATCAATGCACGCAAGGCATTATATCCCGAGGCAAAACTGGACGACCCGCTACTGGACAATCCCGATGAATATGCTGTGCCACCGACGGAAAAACCGACGGCACCCAGCCGCCCGTTGTATAGTCGACGTGCCGCATTGATCGACATGGCTATTGATGCGAACAATCCCTATTTTTCCCGGGCGATCGTCAATCGTGCCTGGGCTTGGCTCATGGGACAAGGGCTTGTTGAACCGCTGGATCAACTTCATTCGGCGAATTCCCCGACGCATCCGGAACTGCTCGACGCGTTAAGCGAAGATTTTGCGGCCCACAACTACGACCTACGAAGGCTGGTGCGGAATATCGCGTTGAGCGACACCTACCAACGTTCGAGCGTCCGACTGGCTGGCGGTGAGCCACCCCCTCGCGATCTTTATTTGCAGGCCCAAGTTAGGCCATTGTCTGAATATCAGATGGCTGTCGCTACGCTCGGCGCGGCCGGTCTTATGGATGGGTCCCAGGCCCGTGCCGATTTTGAGAAAGCAAACACCGATCGAATTAAGGAACTTGTCCTTCGCTTCGACACCGGCAGCGATCAGTTTGCGCCAAGCCTCGCGTTGTCTCTGTACTTGGCCAACAATGAATCGTTTGCGAAAATCATTGCAGAAGGGGGCTTGGTGAAACGACTCCTAGACAACAATGACAACGAAGAACTTATTCGGACAGCGTTCGCTTCGGTGCTGAGTCGTGCACCCGACGCCGACGAAGTTGCCGCTTTGCGTTACTATTTGGCCGCTAGAAGCGATCGCCGAGAGCAGGCGTGCCAGCAGATTGTCTGGAGTTTATTAACTTCTTCCGAATTTCGGTTTAATCATTAGGCAATTTTTCGACTCGTCATTCCTACGAAGGCCCAATCACCCGGACCAAGAGTGCAATGAATCCTGCCAAGTCACTTTGTAATCCGCGAATCCATTCGATGTACCGCCGTCACTTCATGGGGACTCTGGGGTGGGGAATGTCGGCGGCGGTAGCCAATTTTAACTCGCTCACCGGTTTGTGCAGCGACCTACGCGCTGACAACGTTCGTAAGGACGACAAACGCGTCATTATCCTTTACTTGGGAGGTGGTGCCAGCCAGATGGAAACCTGGGATCCCAAGCCGGGCCAGCCCACAGGCGGACCGTATGGTGCGATCCCCACTTCCGTACCGGGCCTCCATATTAGTGAGTTGCTACCACGTATGGCGCAACGCATGCATCACCTCGCGGTGGTGCGCAGTGTCGATAACTCTGGCATTTCTTCCGACCATCACGGAACTGGTATCCATATCGGCCGAAAGAACGAAGCGGCTGTCCAATTCCCTACGTTGGCGGAAATTTGCACGAAAGAGTTAGTCCTGGCCGACACGCAAGTCCCCCCGCATGTCGAACTTCAGGTGTGGGATACTTTTCGTTTTGAAACGAAACATGGTATGAGCTTCCTGGGTTCGCAATACGCGCCCTTGGTACTGACGGGCGGCAAACGTCCCCCCGACATGGATCGCTTGCCGGCCGTTTCGGAAATGGATCATGCGGATCGAGAGGCATTGCGTGATTACTTGAGTCGTCGTTTTGAGCAATCCCGCGGGGCCAACGAGGCTGAATCTTACAGTCGGACCAACGGTCGTGCACGTGGCGTGATGGCCTGCGACGAATTGTTGGACGTCGATCGCTGCGACGCAGCGGACCTAGCCCGTTATGGCCCCACTCCCGTCGCGCGACATTGCCTCTTGGCTCGCCGTCTTGTGGAAGCGGGTGTTGGTGTCGTGAAGATCCGCGATACCTGGTGGGACACGCACGGCGACAACTTCGAGGGCCAGCGTGTCAAGTGTGCCAATCTGGATCACGCTTTGTCGCATTTGATCGATGACCTCGTCGATCGCGGATTGATGTCGCACACGTTGCTCGTGGTCCTCTCTGAATTCGGCCGAACTCCCGATATCAGCGCCTCGCTCGGTAGAAATCACTGGCCCAAGGCTTGGTCGGTTGTTATGGGGGGCTGCGGCATCCAAGGGGGGGATCTATGGCAAGACGAGTGTTGATGGAAAAGAAATTGTTGACGGTCGTGTATCGCCGGCGGATCTGTTCGCAACCTATTTTCGCGCAGTAGGAATCGATACGCATGCGGAATATTTCGTCGGGAACCGCCCGATTCCGCTCGTCGATGACGGTGGAAAAGCGATCGAAACGATCTTGTCCTAAAACGGGCCCTCAACCTGTCGCTGAAACGAGCTAAGAACCATGAACGCAACTTCCTTTGATCCCGCCAAGATGCGCAGTCTGCTCACGGTGTCGCATACGAGTGGCTTGTTCAGTGGCATCTTTGACCCAACATCCCAACGCTTTATCGGCGGTTGTATTGACGGAAGTCTGGTAGCCTGGAATTATCCGGCGCTCGATTCACCGACTCCGTTTGGTTGGCGACACCGAAGTTATGTCTATGCACTTGCGGCGTTGCCGCAACATCGCGAAATCGTTTCGGCTGGGCTCGATCGCCGTCTGGTGTGGTGGGATCCGGTGGCCGCTACACCCCTCCGAGAGGTGATGACATCCGCACGGCCACTTAACTTGGCCGTATCGCCCGACGAGCAACGGTTGGCGGTCGTCGATGATGACCGCTGGCTACACCTGTATGACACGCTGACCGGTAAGTTACTTGCGTCCTACGATGGTCATCCCATGATGACCGCCAAGTTAAAGCTATCGAGTATCTATTCTGTCGCATTTTCGCCCGATAGCCAGCTAGTCGCGACCGGAGATCGCACAGGAACCGTTCTGGTTCGTGAAGTCGCCACAGGAAAAATCATTCACACCTTGGATGCCAAGCAGTTCTATAACGACTATGCAATCGATGCCGAAGGGAAACCGAACGGCGGTGAACACGAATTGGGTGGCGCCCGGTTGCTTATCTTTTCACCGGATGGAAAAACGCTCGTCGTGGGCGGTATGGCCGACTATGAATACAATTCAGCTGCCACCGACGGAAGGATGGGATTTATTGGCTTCGAATTGGAAAAAGGGGAAGCTATATTTAAGACGGTTCTACCCAAAGACAAAGGATACCTCCAGACCGCCGTATTTCACCCCAACGGGCTACTGCTCGCCGCGGGAGGAGGGGGAACCGCCGGAGCATCCGGTGTAGGTACCCTGTGTGTGCTCGATCTGGCAAAATCGGACCAGCCTACGGCCTATCCGCTCGAAGCGACCATTCGAGCGATCGCGCTCAGCGCGACCCACGACCAGGTCATCCTCTTCGGAATGCTCAAGACGGCCGTGGCCGGACATGTCGAGACGTGGGAATTGCCTGCCCCCGCAGATTCGACCTGAGTGCACTCAGGGAATTGTTTTGAGGATTTTTCTTGGGGGTGATTTTCTTAGCGTCGTGAAGAGATTGTGCGCGGGGCAGTGGAGGGCAGTGGAGGGCAGTGGAGGGCAGTGGAGGGCAGGAGACGGGCCTGGAGACCCGTCCTACGGCGCGCTGATGACCGAGGTTGGAGACGGGCCTGGAGACCCGTCCTACGGCGAGAGACTTCTTGCGGGTGCACTTCGTTACCAAGATTGATTATGCTACGAATCGCTTCGTCGGCAGTAACAGATGAACGCGTGGTTGAAACTTACTCTGGATCGAAAGAATTTTATGTCAACGTATCCCCATGGACAGTCGACGGTCCCGTCGCGAACGATAATCGCTCGGCTCATGGTACTCGCCAACGTATGTTGTTTTTATTTCGCTGCGTTTTCGTCACTGGCGACAGCTGCACCTCCAATACGACTCCCCGACAGCAATCGAGAGTTCGGCACGATATTTAATAACGATACAAACAATATTCTATACGCATTGGACGAGGGGGATTCCGCTGAGACAATTATTGCCGCGTACCGTTCGGCAATTCGCCAAATTGCCGAAGCTCGTCCCGGAATTATGGCGCAAAACGTTGGAAATCCCGATCCTGTTATTTACCGCAGCGAAGAAGCGACTTCCTGGAGTAAGTACATCAAGGGACACGAATCGGCGGTCATGACCAAGATGTTGGAAGCGGGGACCGATCCGTTTCAGGTAACGATTGAGGTATGTCACGAACTGGGAATCCCAGTCGTCGCCAGTTATCGCATGAATGCCGAAGATTTTTATGAACAAGGATTGGAAATCCAGGACTTTGGGCGTAAACACAAACACCTGGCGATTCCCGGTGCCTTCTGTCTCGATCCGGCACATCCGGTCGTCTACCAGCATCGGATGGCAATTTTCCGCGAAGTGGCAGAGAAATACGACATCGACGGCATTGAATTCGACTTCCGGCGATGGACACATATGATCTCAGATCCACTTACCAACCACCCTATCCTCACCAAAATGGTACGAGAAACGCGCGAGATGTTGGATGAAGTGGCGCGACGCAAAGGAAAGAAGCGAATGATCTTGGGGGCGCGGGTTGGCCCATCTCTGGAAACGCCGGAAGCCGAAGCCAAATACGCCGGACTCTCGGCCAAGGGACGCAAAGTCGACCCCTCATGCCGGGAGTTGGGGCTCGATGTAAAAACGTGGGTTCAAGAGGGTTACGTTGACTATCTGAGCCCTAGTCTGTTTTGGCCCGACTGGCCGGGACTACCCCTTACTCGCGAATTCGCCAATCTGGTCCAAGGGAAAAACATTGGGATCTATCCGACCGTCTTTCCACGACCCAACTGGCTCAACGATTCAGGCGAGCATGTCAATCGAGGACCGATCGAGCCGTGGGACACCGACAAGCTTAAAGACTACAAGGAGGGCCTGTGTGGCGTTGGACTGCGTTGTTATGACGAAGGTGCTGATGGCGTCAGCATGTACAACTGGTATTTCCACCTACATCTCTCCCGCATGCCGCGCCAATGGCAAGCGTATTACGGTTATGGCATGGGTGGATCCGCGATTCAAAAACACGCGTTGTCTGTGTTGGGGAATCCAACGAAGTTACGCGACTATCAAAAAGGTCCTCGTTATTGGCCGGCAGAATACGATGCGTTGGTCAACGATTGGCAACCGAAAGTGCCGTCAGTGCTCGTGATGCAGCCGAAACAGCTCCCCGCGAATCTCACAGCAAAACGTATCCAAGTCGGTATAGCGAATGACGCAAAGCCGAGCTTAGGTATCCTCCCTAGCGGCGAAATATTGCTCCTCATGAACCATACGTATTACGATGCCGAAAGTGGCAAAGTCCAGGACGAATCGTACCTTTGTCGATCGACCGACGGTGGAAACAAATGGAGCCATCGCCAATTACTTCCGCTGCTAGGTCGCGACCCCTATTTGACCGTTCTCTCGAACGGGACGCTTTTAGTCACTGCCTATTTGATGCCCAACGATACTGGCAATACGTCCCAGGTGCCGGCAAGTTATATTCATCGCTCGATCGATGGCGGCAAACGCTGGACATCGATGCGTATCAATCCGCCCGATGTGGCGAGCAGCAACGCCCCCTTCAATGTCATGACGAGCCGAAACGTGTTGGAACTTCGCGATGGCACGGTTCTGGTAGGCGTCTCGACGAATAGTGGATCGAGCGCTGTTTGGAGTTCACGTGATCAAGGAGAAACTTGGGATAAGGCGGCGGTCAACTCGGTTTCCGGTTTCGATGTCAAGTCGCAAGATCTTCCCTGGTTCGGCAAGGCCTATGTATGGGAAGCTCGTCAGGGTGATCTGCTGACTTTGACGCGTTGCCGCGCGAACGCCTTACCTGCACTTGCGAACACACCGATCCCTCCATCCACCGATACGAAACCGGTCGATCGAATTGCTGTGTTCCGATCCAAAGATCGAGGGGTTACATGGAAGCTCGATCCCGAATTGGGGATGCACTACGGAGAACAATATCCGTCCCTACTGCGTTTACAGGACGGCCGTCGCCTGTTCACATTTACCGTGGCAGGCGTCCGCCAGCCGCTAGGCCTGCGTGGAGTGTTGTCGGAAGAAACGGTGGACGGTTTTGTGACCGATTTCGTCACCGATCGAATCGTGTTGGAACAGCACACGCCCGTCGGCCAATCGAGCGGCGGGGGATTCGGCAATACAATCCAACTCAAGGACGGACAATTGATTTCCGCCAGTTCCTACCGCGATGCCAAAGGGACAACTTTTGTGGAAGCAATTCGCTGGGAGTTACCTTCAGCGACGAATTAACCTGCATAGTTCCAGCAAATATTCAACTGCTACCGTCTGGTCGTGTTGGTAGTTTACCTAGGGCAGACAGCTAAATTCTCATGATTCGAATGGAAAGGAACGCCCGATGACAGCCGAGAAGCGAATTCGAGTAGCGGTGATCGGCCATACAGGGCGTGGCGACTACGGCCACGGACTCGATACCGTTTGGCTCGATCTGCCCGAATGTCAAGTTGTGGCGGTAGCGGACGCAGATGAGCCAGGGCGAACGGAGGCGGCCCGACGACTGGGCAACGTGACCGCCTATGCAAGTTACGAACAGATGCTCGACAAAGAGCAGCCGTTTGCCGTCACGATCGCAACGCGCTGGTTGGACCAACATCACGCCATGATCACCGCGGCTGCGGCGCGCGGTATTCACATCTACTTAGAAAAACCGTTTTGCCGAACCCTCCAGGAGGCGGACGACATTGTCCGCCTCTGTGAGGAGAAAAAGGTGAAAATTGCAATCGCGTACCAAACTCGCTACAGCCCGACCCTCAGAGTTTTGCGAGCGATTGTGGAGGATGGAACGATTGGCGATGTATTGGAACTGCGTGGACGCGGCAAAGAAGACCGTCGTGGCGGTGGAGAAGATCTGTTCGTGTTGGGCGGTCACCTCTTCAACCTCATGCACCACTTCAGTGGCGAACCGCGATGGTGCTTCGCAGAAACGATGCAATCGGGCGAACGAGTTCAGCGTAAACACGTGACGGAGGGAGCAGAAGGACTCGGACCCTTGGCAGCCGATTCGGTCGACGCAATGTTTGGAATGCACGATGGCGCCACTGGCTTCTTTGCTTCGCACCGCAATACCAAAGCACCTGAAGGGAGTCGCTTCGGGCTCCAAATTCTCGGAACACGTGGCATGATCTCGTTTGGGACCGGCTACTTGCCTGAAGCCTACTTGCTGAGCGACCCACAGTGGTCGCCTGGCAGAAGTGGTGCCAAATGGCAAAAGGTAAGTTCGCAAGGAATCGATCGTCCCGAACCGCTGGCGGGCCAAGGCTCACATCATGCTAACGTTGCAGCGTGTCGGGATTTGCTGTCGGCCGCTACCGACGATCGACAACCCGAAGCAAGTATGTACGACGCGCGGTTAGTGCACGAAATGATCGCCGCTATTTTCGAATCACACCGATTGCAGGGCCCGACGACGTTTCCGCTCAAGACGCGCGCGAATCCCCTTACGCTCTTGTAAGATGTAAGACGATCACTCCAGCACTCGCAACAACACGGGATTGGTGGTGGCACCTCCGCCATCCGCCGTCGTGAAAAAGACGCAGCGATCGCCCGGTTCGGTAATGGCATCCGCGATAACGACAACGCTTCTTTCGGTCTCATTCTCTGGAATCAAGACTCCGTTGAGTCCGCTGTTGCCAACGTAGACGCCGTAGGGGGCGTTACTCACGCAATCGTGGCCTCCGAAATTGACTCGCGCTTCATGCCCGAGTCGCTCCACCGACAATCGGATGGAGGTGGAACTCCCCCGTTTGACTTTCATCACCGGCCAACCTGTTTCCGCATCGGTCTCGTTGTCTACGTTCGATTCCGCCCGGACTAACAGCGTCGATGGCTCCTTTAATTTCGGACGGCCTAGTTCGTAGGGGGGCAAAGTGACTTGCTGTTCCGCTACCTCGGTCGACGCAACCAGTGTGATCGGGGGCGTCGCGTCGGACGGATCGGTTGCTTGTTCATCTGCCCACAACCGACCAAATGCTTGCAATTGCCCTCGCTCGATAATGATCGGCGTTGTGATATGAAATCCAGGTGGGACTCCCACGACATCGACGCGAACGGGTCCGTCGAATCCATCGGTCCGATCAATGACGACGCCCAGCTTGACTCCTGTGCCGCGCGGAATGACGGGATTGATGCCGGAAACGGATTTAATAGAAACCTTCGGAGCTGGGGGACGAATACTCAGTTGGTATGTGTACTCGGCGCCAGAGAAATGCCGTGTGTCTCGCAGTCGGACGAGGTAGCGGCCGTCGTGCGGAACATCAAACGTCAAACGCGAATCGGTCCCGGCTTTGCGCTCTGAGTCGTCGTCATTTTCATAGTAGATAGTAAATGCTGGCAGTCCATTGGGCACGATCGTATCGGCAGGTGCGTAAGGTTCAACGATATAACATGTTTCGCCAAGCGGATGAACGATGGCGGTCGTATCAAACATCGTGTGGCGTGCCCCTTCGTTGGGAAAGACGGAAAATCCAGAATCGGGACCGCGTGGGTAGTGCCAAAGTCGCATTACCTCACCATTACAGTAGAGAAACTGATGCATCCGCATCTCTTCCCAATTTTGCAACCGAATGGCATTCACCGTGGTGGCGGATGCCCCACGGAAGGAAAAGTACGAGTCGCGAACCGCCTGTAGGACGACACGCGGCACTGGATTGCTTTGCGCATCGAGCACTTCGATATGGGAGTCGAGTGGCGACTTGCTGCGCGCGGCGTTGACTTCCAAGATCCATCGTTCGCCGGCTCGACAATGCATGGCAAAGACGTCGACGGCATCGGACGCATCTGCCTCCCTGTCAATCACACCCGTGACCATGGCGGGAAGCTCGATTGTCTGCGGTTGACCGGCCCATCCGTTCGGCTCCAGTTCGGTCACGGACATGGTCTGGGCATTCGACGGAACGGATGACAACGCCAGTTTTTGGGTCGGAGCGTGCGACGCAATCGGCGATGGCGTGACGACAATCGGATAGGTTTCCAAGCTGCCATCCATGCGTCCCACGGTGACATGCGTTCCATTTGGGTCTACTGCCAGCGCTTGGACAGCCGCCGGCTGCAGGGGGAAGAGGGCAATTTCTTTTAATTGCTCTGCATCCCATACCTTGAGCGACCTGTCTCTCCCCACCGAGGCAAGATAGCGACCGTTTCTGGAAAATCGCAACTTTTCTACCGCTCCGTCATGAGCGAACCGCGACTGCAGCAGCGGACAAATCTGTGGCTCGTCGTGCACGACGAGTTGCCATTGGCGGATCCGATTGTCGGCCCCGGCCCCGACAAACGATGTTCCCGATGGGTGGAAGGCCGTCGTTATTTGTTCCTTGAGCGGTTCGCTACGCGTATCCAATCGTAGGCCCGAAGCCACATTCCAAATTTTCACCGTTGCGTCCGCACTGCATGTGGCAAGCAGTTTCGCATCGGGCGAGAAACAAAGGTCGAATACCGCGCCGTTGTGTTCCGCCAAACGGTGCATGATTTGTCCGGTGGCTCGATCGTGAATCAGCACTACTTTGTCATATCCTCCGGTCGCCACCCATCGACCATCGGAACTCAAGTCGGCTGCGTACAACACATCGCGGTGCCCGCCGAACGACGCCAACTTGTGCTTCGTCGTGAGATCCCACAGGCAAGCCTCGCCTTGCAGCCCTTCGACCCCAGTCGCCGTGAGAACTTGTTCCCCGTCGAGGGAGAATCGCACATCGTTCACCTTTCCCACATGTTCGTCGAGCCTGCTTGCGGCGTCCTGCGCACCGACTTGCCGTAGTTCTAGCGATTGAAATCGCCCGATTGCCAGCCACTCGCCGTCGGGTGAGATATCTAATGCGGTAATTGGCAGCGCCCTACGACTGCTGGGAAGGTCCGGTACACGAAGTATTGGACGGCTGGCCTCGCCTGATGGTCCCGCCGCACCACTTTCAATCCAACGGGCGAGCACATCGAGTTCCTCTGCTGTTGGTCGTGGCTCGTCCGGGGGCGGCATCTCCGGCTCGATCTTCCCCGTCAATACTCCCATCAATCGACTCGAAGCGACGCTGCCGGGGGTGATCGTCGTGCCATGTTCACTTCCTTCCATCAGAGCCGAATAGCTCGTCAGGTCGAGTTTCCCGTTCTTTTCATCCGGGTTATGACACCCGGCACAGTATCGGTTGAACAGGGGCGCGACATCCGATTCGAATGACGGTTCGGTTTCAGGAACGGCTGCCGACAAGTGGCCCGCATCCAGGCTGATCAAGCCGCTGATAAAGGCAACGCATATCGCCGCACGCAGCGTCGGAGATACCCCAGCTATGGGTATGCAACTTGCGATTGATGGTCTACCGTACATGACAATCACCGTCTTGAGGATTCACTTTAGCAAGTGGAAATCAATGTTGAAACAGAAACTCACGCGAACTCATCAGGCTCCAATAGATATCCTCAATCAATTCACGGCGTGGCACATCTTCGGATCGGGCGATCTCGTCCGACCAGATTGCGAGCTCGGAGGGAGACGGATTTCGGGCCAGCACCCGTAGATAGGCCTGTGGCACGATTTGCATGCGGGACAGAGTACTTTGTACAACTTCTGAGATCCAGCCGCGATCGGCGTGCAGTCTTTGATTGATTGTGTTCCCGTTGTGAATATGCAGAACCTGTACCATAGACGGCGTGTTGCTTCGCTCACATTCACAAACAATGTCGCGCGGATTTCTCCCGAACATCGTGAGGAAAGGTGAATAAATGGCAGCGTCATATAATTGCAATGCTTTCGTGCCTTTGGCATATTCCGCCGTCGTGACGGTGTCCATGCCCATGTCCCCGATCATTGTGAATTCGTCCGGTATTTCGGTGATCTGATTTACAGCGTCAAGCAGTACTTCGGCCATCATCCGACGTGGATAATAGCGAGCGTAAAACCTGCGATCGGATGCGTTGGCTGGATTTGCGACGCTGGAACGCTGATACGTTTCAGATTGTAAGATCAGCCGCATGAGCGCCTTGACGTCGAAATCGTGCGAAATCAGATAGTTCGACAGGGCCGAGAGTAGTTCTTCGTTACTGGCAGGGTTAGAGATTCGCAAGTCATCTACCGGTTCAACCAGCCCCGTCCCCATAAAGTTAGCCCAGATCCGGTTGGTGATTGCCCGAGCGAAATACGGGTTGTCGTCGGAAGTAAGCCACGCTGCTAAAGCGGTACGACGGTCGCTAGGGTCATTGATCGGCAAGGGCTTCCCGTCGAGCGGACTGGGAACCTGCGGCTTTCCTAGTAAGGGCTGAATTAAGTCGCCCCGATCTTCGACGCTAATGGTCAATCCGTCGCCCGACAACGGCGATCGGAACGACGACTTAGCTCGTACGCGCGCGAACAAATTCGCCATGGCGTAATATTGATCGTTCGTCCATTTTTCTAGTGGGTGGTTGTGGCATTTGGCACAATTAATGGAAAGACCAAGAAACGCCTGCGATACATTCTCCGCCATGTCTTCGGGTGTACGGTGCAGAGCGTAAAAGTTAGTACTCCCCTGATCGACGCTATCGCCACGAGCGGTAACGATCTGCTCGACGATCTGGTTCCACGGAGTATTGTGGGCGACGTGCTGTCGGAGCCACAGGTAGTACGCCTTCACTCCACTCTGTTCGATGCGATGACCGTTGATCACAAGCAGATCGCTCCAGCGATACGTCCAATAGTCGACATACTCCGGAGATGCCAAGAGTCTGTCAACCAATTGCGTGCGTTGATCGACCGAACGGTCCTGGAGAAACGCGGTGACTTCCTGTTCCGTCGGCAGGCGACCCACCGTATCGATATAGACACGTCGCAAATAGGTGGCGTCATTGGCCCTGGCCGACGGAGCCAAACACAGTTCCTGCAGCTTTTTCAGGACAAGCGAGTCGATAAAATTGGCCCGGGGAGATTGCGTGTACGTCTCCTGCGGTACTTCGTGGGGATAGGCGCTCGTTATGTGGGACACCACAATTTGACTGGAGAACCACACACTGATGGCGCCTTCACCGTGTCCGATCACGCGGACTTGTCCGTTTGCATCGACCTGAGCGACTGATTCCTGGGTGGAAGTGTACTTGGCCCAATGGGTGACGTCCTCGACACGGCCGTCGGAATAGTGAGCTTGTACGAGGAGCGGCTGCGTGCTGCCGACCGACAGCTGAGCAAGTTCCGGCAAGACCTCGAGGCGCGTCAATTGCGGATCGGTTGTTTCTGGGGGGGTCGCGCCAGCAATGATCCAATTGGCAAGTATCTTATAGTCGCGAGACTCGACGTCGAGGCGAAGCCCTCCCTGGTGCGGTACTGCCCCGGTTGGCTTACTGAGCAGCAGGCTTCGCCCTGGCGCCGAGGGTTCGATTCGTCGACCGCGAGACTCCTCTGTAATGTTAAAATAGTCGCGAAACGGATCGTAACCTCGCAGCGACAAACGAAAGCCCCCTTTGCCCGCCAAGGCGCCGTGGCATGCACCTTGGTTGCAGCCCGCGCGCGCCAGTACGGGCAGCACGTGGCGTCGAAATTCCCAATCCATGGGTGCGTTTGGCTGTTGCACCACAATTTCCGCCGTGGCATGCAAGTCGCCGGACTGTGCGTGCAAGGTTGTGCGGCCTTCGCTGAGCGGAATTACAAACCCATCGCGATAGGTCGCAACCGACGGATTATCGGTGGTCCAGGTCGCGTCCGACGCGTTCCCAACAGCACGCCGACCGTCCATCCATTCGGCCAAGACACGTTGTCGAGCGTCTTGCCCCTGCAAATGGATACTCCGTGGCAGCACTTGCAGTGTCGTCGGCCCCTCGGCAGCATTTACCTTGGTATCATGGATCGAAAGCAATGCGGCTAGTATGAGGGCCGTCAAAAGACTGTGGATCGATGTCATGGCATGGATTCGCGTCAAGGAAGAAAGCCGATCAAAAGAGCTCGCGTATTTCACGCGTGCCGGAGTCGACGATAGGAAACGGTCGACCGCCGGGGCCAGGCAGGTGGGAATCCAGGCTGAGCCCCATGCTGTGGAATATCGTCGCCAATACTTCGCCGGGTAAAGTAGGTCGTTCTGCCGGCACGGCTCCGATCGGATCGCTGGCGCCGATGACACGTCCCCCTTGAACCCCGCCGCCGGCGAAGGTGACGGAAAAACATTGCGGCCAATGGTCACGGCCACCCGCGGGATTGACCTTGGGTGTCCGACCGAATTCCGCCAAGCCAGCTACCATGGTATCGTCCAGCATGCCTCGTTGAGCAAGATCCTCAATGAGCGCACTATAGCCCTGATCGTACATCGGCGCGACAATATTTTTCATTCCCTCAATCGACGTAAACGGTTTCGATCCGTGGATGTCCCACGACACGTCGTCAAACACGGTGAGAAACGTATTGACGGTCACAAATCGCACGCCGGCTTCGACGAGCCGTCGAGCCAAGAGGCAACATTGACCAAATCGGTTGCGACCATAGCGATCTCGTACGCTGTCCTTTTCCTGGGCAAGGTCGAACGCAGCCCGAGCCTGGGGGCTGGCCATCAGGCGATACGCGGATTCGAAATTTTGTTCCATCAATCGCGCGTCATCGGAGGCTTCAAAGTCTTTCAACTGATTTTCGACGATGCTTCGCAATCGGCGTCGACGGTCGACACGCACGGTCCCTAGCTCGGCTGGTGGCAGCAAGTCGGGCACGCGAAAGTTGGGCTGAGATGGGTCGGCCATGAGCGCAAAGGGATTGTGCCCCTTTCCCAAAAAGCCGCCGGCCTGCCCGTTCGGGAGGCTCCCGCCGCCACGCCCCATTAATTCCGGTAGGACCATAAATGGAGGCAGGTCGCTGCGACGTTGGTGAAAGTAGTTCACCACGGCACCCGCGTGTGGCGTTTCGATCCCTCCAGCAAATTGGCGGCCCGTTTGCATCATCTGCCAACCCGCATCATGCACCGCCGCTCCCGCATGATAACAACTGCGCACTATCGAGAACTTGTCGGCCACCTCGGCGTGTCGCGGGAGAATTTCAGAGATTTGAATCTCTGGCGAACGGGTGGCGATCGGCCGAAATGGACCGCGTACCTCCAGCGGCGCCTGGGGCTTCAGGTCAAAGGTATCGAGTTGACTGGGGGCACCCAGGTTAAAAATCATGATACAGGAACGTTGTTCGTGCCCCGGCTTCACAAGCCCCTGCTCACGGGCCCAGAGGTATTGCGGCAGAGACAGCCCCAAGGCGCCCAACGCTCCTACACGTAAAAAGTCCCGTCGTACTTGCCCGTCACACGTATTGGCCAGGCCACGCCCGATAAAGTTGATCATTTTCGGCCACTCCAGCCATAGCCTACCTTCAACGAACAGGATAACCCAATCGATTATAGCATCCCAAACAGGCTAATTGAACGCTAGGCCGCGTGGTGGTCCAGCGACGGTGTTGGTCGAGAACGGGCCAATGTCCAGGTGTGCTCAGCGAATTGGGGGGCTCACACCGACCGAAGAACTTATTACCATATTCCGACTCGCGATGCCCGTCGTAGAGTTTAGCAACTGACACACCGGAGACGCCGACTCGTTATGGCCGTTCTGTTACAAATTAAAAACGCTCACAAGAGCTATGGCCACCAAGTCCTGCTCGAAGCTGCGGACGCAATTTTGGTGGACGATGTGAAGGTGGGTTTCGTGGGCCGTAATGGAGCTGGTAAGTCGACGCTCCTCAGGGTGCTCATGGACGAAGAGGAATTGGACGTCGGCGAAGTCAGTCGCCACCCTAGCCTACGGATCGGGTACCTCCGGCAGCACGATCCCTTCCAACCGGGCGAATCGGCGCTCGATTTCCTGATGCGGGACAGTGGCCAACCCGATTGGAAATGCGGTGAAGTTGCGGGCGAGTTCGAACTGAAGGGTGCTTACCTCGAAGGGCCCGTACATGAACTGTCGGGCGGCTGGCAAACACGTGTGAAGCTTGCCGCTTTATTGCTGCACGAACCGACACTGCTACTGCTGGACGAACCGACCAACTTTCTCGATTTACGCACCCAGATTTTGCTGGAACATTTCTTACGCAGCTTTACCAAGGCTTGCTTGATTGTGTCGCACGATCGAGGATTTCTTCAAGCCACCTGCGATCAAACTTTATCGCTGTCGCTCGGACAACTCACCATGTTCCCGGGCAAGATCGAAGAGTTTTTGGAATTCCAGCGTGAACGGCAGGAGCATGCAGAACGCGTCAACGCGTCCGTCATGACCAAGAAAAAACATCTCCAGCGATTTATCGACAAGAACCGTGCCCGTGCCAGTACGGCCAGCCAAGCCCGATCCAAGTCGAAGCAACTCGAACGACTTGAGCTTACCGAAATTGAGATGGCTGAGCGAACCGCGTCAATTCGCGCACCGATCGTGGAACCGCGACAGGGGCCCTGTGTCCGCTGTTTGGATCTGGCGATCGGTTACCCCGACCACGAAGTCGCGTCCGATATCAATGTGGAAATCGAACACGGTCAGCGTGCGGCCATCGTCGGCGACAATGGCCAGGGAAAGACGACGCTCTTGCGCACGCTCGTCCATTCGCTCACGCCGACACAAGGGCAAATACGATGGGGGCACGGTTGTGAGATTGGAACGTATGCCCAGCATGTGTACTCCAGTCTTCCAGCGCACCAAACGGTCCTCGAATACCTCGAATACAAGGCGATTCCTGGCACGACCAACCAGGATATCTTGGCGCAAGCCGGCGCCCTGCTGTTCCGGGACTCGCATGTGAAGAAAAAGATTTCGGTGCTGTCAGGTGGTGAGCGGGCACGGTTGTGTCTGGCAGGCATGTTGCTCGGTAAATACAACATCTTAGTGTTGGACGAACCTGGGAACCATTTGGATGTCGAAACGGTCGAAGCATTGGCCCAGGCGTTATTGGCCTATCAAGGGACCGTGATCTTCACCAGCCACGACCGTTACTTCATGCAGCGGATCGCTACGTCCGTAATTGAAGTCCGCGACGGTCGCGTGAGAAATTACAGTGGGGATTACGATGCCTATCTATACGCCGTCAACAAAGAGATTGACGAAGGTGAACGTGAGCGGCACCGGCAATCGGGTACCCCAACTGCCAAGGCCAAGCCAGTACGCGAACCGAGCGACGTTGGCGGCCGGCGGCCGGAACAAAAAGACCAACGGCGCGCGAGAAAGGAACTCAGCACCTTGGAAAAGAAAATTGCGCAGCTCGACGAACAGCGGCGAACGATCAATGAACAATTGATGCAGTCGAGCAATTCAACTGAAGCGATTCGACTCCACCACGACCTGGAGACGGTCTCTCAACAGTTGCACGAAGCGGAGGAAAGGTGGCTCGAACTGAGCCAACAGCAATAGCTACTATGACACAAACGTCATCGCCGTCCCGCTCGGCACGTCCTTGGGCGGGTAAGTCGTAGTGAAATTTCAACACATTTGAGCGCGCAACTCTCGCTAACGCATTCGGGTTACAAGGAGAAGAGAAAGAGCCGACTACTCGATAAAGCGCCAACCATGTAACCCACCGCGTAAGCGAGGGATCCAAAGCTCGGACAGGGCCGGGGGGCAGGAACCCGTTCGCTCCCTCGCTGCGGTTCTACAAGACGGTTGGCAGCCGCTTGACCTGCGTAGCGGAGGGACTCGGTGGTACGGCCGGCATCTCTCCTGGCGCAGGCGAAATCGGCGTTCCGGACTTAATGTCGGGGGTCGGGATGACCGCCGGAGGCGCCAACAATTCTTCCACTGCGCCCGTTCCTGTGGTCGGGGTGCGATCCAAGATCAATTGTGGATATCTGCCGCAACTCACCGGCCCCGGTAGCGTCAAACAGTAATTCGATTTCCGCCGGCGAAACCGCTCAGCTTGCTCCGCCGCCGAAACGTGCGCGTCACTCGACCAAGCAGACTCGGTCAATTCGACACCTAAGTAATCGAGATACGTCCCCCGCAGACGTTGGATGCTCGAGATGGCAAGATTATAGTCCACCAGCGAGGCATAGTGATCCAACTCGGCCTCCGAAGCACGCTGAATTGCGCTGAGCACAAATTCCAGAACATAGTCCCCGTAACCGACTTGCTGTTTTTCAAACACAATTTCCTTCTGTTGATGGGCGGCAATCGCCCGGTTGAGAGTCGACTTGCTCACCACATAAGCGCGTTCGATTTCGGTAAATGCACCGCTCAGCTCATTGCTAATTTGATGCTGTTGTTCTTCGTACAGGCTCCTAGCTCGCGACAACTGTAGCTGAGCATTTCGGACGGCGGTATGACCGATGCGATTTCCGATCGGCGAGGTGTATTGCATGCCCATCGTCCACCCCTGGAGATCGCCTGTCAAAAGGTCATCGAAGGCACTGCCGTTAGGGACGTTTCGGTTGCCGAACAGGTCGTCGCCGAAACCGAGCCAACGGTAGCGACTGACCAAATCCAGCCGCCCGAGCGTGTAATTTTTGGCCGCAGTCAACTCAAGTTCACGCCGCTTCACATTCCATTGCTGGCGGCGAAGTTCCGGGCGTCGCACTAGGGCGAGATTGAGCGAGTCTTCCCAGCTGTAGACAGTTTCCACCGTGGTTGGTTCTTCTGCCGGCCGAATGAGCCTGCCGTCGGTCGCTGGAATGCCCATCAGACGGCGTAGGTTCTGTTCGGCCCGGTAGACCCCCGATCCACCGACGAGCGTCGTTCCACCAGCCAAGGCTGATGTTCCACTTAATGCGTTCTCTACCGCAGCTTGAGCTTGATAGTAACTCTGCCGTGCTAACGCTTCTTGCTCGGGACCGTCGGGAACTCCCGGGCGGTTAATCCCACCCACGGCCATCTTACCCTGCTCAGCGCGCCAAGCTTCCAATGCAGCATCACGCGCTGCAATGCGGGCATTTAGCGTGCGATAAGCGAGATACAGATTCCAGTACGCCCGTTCGACCTCCCATAGATGATCCCGCACGCCAAGTTCAAAATCGGTCAGCGAGATATCAGTATTAATTCGTGCAACCAACACACCGTTGTAGGTGCCAGGTAACGCATTCGGACCGGCAATACGATTGAAGTTGATTCCCGATCCTTGCAATAAGGGATGGCGAACTTCCATTTCAACATTTGTGTTGTACGCACTACGAAACAAGTTCACTGGGGACGTATTCCAATCGTAGTCAGTTGTATTCCGTATCGCGAATTGTGTACCGGTCGCGGCCAACTTGCTAATCTGCGTTTGCGATTGACCGGTCACTTGAGCCAACGTGGCAACACCGCCGCCGAAAAACAGATTATTAAACGCCCGTTCGTTGCGGTTCCAAAAGACACCCGTGGCAAATTGAGCGTCGAAGGCGCTTAAAGCGGCTTGCGTGCCGTTCAAAGGACTCGATTCCTGCAATGCCGGATCGTAGATCGTGCGTACCGATTCCGGTGCCGTTGTGACACGTCCACCCGAATCACGAATCACGGGACTATTCGCCAGCGTTAGCCGAATGACCTCTTCCAGAGCCAGTTCCCAGTATTCGTGTTCTTCGGGTCGACGCAGGGTATAGGGAGCCAGGCAATTTTCTTTCCTATCGAAACACGTCGGCTGGACGTCGGGGTACTCAATTGCAGTCAGCACCGGCTGGTAGGTAGCCCGATCAGCTAGTTTTTTGGCTGGGAGCTGCTTGGACTGCAAGGCGCATCCAGCCAGGGCTGCCAGCAGTGATACTGCAAGCACGGCAGGTGCCGAGGTGGTACTTCTCGCGTGAGTCATACATTTTACCGCTATTGGAGATTTGAGCATCTTTGCCAACCCATGCGTCACGGAAACAACCCATCCAATCGCTACGTGGCATCGGTACGGCATAAGCCTTGAAATCAGATTTACACCGAGAAGCGTCACAGGCGTTAGGGGCGGTATACTTTGCCACAGCCGAACGGTTGCCTGGCAGACAGGTAACTGTAACGGTCCCGAAGAATGTGCAAGTCGTTTGGATAGAACTGTCGCTATGCCGAAGATCGTGACGAACAAGCAGAGGGAATTCGCCCACGGTGGCGAGCAGTGATGAGGTACAAGGACGCCCCTCTATGACACTATATGACTCGTTGCGATGGCAAAAAAGACTCTTTGCGGTTGCGCTCGGATGCCTCATGCTCTACGCAACGCAATCGCTTGCGGTAGAACCGGCGGCCGTGGCTCCTGTTCCGGGACAGGACCTTAGCGAATCGACGCCTTCTCCTTGCCCGGCACCTGTACAGCTCTCCAAGTGGTTTCGCCAAATTAATACAATTCAGGCCGATATTTCACTTGGTAATCGAGCTGCTCCCCCAGACTGCTCGGCCGAACTTTTTCAGTCGGGGGGGCATGGCCAGAAAGCGCGTTACGCAGCCGTAACCAACTATTCATGGACGGCGCCCGAGATGTGGCATCAGCCGCTCTATTTCGACGATGTCCCCTTGGAACAATACGGTCAGACCAAACATCCGCTCATGCAGCCAGCAATCTCGATGGGGCGATTCTTTGCGACGATTCCGGCCATGCCGTACAAGATGGCAAAAGAACCACCGTTCAGTTGCGTGTCGACGCTCGGTAAATTCCGGCCAGGCAGCTGTACCCCGTGTACGCTGCAAGTTCCGCGTTAGAGCTTTAGCAAAATTCTAAGTTCGCGACCAAGGATATTCTTGAAACCCACAGGGGACCGGCGCGTCCTCCGATGCCAGCCATCGCCGCAGTTGCCAGGTTGCGGAAGTTGGATTCGCACGATTGGAACGATTGTACGGAGAAGCGGACGCCAGGGACTCTTCGTTCATAAGGTACGATTGGGTAAATAACCCGTTCAGTAACCAGTCGCGAATTTTCCCCATGTTCAATTTCTACGAAGTTCAAGAGGATGCTAAAGATCAGACGGTTTGGCTGATCGTTCTGTTGGCAGCCGCGAGCGTGACGACCGTAATCCTGTTCGCCACGATTGCTTCCATTGCCACTGTCTTGTGTTCGATGACCTACATGTCTCTGATAACGAATATGAAGTTGTCTGGTGACTTTTTTGCCCAGGCATTCTTCGACCGATGGTGGATTGGTATTCTTGGGGCCAGCTTTATTGTTGTGGGTACGGCGATTTACAAAACGTTACAGTTGTCCGAGGAAAGCGGTCGGACGATTCCCCAGCAACTCGGTGGAACTCGAATTGTCGAGATCAATGCCGACCCCAGTCAAAAGAGAATCCTCAACATCGTAGAAGAAATGTCGATTGCAGCCGGCGTAGTTGCTCCCAAAGTGTACGTGCTGGAAGAGGAAGACAGTATCAACGCGTTGGCAGCCGGAACTAAGGTTAAAGAATATAGTCTTTGTTTAACACGCGGCGCAGTGGACCGGCTCACGCGTGATCAATTGCAGGGTATCGTGGCCCATGAGCTGAGCCATATCGTTCACCAGGACACTCGCCTTAACGTGCGTGTCATGGGAGCTTTAGCTGGACTGCATGCGCTGAGTTTTATGGCGGGGTCGTTGTTGCGAATGGGAGTTCGACCCAATGGTGGCAACGTAGTCGGAAAAATCTTGGCTGCCGTGGTGGGAGCCGTCGTCTATCCGGTGGGCAAAATTGGTGAGTCGTTCGCGGCGTTGATCAAGTTAGGGCTCAATCGTCAAAGGGAGTTTTTGGCCGACGCGAAAGCAGTTGAACTGACCCGCAATCCCGGGGGTCTACAGGAAGCGTTGGAGGTGATTGCGCAGCAGGGAAGTTGGATATCGTCTCCTCATGCGGCGTTGGCCAGTCACTTGTTCTTTGCGGAATCTCGGCCTTCGCGGTTTCGCATCTTTCACACTCACCCGCCGCTATGGGCCCGCCTCCGACGTTTGCGCGATCGTGAAGAGACGGTGTCCGAGGCTGGTGTATCGGCGCATTCATAGCTTCGCCTCGTCTTGGTGTTGGTCTGTGGCTGGCGTTCGGGGTGGCAAGGTGCGTGGGGGTTTCTGTAATCCCGTTAAATAGTCGACGTGTGCTCTCTTTTGTATTCCGGCGCCGTATTGCGCTTCCCCAATCTGACGGGCGCGGCGGCTCATGTCATCGTAGTACGCCTGGTCATCCCACAGTTGGAGAACGGCTTCATACCAGGGCCGCATCTGTTCGTCGGTCGGCAGTGTGGTGGTCATCGCCCGAAAGTCGTCCGGAATTGGCAATACGCGTCCACCCCCTCCCACGGAATAGTCACCAGCGAGGACTTCCGGCAACCCGCCGCGATTACTGACGAGTGGCGGGATTCCATTGAGCATCGCCTCAGCGGCGACCCGGCCGAACGGCTCGTCCCAAACAGATGGAACTAGTAAAGCCCGCGTGAGCGCCAAAAAATCGGCTGGCCGAGAAGTCGCCGGAGAAGCCACTATTTGCGGATATCTTGTGAAATCAACGCCAGGGATGCTATTGAGCAGCGCAGCACTGCGGCCCGATTGCACTACGAGCAGCGGAATGTCGGGTCGGTTATCCCCCAACATTTGTGCCAGCTTAGCGAACCACAGGGCTCCCTTATGTGGCGACGGATTTACAAATGTCAAGAACTTGCGATGTTCTGACGGGGACAAAACATCGGCGCTGTCGATGGGCGACGAAAGAGGAGTGCTGGGTATTCCGGTTTTCTCGAATAGCACCCGCGTCAAATGTTGACTGCAGGTAAAGACATGGTCCACTTCGTCAAACAAGCAACGTTGATCGTACCCGTAGCCCCGAACAGTAAAAACGGTAATCACGCCACGTGCCTGCGACTCGCGCATCGCTGCACGAATCATTTCATGGCCATTGCAGGCAATCAGCACGTCGGGACGAAAGCGATCAAGTTCTCGTTCGACCAACCGAACATATTGGTCGGATTCTGCTCGATCTGGCTGCGTTTCGTCTTGATGATGGGTCACTAGCAGCTGGACCGAAACCCCGTCGACTCGAAACCGGGCTACGCGACAACCCGACCGTTTCGCTCCGCGACGATCGTGATCCCAACGGATGTTGGTGTGCAGGCGCTCAAGGTGTTCTTGACACGTAAACGGGACTTGGTATTCAAAACGTGATGTCGTCACCACGTGGCATTCGTGTCCAGCCTCCACCAGCCACTTAGCGACTGTAAACTGACACCGCGACACGCCGGCCGTGGGGTCGGTGATACAATGGTTGTTGATGATCAAGAAACGCATCGCATCCCTTGACGGCGAACTCGCACAAGTGGCGAGCCGCCGTAGGTGGGTTCTTTTCAGTGAGAAGCCGAAATCTATCCCCGAACGTCGTCAGCTGGATCCTAGCTCTGCTTCCGGCGCGACAGTCCCAGCGCCGCTAAGCCCGCGCCTAAGATCACGACGTTGGTCGGTTCTGGAACAAGATTGGTGTTTACCTGAGCACCAAAAACGTTATCGGAGTTGTTAAGGAACCTACCAGTAATTGCCGCGCCCAGTTCCGCGGCGAACTCAGCCGGATTCGGAATTTCGTACACCGTGTCGTAGAACGTCGTTCCGTTCTGCACAAAACCGGTATTGCCCTCAAATACAGGGCCTGGCAAGTTCGGCGCAGGAGTTCCAATCGAATCGCCAATCCGAACCAGATTGATGATTCCAAATCCGAAATCATTGCCAAAAGCGGACGTACCAATAGGGAAGAACTGCCCCGGCGGCAGAATCGACGCAGTTTGCAAAGCGCCCGAACCCTCAAAGGATGCCGCCAAGAACCAGTTGAGCGAAAAGACCTCTCCTTCGTCCCAGTTGTCAATGTCAAGAACAAAACCGTCGAGCACATTGCCGCTCCCATCGGGGCTGGGCTGTCCGCCACCTGGCCCTTGGTTGGTGTACGGCGTCGGCCCGCCGTCAACCGCCGAGTCCCCCAAACCGTCGGTGCCGAATCCAGGAACGAGGAAGGAAGAAGAACCTTCTATTGTAAACAGCAGGTCACGGTTGGGAATCGGTGTACCGTTGTTGGCATTATCCCATTGCACATGCGTCGTGGAGACGGTGCCTACCTGCCAATCGTTCGTTAGCCCTGGCAAGTCGCCTTGTCCACGGCCACTGTGAATTGCCGTGCCGTCGAACGCGCCCGATCCAATCTCGTTGCCACCGATTGGACCACCGCGACCATTGATATCAATCGATGCATTGGCAATCCGAACTCCTCCGGTCGTCCCTTCGTTCACCGACATGATCAGCGCATCTGCCTGATGATTCGTCCAATTCAATACCTGGAGTTGCACGCGGAAAGCATTCCCTTCCGCGTCTCCGGGAATCCGTTCTAGGTCGGTAATCCGAAAGCAGAAGAGCTGATCGGTGGGGAAATCAGGGGGCAACGCAACGGGTGGGTCGGCCTTCGCCGTAGGCACACCGACTGCCCCTAACGGAACTAAACTGGCCACGAGCGCCAGATGGCTCCCTTTTCGAAAAATGGACTTGAGCAAACATCGGGTCTTTGCGAACAGTGTATTGACTGGCGCAGGAGGATTCCTTATCTGGGGATTCCAGGCGATAGGTGGGTCCAGGCGATCGGGGGTTCTGGTACACGGGCCGAAGGAAACGATTGTAACACGCAATCGGGCCAGTTCAAGTAAAAAACGGTCCTTCTGAGCCATCGGCACGCCAGAGACTTGGGTATCCCCCCCCGCGCACTCGCCCTCCACCAGCCAAGGCCGGTCCCACCGAGCCGCGATGCGGGGCTAGGAACTACATGACAACATGGAACAGCCGGCACGGCGGCGAGCCCAGTCAGGACGCTGAACGGCGAATTCCTCTCGTTCCGGCTGTTCGTCGTACGGTTTCCGCAACAGCTCCAGCAACGTGGCAACCATCGATGGATCTCCCAGCTCCGCCTTGTCGATTGCCAGCTGGGCCAAATAATTGCGCAGCACATACTTCGGATTGACAGCGTTCATACGCGTACGCCGAATGGGATCGGGAATCCCATCTTGGGAAAGCCGAGCTTGATAGTTCCGGAGCCAGGCGCGGATCCGCTGCTCATGTTCCGCCGTGCGCTCGTTCGGTAAGTAATACGCCTCGGCCAGCCGAGCAGAATTATGCTCCACGCTATCGCCTTCCGATGGTGTTTCCACGGCGGAGCGATCCTTCTTCCCGGGAAGCAAGTCTGCCATCGGTTCCGTTACAGAGATCGACGCGAGTCTGCGAAAAAAGATGGTCATATCGGTTTCGGTGAGTTGCAAAATTGACAAGAGCTCCTCAATCAGGACTTGATCCGTATGTGGATCGAAGGCTTCCAAGCCAATCTTGCGAGCCATCATCGTTCGCCAATCCTCTTGGAATTTCTCAGCATAAAGCTGTAGCCCCAGCTGAAATGGTTCCGCGTTGCCGACTAACGGGTAAATGGCGTTGGCCAATTGCATGAGGTTCCATTGGGCAATTTGGGGCTGATGACCAAAGCGGTACCGTCGCCCACCGGCGTCGGTCGTGTTGGGTGTCCAATTCGGGTCGTAGTCATCGAGCCACCCGTAGGGGCCATAATCGATCGTCAACCCGAGGACCGACATGTTATCGGTATTCATCACGCCATGCACAAAACCGACTCGCATCCAATGCACGATCATGTCAGCCGTGGTTCGACAGATTTCATGAAACCAGGTTTCGTAGGTGGCGGCCCCTGGTTCCCCGAGATGTGGAAAGTCATTCCGGATGGTGTAGTCGACGAGTCGCCGCAGCGTCTCGATGTCATTGCGAGCGGCGAAGATCTCAAAGTTTCCGAATCGGGTAAACGTCGGTGCGACGCGACAAACCACGGCACCAGGCTCTTGTCGCGGGTTTCCATCGTAAAACATGTCCCGCACGACCTGTTCGCCGGTCAGCACCAAGCTCAGTGCTCGCGTTGTGGGAACGCCCAAATGGAACATCGCTTCACTGCAGAGGAACTCCCGCACCGACGATCGCAATACTGCCAATCCGTCGGCCGTGCGGGAGTACGGCGTAGGCCCTGCCCCCTTGAGCTGGAGCATCCAACGTTGATCGTTGGCACCGACAACTTCACCCAAGTTGATCGCTCGACCGTCCCCTAACTGTCCCGCCCAATTTCCGAATTGATGCCCACCGTAGCACATCGCAAACGGATCCATGCCAGGTAACAGTCGATTACCGGAAAAGACCTGAGCGAACTGCGGATGGTCGGCAGGTTCGACGGACAGGCCGAGCAATTCGGCAACCTCCGGCGCATAGGCAATCAGCTGGGGGTGTGCCACGGGGGTCGGCGTTACCCGCGAATAACAGGCCTGCACGACCTGTCGCCGCACATTGAGTAACTCCGGATCGGCCGGCAGCTCGCGCGTGAACCGATTGTCGAAAACGATGGCTTCTAGGTTCTTGTGGTTTTGCATGGTCGATTTAGGCTATAGCAGTTCCACGGCCAGCGCCGTGGCATTGTCGCGCGATCCGCCCTCGATGGCTCGTCGAACAATTCGTTGACCCAGGGGGACGTTCTGGTCGTTGAACCAGTCCTCGCGAATACAGTCCTCGAATGCGTGGTCCCACAATCCGTCGGTGACTCCGTCGGTACACAATACCAGTCGGTCCCCTGGATGGCAGGAAAAGCTACCGATCTGAGGCCGAATGAACAAGTTTCCGGCACCCAGCGATTGCGATAGCACGTTCCTGCGTGGATGGGTTCTCGCTTCACGTTCGTTCAATTTACCGGCCCGCCGCAGAAATCCAACATGAGTGTCGTCCTCCGATATCTGTTGTGTGGGCCCTTGATTGTGAACGTGGTAGATCCGACTATCGCCGATATGAGCAAAATGAAGCCAGCCTCGCACATACCAAATTAGGCTCAACGTGGCCCCCATATTTTGGCCTTCGGCGTAGCTTTCGCCCAGCACCGTCAGTTGTCGATGGATTCCCTGATAGAGTTCGGCAAAGATTTCCGCGAGGCACGCTTTGTAACTGCCTGGCGAACTCGCAAAGCGTCTGGGCAGCAGGCGGGTAATATGATCGATCGCAAACCGGCTGGCAAATTCGCCCGATTTTTCGCCTCCCATGCCGTCACTTACCGCGAAGACAAAATCCATCGCCGAGTCATGGATTTCGCCGGTTCGGGTCAGGTAGTGAAATTCACGGTCATCAAACGTGATGGCCAGAAAAGCATCCTCGTTGTTCGGGCGAATTGGGCCGACATCGGTGGCACCCGACCAACGTAGTCCTTTCGATCTATCAGTTGTGGTTAGATTCTCGCCACGAAACGCTAAGTCGGCAACGTGTTCGTCGAGGATCGTGGCAAATTCAAAGTCAATGATACAAAAACGTCCGTCCGCAGCGCGGTAGGTGACGTTGCGGAGAAACGGGTCATCGTGCCGAACTCCAAACGCCTCAAGTTCTGCGAACAGTTCTTGGATGCGTGCCTCGCCCATTTGTTCGACGCGTGCACCGCAGCTTGACATCACAAGTTCCAGAGTCTCTTCGTTGGTTGCCAAGACGCGCGGCACAAAGTCACACCCACGCGATTCGAGATATCGCAGCACCCGAATTTCATTTTCAAATCGCTGGCGTGCGTCGGTGGCTCGAAAGAATTTGTGAACGCGGCCATCGTACCCGATGCGGACCAAGGCTCGAGCGGTGTTCTTTGCTTCGTACATGACCACCTCCATCAAATGCAAACGCCGCCTCCGAAGGGAGGCGGCGCGATGCGTTGAGCCCAGTCGATCGAGCTTTCAGAATTCAGTCGATAAACGAATTCTTGCAGCCAATCAGGCGGAAAGGCAACTAGCCCACCGATTGGATCGTCTTCAGGATTCGCGATACGATCTTGTACGGATCTGCCTGTGAATTCGGACGGCGATCTTCCAGGTATCCCTTATGGTTGTTGTTGACAAAGGCATGTGGGATACGGATCGACGCGCCACGGTTGGCGACTCCAAACGTGAACTTGTCGATCGATTGGGTCTCATGCAGTCCGGTCAATCGTAGGTGATTGTCCGGCCCGTAAGCAGCAATGTGCTCGTCACGATACTTGTTAAAAGCAGCCATCAGTTTGTCGAAGTATTCCTTTCCACCTTGCTCACGTAAGATCTTAGTAGAAAAGTTGGTGTGCATGCCGGAACCGTTCCAGTCACCGCGGACCGGTTTGCAATGGAACTCGATGTCCACGCCGTACTTCTCGCACAGTCTCATCATGATGTAGCGCGCCACCCACATGTCGTCACAGACCTGCTTGGAGCCTTTGGCAAAAATTTGGAATTCCCATTGGCCCTTGGCAACTTCTGCGTTGATGCCTTCCAGATTGATTCCGGCATCGAGCGTAATATCGATATGCTCTTCGGTGATCTGCCGAGCAGTGCAGCCCACGTTGCGGTAACCGACGCCCGTGTAATAGGGACCTTGCGGTCCCGGGTAACCTTCTTCCGGAAATCCTAGCGGGCGACCGTCTTGATAAAAAAAGTATTCTTGTTCGAAGCCAATCCACAGGTCAGCGACATCATCGACCGTGGCGCGGAAGTTCGATGGGTGTGGCTTTTCGTCGGGTAGCAATACTTCGCACATGACCAAGAAACCGTTCTTGCGAGTGCTATCTGGGTAGAGGCTTACCGGGCGCAACAGACAATCGGAATTGTGGCCTTCGGCCTGTTGAGTCGAACTTCCATCGAAGCCCCACATCGGGCAGTCTTTGACGGAGCCTGGTTTCTGGTCAACAATTTTGGTCTTGCTACGTAGGCTGGGCTCCGGCGTATAACCGTCAAGCCAGATGTACTCAAGTTTGTACTTTGATGCGGAGGACATTCCAGATACTTCCATACTAAAGGGAAAAAAATCACGAGGAACACCTGCCCAACTCCTCGAGTAGGCAAAGAAAGGCATCCCGTGGACCACGTATCCTCTTTCGCCGCGGAACATCCGCCCATGGCCCAGGCGACAGAGTTTCACCCTGCGTGAAAATCGCTCCTGATTCTACTCACCTCCATCGTCTTGCGAAAGCCACCCCGTCGTTGCCCCGATTAAATTTCGGCTCCCTGCAACCGGGTGCCAGCCCTCTTGCGGCGACTGTAGCGAGTCAAACGAGAAGGCGACTGGGAACCAGGGCCGGCTTTTTCGGTTTTTTCCCACACGGGGAGTTTGCCGCGTGTCCCTGGATCTCGCGAAACCGAGTAGTATGGCGGTCCTGATGGCACCTACCGCAAAGTTGTCCCTTCCTATCGGGTCGCCAGGTCGATGATACTTGTTCGATCACCAACGAGACTTCACTTGGGGCTCCTGTCGCTCGGCCACGGCGATCGAAAATTCGGCGGGGTAGGGCTTATGGTCGATCGACCGGGTTTGGAGCTTTCCCTTTGTTCGGCAGACAGCTTCGCGATTTCCGGTCCTTTTCGCGATCGCGTAGCCCAGTTTGCTCATATTTGGGCCGCCCATCGCAATGGGGGAGACTTGCCGCGGTGCCATCTACGGGTGGATTCGGCTGTGCCAGAGCACCATGGATTAGGGGTCGGTACGCAACTTGCCATGTCGGTGGCTGCTGCCCTGGACGCATGGGCTGGTTGCGTTAGGCGGAGCGCCGAGGAATTGGCCGAATCGGTCGGGCGCATCGGACGATCATCGGTAGGGGCCCACGGGTTTATCCACGGCGGGTTGATCATGGAATTGGGGCGGCGCGCGGGAGAGAGTCTGGCACCGTTGGAGCGACATGTGTTCCCGCCCGACAACTGGCGGGTCCTTGTGCTCACCGAAGCAGGTCGGCCGGGTCTGTTCGGCGCTCAGGAGCAGCAAGTTCTCGGGCAATTGCCGGAGGTTCCCCGCGAACATTCTGCGGCCATGATTCAGGAGGCATCTCAGTCGATGTTTCCAGCGGCAGCTACCGGTGATTTTGCTGAATTTTCAGCCTCGGTCGCCCGGTATGGGCAAATGGCGGGGACCTGCTTCGTAGGCTGGCAAAAGGGGACGTACGCGAATCCGAGGGTGGCCGCACGTGCCGAAATCCTTCACCGGCTGGGGGTCACCGGCGTGGCACAGAGTTCCTGGGGGCCAACTCTGTTTGCCATCGCAGAGTCCGAGCAACATGCAAACTGGTTGTTGCGGCGGCTGGCAGCGGAGCCAATCATGACGAACGTCACAAAGACGGTCTCCCTTATTAACCGCCAAGGGTATCAACTGGCACACGACGGGTAGCAGGAAAGCTGCGCGGCCTCTACAACTTAAAATCTCGGACCAAGGTCGGTCTCGGACACAGACTTCGACCGGGACCCATCCATGGACCAAGACGGTCCCCTGAGAGCGTTAACCAAATACAAATATCGTCGAACAATCGCGGAGTTAGGTAAGTTCGGATGGCACATTTGGGAGTCAATATCGATCACGTTGCGACCTTGCGGGAAGCGAGACGGGGTACAGAACCCGACCCGGTTTGGGCGGCCGTCTTGGCGGAGCTGGGAGGAGCCGACAGTATTACCATCCATGTCCGCGAGGACCGGCGGCACATTCAAGATCGCGACCTCCGGATCCTGCGCGAAACAGTACACGTGCCCCTCAATTTGGAACTTGCCTGCGAAGTGAATATCCTTCAGCTGGCTTGTGCGGCTCTCCCCGAACAGGCGACGTTGGTACCGGAGAAACGCGAAGAAATCACGACCGAAGGGGGGCTCGACGTGCTGGGATCAGGTCCGCAAGTCGGCGACGCAATTTCCCAATTGTCTTCTCACGGGATTTTTGTCAGCGTATTTTTGGACCCCGATCCGCGGCAAATTGAAGCCAGTGCGCGACTCGGTGCACAAGCCGTCGAGTTGCATACGGGCCAATATGCACTCGCGGAAGGCTCGCAACAGCAGAAGGAATGGCAGCGATTGTCCGACTGCTCGAAGTTGATCACCGATCTGGGCCTGCGGTTGAATGCTGGCCATGGCCTCAACTACCAAAATGTTGGCCCGATTGCAAGTTTGCCCGACATGTATGAATTGAACATCGGACATAGTATCGTGTCTCGAGCGGTCATGGTGGGAATGAGTCAGGCTGTGCGTGAGATGAAGGAACAGATCGACAAGTCGCTACGATAGGGTCGTTCACCGAACTACAAATTCACTTGGATTTTGACATCAACCAAAGGAGTATTTGCTGTGCCCGAGACTTCGTCCCCCCGTTCACCCCGTCGCGGTAGTTCCTTTGCCGGCCTCTCGGTGGCGCTCGTCACTCCCTTTCGGGACGGGAACGTCGATTACGCGAAGTTGCGTGAACACGTGGAATTTCAAGTGGCCGCCGGAACGACGTGCCTCTGTCCCGTCGGCACCACGGGCGAGTCACCGACGCTGTCCCATGAGGAACACGAAAAAGTAATCTCGGAGGTGATTCAAACCGTGGCGGGGCGAATCAAGGTCATGCCCGGCACGGGGTCGAATTCCACGTCCGAGGCGCTGCGGCTGACTCGCTGGGCGGCTAAGGAGGGAGCCGATGCCGTGCTCATGGTGGCTCCCTATTACAATAAGCCAACCCAGCAGGGATTCTTCGAGCATTTTAAGATGGTGGCGGAAAGCGTGAACGTCCCCATCTGTCTCTACAACATTCCAGGCCGCACGGGGAAAAACGTTGAGCCAGAGACGATTATTCGCTTGGCAGATTTCCGGAATATCGCTTTGGTCAAAGAGGCGACAGGGTCGCTCGATCAAGCATCTCAGGTGCTTACCGAAACCGACTTGACGGTGTTGAGCGGTGACGACAGCCTCACACTACCGTTGCTCAGCATCGGTGGCGAAGGAGTGATTTCGGTCGTCGGCAATATTGTTCCGCGCGAAATGCAAGGACTCCTCAGAGCGTTTGCCGTTGCCGACAATCCTGAAGCACAGCGGATCCATTTGCATCTGTTCCGACTGTGCCGCGACATACTGGGCCTATCCACGAATCCGATCCCGATTAAGGCGGCCATGAAAATGCTCGGTCGCGACTCAGGTGAATTGCGTCTGCCCATGACGCCACTCGACGAAGCCGGCGAACGACAACTAAGACAGTCGCTCACCACTTTTGGCTTACTGAAAAACTGAGGACGGTTGGCTGATCGTAGCAACCGTTACCACGCGGTGCTGCGGTCAGACGTCAATGGTCAGACGTCAATCGCATGATAGGAAGCGTAGAGCTGTAAGATTTGGTTTTGGACCTTGATGGCGCGGATCAAGATCCAAATGTCATCGGGCTTAAATTGTTTCGGGTCGGACTCCGACAACGCTTCGAGCTCTTCGGTCATCGCGGCGTGTTGATCGCTGGCGTGTTGGAGGCGTAAGCCAATATCACGGCAGGTTGCGTCGAGTCGCTGTTCGTCTTGTAGTTCGTCCAGGTTCTTCACAATGTTTTGGACAAGCAAGCACATGCGTGCGACATCGCTGCATTCCGCTTGGGGCTGCAATTTTTTGATGCGGGCAGCGAGTTCCTGGCACTCCATAAATCAACCTCAATATGTATTGTGTCAACCGGTGTTTCCGCAGGCCGTGGGGTCGCGGGCGTCGCGACGTCACAGCCTTGCGACGATGAAATCTAGCTTGCACTCGGCGCGCGGGGGGAGATGACTGCGAAACTCGCCGGCGAAAATATCAGCCGCCAAAGCCCCACTTTTTGACGTGATTTTGAGCCTCACCGCGTTGCGTTCGGGCCACGCCGCCCCTCGGACTGGGGGACGATTTGTGGTCCGACAACGACGGTCGGCCAAAAGCACGACCCTCGGTTCTTTTCTGCATCATGACAGTAGCCAGCCGGCCACATTCATGTAGATCAATATCCCCAGGATGTCGACCAGACCCGCCACGAAGGGATTGCTCATGAGGGCCGGGTCGAGGCCCAAGCGATGAAATACGAGTGGCAGGGTTGATCCGAGCAGAGTGCCGCACATCACGACGCTTACGAGGGTTATGGGGATTACGAGCGCCTCGGGTAGCCCCAAAACTTCCGGTCGCAGCAAGGGGGCGAGAGTTATCCCACATATGCCGAGCACGAGCCCCAAGATCGCCCCTACTACCAATTCGCGGCGAACGACGAGCCACCATTGGGCCAGTTGAATATCGTCACGGGCTAGGCCAGTAATTACCAACGTCGCGGCCTGATTGCCGGAATTCCCGCCGCAAGACGTGATGAGCGGCAGGAAAAACACGAGCCACTGCCACTGTGCGATCTGCTCTTCGTAACGGCATAATGCAATGGCGGTCACGGCCGATGCGAAGAACAGGATGCACAGCCAGATTCCCCGTTTCCAGCTGAGCGTTAGCAACGGGGTGTCCAAGTATCCATGTTTTAGCGGCGCCACGGCCGCACTTCGGTAAGCGTCCTCCGTCGCTTCGTCTTGCAAGACATCGATGATGTCGTCATAGGTAATGATTCCCAACATGCGGTGCTGGTCGTCCACCACGGGAATCGCAAGCAAGTCGTACCGCGCCACCAATCGGGCCACTTCCTCTTGGTCTTCATCGGCATCGACGGTCACGAGCTCCGTTTCCATAATGTCCCCCAGCCGTGCTTGCGGCTTGCCGATGCAGGAGACAAGTTTCCGGGCAGAGACCAGGCCGCGCAGCCGCTGGAGGTCGTCCACGATATACAGGTAGTAAATCGTTTCGAACTCTTCGCCCCGCTCCAGGAGTCGGTCCAATGCCTGCTTCACGGTCCACGACTCGGACAAGCAGGCAACGTCGGTCGTCATCACCGCTCCCGCCGTCCCCTCGGGATATGCCTGGAGTCGTAGGATGTCGCGGCGTTCTTTGCTGGGAACTAACGAAAGGATCTCCGCCGCTGCGTCCGCTTCCACGCCCCGCAGCATGTCGACGCGGTCATCCGACGAAATGGCGGAAATGAGTTCCGCCATTTGTCGGCGGTCTTGGCTATGAAGGACTTCGACTTGAAATGGATGCTCGAAATAGGCAAAGATCTCCACCCGTGTCGCCAGATCGGCATGCAACAGGACCTGCCAAGCTTCCGCAGCGGTTAGTCCTGCCATGAATTCCGCCGTACCCGCCGGATGAATGGCCGAACAAAACTCGCTTAGTCCCTGCGTATCATGCGCTTCCAACATTTCCCGCAGTTCGGGTAGAAATAGTGTATTGACCATAACGTCCTCGCAAGATCGACGGGAAGCCCGCTACAATAGGCGATAATGAAAAGGTGCGACAGATCAACCGAACATGTCCGAAGATGACGAAGACAGAATATGACGAAAACACGCAGCGAACTCAGTGAGGAATTATTCGCCCAGCTCTCCGCCTGTGAAGAACGGGTTGGATATTCCTTTCAAGATCGCTTGCTATTGCTAGCGGCGTTGACGCACGCCTCGAGTGCGGATCACCGACTGGCGTCGAACGAACGATTGGAATTCCTGGGGGATGCCATCTTGGGAGCCGTCGTTTGTGAGTACCTGTATCACCGATTTCCTCGCTACTTGGAAGGCGATCTCACAAAAATCAAATCGGTCATCGTGAGCCGCCAATCCTGTGCCCAAGTCTCGCGAAAGCTCGGTTTGCAAGAGTTTCTGATCGTTGGGAAAGGGATGAGCCAGGCGGAGGACGTTCCGCCGTCGCTCCTGTCGGATGTTTTTGAGTCCCTGGTGGCGGCGGTCCATTTAGATGGTGGACCGGACGCCTCACGTGAATTTGTTGAACGGCATGTGCAGACAGTGATCGAAGAGGCGGTACGTCGTGGTGCGGAATTGAACCACAAATCGCAACTCCAACAGCGCGTTCAACGCGAACTTGGCTTTCCGCCCACGTACGATGTGATAGAAGAAACCGGTCCTGACCATAGCAAATCGTTTAAAATCTCGGCACGCATTGGCGACCGACTCTTTTTTCCGGCGATCGGACGGAATAAAAAAGAGGCCGAACAACGTGCGGCAGGGAATGCGCTGGCAGAACTCGCGGACCTCCCTCCCCCTTACAACCTAGAGCCCCCGAACCAAATCGGTTTACCGGGTGATCCGTAGAAACCTGAATTCCCGGCGAGCAACCGTGTACGGACCGGAGGGAGATTTTGGATGGGGTGAGGAACAACAGATGTGCGTGATCGCTGTAGCCACTGATTCGCTGTGCATGGCCTTGCGTTGCCCTCCGAGCAGTAAACGATGACTCCCACCAACCCTGTTTGGCAATTTCAATGACTTCCAACCCAAGAACAACTTCCGAGCCGCTGATCGTCCACGTTGGCCGTTGCGCGGCCGATCGAGCGGCTTGGTGGCAACGTCTGCAACAACTGGCCAAGATTGTCACCTATCCCAACCTGTCGGCCGCTCTCACATCTCCCCCCAGCCATGCTCCTCGAGTTACCCTTTTAATTCAACACCATCCTTTCGATGGTGAGGATGACTTGTTGGTCCCCTGGCGACAGTTGTTTCCGCTGACACAAACGGTCGTGATGCAGGGGCCCTGGGTTTCTGGACGGTTTCGGTCGATACCACCGTCGGATGGTTTTCACCGCTTTGCCTGGCACGAAGTGGCCGAACTCTTGCGTGCTGTAGAACGTTATTTACACGGGTACAGCGATTCGAGCGACAGTGAATTCAATGACAGTGTACCCGCTTGCGCGTCTTCTGCCACTTCTTTTACGCGCCGATTACCAGCGGCAACCGATTTTGGATATCGTCCTGAACCAAGTCATTTAGGACGTTGTCCGATTGTTATACGATCGCGAGATCAAGAGTTTGCCGAGGCTCTATCGGCAGCACTCAGTAGCTGTGGTTGGCCGCCGCAAGTCACTGGTAACGTACTGAGCGATCGCACCAGCAATCCGATTGGGCTGTTTGACGTGTCGGGAGGGGCGACCTGGTTCGATGACCCCGACTGGCATTCTTGCGTTGGTAGGATTGCCATTAAGAGTTTCCTGCAGCCCTCAGAACGCGTAGATCTGCGTGCTCAGGGATTCGATAATTTCCTACCGAAGCCCGTGTCCATGCGGACACTAGGGAACCAACTTCAGGCGATGTCGGCCGCACGATCTAATCCAGCATTTCCGTTTCGCAGATCCGAATAACGTCGCAGGCCACGTTTGCATCGGTCGCAGCCCGCAGCTCATGCAGGAAACCTTCGCGCTGCAATAACCGACTGATTCTTGCAAGTGTGCTTAGGTGGCCACGATCGGAGGTCGATGCCACGCAAAAGAAGACATCGGTGAGTATCCGGCCACCGCCAAAGGGGATCCCCTGGGAGGTTATGCCTAGGGCTACGAACGGTTCGGCCAGAATCGAATCTTGGGGACGTCGAGGGTGCAGGATGGCGACGCCGTTGTCCATAGCGGTCGACATGAGCTCTTCGCGCGCCCGCAGGGCGTCCGCCATCCGCTCTGGATCCCACAACAGACCCGCTTCGGTGCCAATCGCGACCATTTCTCGGATCACGGAGTCCCGGGTCCGGGCCGGCAAAGGTATCCGAACCAGTTCGGGCCGGATCAATTCGCTGAGTGGTAATAATTCTGAACTGTGGGCCGAATGACGCTCCATGGCACCCTCCACCTGTGCCAGCTCTTTATCGCCGTAGACACCGAGTCGATCTTCCAGCCACTGGTGGATTTCTGCCTTGGAGAACCGCCATTCGCCAGCGACACGTCGTGCTGGCAGATCTTCACGGCTCATCAGCCGCTCCACTTGTTGGGTCCCCAGATGTAAATACTCTGCCAGTTCCGTGAAGCTCATGTCCTGGTGACTCATACAACGATACCACCTTGAAACTGCTTGAATTAGCCAATTCTCGAACCGTACGGTAGCACAACGGCGGCCAACGAAAAAAGCCCGCTGCAAAAACAGCGGGCCTTTTCGAGTTACAACCAGTTTTGAGTTCGTCTCAAGTACCTGGACTACGACCGGCGTCGAGCAGCCAGCATCCCGAGAACTCCTGCGACAGCCAAGCCCATCGAAGCGGGCTCAGGAATCTGAGAAAACGTTTGGTCAATTTGCGACAGGACCACTGACGTGCTTCCCGTTGCAAACAGAAAAATATCCTTTGTCACGCGAAGCTTCTTCACAGGGCTAGGGAGATCCTTCCCATCAGCCAGCGACGTGATGCCACCGGTCGGTAAGTCCTGGTCGATGACGGATAGCTGTACAGGCTGCATCCAGGCGGGATTGAGTACTTGTTCCGTGATCTGGAACAACCCCGAACCACCGTTCAGGCTACCGTTCGACAACAAGTGAATGTCATTGATCCATTGGCCAGGATCAGTAACTTCGACGTCGAAGCCAACCAACAGGTCGGTCGGTCCGCCACCGGGTAGATCAAACATTCCACCAGAGATACGGATACCAAGGTGTCCGTGCAAGTCGGTGTGCGGCTGAACATCCAACATCGAAGCTGGAATCGTGTGGCCGGCAGCGCCTTGCCAAGTAAAATTCGTGAACTTCTTGTCGCCGTTAACAATCATGCCATTGTTGTCGATTAGATCGCTCAACAGCACGGCCTTCGAAACCGACGACGACATAAGGACGACGACGAGACCTAGTAACAATGTTGTAAATCCAAACTTTTTCATATGTCTTTCCTCGTAAGCGATATGACTGGGTGTAACTCTCATTCGCCCGTAAGTCCGATTCTCATCGCCTTAGACGTAAATGTCAACAAGCGATACCAAAAAAATATTTTCTTACCAGACGGCAGGGTGCTCGCGGCAACCGGCACAATTGGTATTTCCATGCAGTAGCTGATGTTAAGCGATCGCCAGCATGGTGTCAATCTTTTTTTCGGAAAATTTTACTTTTTCGGTTCGCCTCTTACTAAGTATCGGCGTTGGGGGCGACGAGGACGATCAAAATGGGCCACTTTTTGCGGGCAATTTACGCGTCACCCCCTCGACGGCGAGCTCAATAAACCCTAGGAAAAAGCTTCCCCAAGAGAGAGAATCGAATCGATCCGAACTTCCGACTACACTTCGCCGGAGAGGGCCGCATGGCAGATTGCAATCCAACAACCGATGGCGAGGTAGGAACCCTGGGTTTGAATCGTTCGTCCTGGGACCTTTGTTGCGACCTCCCCACACAGTCCGAGCGACTCAGGGTGCAGCGTTTTTCGGGCTTGTCGGACGAGCATCCTGTGGCAGGTTGCTGGGATTTTGGACTTCACGCACCGGGGGGACTGCAGGCCGGTTTGCTGCTCGCCCGGGTTTGCCTGGGAGGGTTGGGGGAGGTGTTTCTTGCTCCGCCGTCAGCCGAATTGGGACCGTGGCCCCTGGTAACCGTCTCGTCCGACTGCCCGATTGCCGCCTGCCTGGCAGCTCAATATGCCGGCTGGAAGATGAATTGGGACGGTTTTTTTGCGATGGGGTCGGGCCCCATGCGGGCCGCCGCGGGATCCGAGTCCCTTTTTGATACTATCGGTTACCGCGAATCGCCCGATCGGGTCGTTGGTGTTTGTGAATCGGGGCAGGCCCCCACGCAGGCAGTGGTCCAACGCGTGGCCGAAGCGACCCACGTCAAACCAGACGGCGTACTGCTCCTCTTCGCGCCCACGCGTAGCATCGCCGGTTCGCTGCAGGTTGTCGCCAGGAGTATTGAAACCGCCTTGCACCAACTGCACGAACGGGGTGGCGATCTCACCACCGTGGTCAGCGCCTTCGGTACGGCTCCCTTGCCTCCCGTGGCCGCCAGCGATATCCACGGCATTGGGAGGACGAACGACGCAATTTTGTATGGTAGCCGTGTCACGATTTGGATGAGGGCCGCTGATGAACAGCTATCGGAGCTGTCCGCCAAAATTAACAGTTCGGCATCGCCCGATTACGGCCAGCCGTTCGCAGAAATATTTGCAAAGTACGGGCACGATTTCTATCGAGTCGACCCACACCTGTTCGCGCCCGCGGAAGTCCATCTCGTCAATCTGCTGACAGGACGAACCTTTTCTGGCGGCAAGGTCGCGCCGGAAATCCTTGCGAAGTCGTTTCATTCTTAGCCGGACAGCGCAAGAACGTTTGCGGTCCAACGAGAGAACAGAAGTCCTCATGAAGATTGGCGTCTTGATTGACCCCGAGAGTTGGTACCTCCGCGACCTGCAGCGTGCGGCGGCGGGAACGCACGAACTGGTCCCCCTGAATTTTTCCGATTTATGGGGAAATGCGGAATCCAACTCGCTTCGAGATGTCGCGAACTTGTCACCATCGGCGGGCACGTCTTGCGAGGCCCTCTTGGTGCGCACGATGCCGCCAGGCTCTCTTGAGCAGGTCGTATTTCGGATGGACCTGCTGGCACAATGGGAAGCGGCCGGCTGTCGCGTTATCAATCCACCCCGGGCCATGGAAGCCGCCGTCGATAAGTATCTCTGTTCCGTCCGGCTATCCCAGGCCGGATTGCCGATCCCTCCGACGGTCGCCTGTCAAACCTGGCAGCAGAGCATGAAAACGTTCGAATTGCTCGGTGGCGATGTGGTCGTCAAACCGATCTTTGGCGGCGAAGGGCGCGGTATCGTGCGACTCGAGGATCCTGCGCTCGCATTACGCTCGTTTCAGACACTCCATCGACTGCAGTCGGTCATCTACATTCAGTCGTTTGTTCCGCACGCCGGATTCGATTATCGCGTCTTGGTCCTGGGCGAACATACCCACGTAATTCGTCGCCGCAATCCCCACGACTGGCGGACCAATTTGAGCCTCGGCGCGACTGCGGAGCCGGTTACCGAGACTGGCCCCTGGATCGAATTGGGCCTGCGAGCCGCACAAGCGATCGGAGCCCCAATCGCCGGGGTCGATATCCTGCCGGGATTGGATGGAAAGTTGTATGTGCTCGAAGTAAACGCTGTCCCCGGCTGGAAAGGGCTGCAAGCGGCAACGGGACACGATATCGCTCGGGAAATCCTCGCCTACGTGGCAGCCAGCCGATAATTTTGGCGCGATGGTCGCCCCAGGTATTTCGTCGGCAGCTTCACCCCGCCCAGAAAAAAACGACGGAAGGCATCCGTGCCTTCCGCCGTTTCGGAAGTGACGATCCGAACGCGGTCCATTTCGACATCGGGTGTAAACCCACGTCGGATACGAATCGCAGTCAATCTTGGGTCAAATTCGCTCGGCCCGTCGACGACCAACTACGCCACCATGCGCACGGCCATCTCTTCGCCCACGATCCCCGTGATAAACTCATGGAAAATGCGGTGGTCCAAGGCCGACGCCGAATCGGCTTCGGGGTGGAATTGGGTCCCCACCGCCAGCCAGCCTTCGATTTGGCTCTCGATGGCTTCCACCACGCCATCAGGGCAGCGGGCTGTGACCAAAAAGCCTTCTGCAACTTCGTCGATGGCCATGTGATGACGGCTGTTTACCCGGATCTCCCCGTCGCCGTAGACGCGGTCCATCAACGTATCTCGAATGACCGACAATGCATGCCGATGCGATTTGTCTTGATTGTCACGGTGCGGAATCGATTCCGGCAAGTCTTCTGGCAGGTGCAGGAATAAATTGCCGCCCATGGTTACATTTAATAGTTGCATCCCCGCTCCAACTCCGAGCACGGGGACACGCCGCTCGCAAATCGTGCGCGCCAATTGCCGATCGAAGTCCTCGCGACGCTCTTCCATGATTTGCACCGTATGATGCAACATAAAGCCATCGCGGCGCGGATCGAGATCGCGACCACCGATGAGCACAAAACCATCCAGCCGTTCCAGTAATTCGTCAATGTCCTCTTCGCAACCCATAGGGGGGACCGCTACCGGAATTGCTCCGGCGTCGATCAGCCGATCGTAGTATCCCGCCGCCAAGTACGAATAAGCAGGACGATCCTTGGTGGCTCCTACAAGTTCCATGTTAAGACCAATCATTGGCTTCTTTGGCATCTGAACAGCTCCTTTTTCGGCCGCAAAACGCGACCTTGCACCGTTGCCTTGCCCGTGGCTTCGGTTTGGACTTAATGAAATAGCCCAGCGTTTCGGCTGTCATGTCGGAATGCCCGAGAATCCAATACTCCCCACCAACGCGGGTACGTCGAAACCACGGGAATCCCTGCGGGATTGATTCGCGATGGAACGCAAACTGGCAATGGAGTACCGGCCCTCACCAACGGATTGCAATAGCAGGCAACGTCTGACGCAATATCGCCACAGTGCGTGCTAGCACATAGTCCGCGCGAAAGGCTCGGCGCTTACTACATAACGGCTTTCACGATCTGCAAACCCTGCAGATCCGCCGAAGCTAAAGAACTCCCTAACTTTTGCCAGTTCCTTCCTTGAAGTAAGAGATGTAAGTCGTGTGTGAATGTACCGATTATTCCGGTAAGTGCAAGTGTCACGCAGTATCTTGTGGTGTTTTTATTGCCGGAACCCCAGATCGTGTGATTTGGGGCTACGTGGTATCGTGCTCAACGGTAGTGAAAGAGACCGACGGGCCAGGAGACCCGTCCTACGGTGAAAGTGTACGGTGAAAGAGTTACGTGGTATTGTGCTGGGTTTTGTTGTCAACGAGGGAATTCTGCCGTGGTTTGGCGAATTTCTGGTGGAACGACGGGGCAAGGTCGGTTTAGGATTCGCCTGCGGAAGGAGTGACGGTGCAGTTTCAACGTGTCTGTCTGGAATCGATGGGGTACGTATTACCTCGAGAAATTGTCTCCTCCAGCGAGATTGAGCAGCGTTTACAGCCGTTGTATGAGCGACTGCGACTTCCCGAGGGGCGGCTGGAACTGATGACCGGGATACGTGAACGGCGCGTTTGGCGACCCGGTACGTTGCCCAGCGACCCCAGCATTCAAAGTGCTCGTTTAGCGTTGCAAGCTGCTGGCCTTCCCGTCGGTTCGGTGGGCGCACTCCTCCATGGTTCCGTTTGCCGCGATCACCTTGAGCCCGCGACTGCCTGTCGCGTGCACTATCACGTGGGGCTCCCTGCTCAATGTCAAATCTTCGACGTATCGAACGCCTGCCTGGGATTGCTCAACGGTATGCTCCAAGTGGCCAACATGATCGAACTCGGTTGGATTTCAGCCGGACTGGTTGTGGGGACCGAAAGTAGCCGCCCGCTTCTGGATAAGACGATCGAATCGCTCAATGCCGATCCAAGCCTGACACGGCAGCAGATTAAATCCGCCGTGGCTTCGTTGACGATCGGATCGGCCAGTTGCGCGATGTTGCTCGTTGATGAAAAGTTGTCACGCACAGGCAATCGTTTCACAGCGGCTGCTGTTCGAGCCCATACGCAACATCACGAATTGTGTCAGAGTGGGGCCGATGAGGCGGTGGCCAGTGGCATGCAGCCGCTGATGGATACCGATTCGGAGACACTGCTACGGGAAGGGGTCGCCACGGGCCAGTGTACGTTCCAAGATTTTCTCGCCGCTTCGCAATGGGAACTGGAAACGCTGGCCGCTACTTTTACGCATCAAGTGACGGTCCCCCATCGACGACTCATGTACGAAAGCCTGGGCCTGGATGTCCAACGTGATTTCTCGACGGTCGAATGGCTTGGGAATACCGGTTCGGCCGCCCTCCCGACGAC
Organism: Planctomycetota bacterium; assembly: GCA_027619595.1. Lineage (GTDB taxonomy): Bacteria > Planctomycetota > Planctomycetia > Pirellulales > Pirellulaceae > JAQCHP01. The sequence goes on from JAQCHP010000011.1 coordinate 48,823, forward strand.
TCTGGCCATCGGCTGCCAATCGAATCGATTCGATCAGCCCGCCCGTGTCGCTCTGCTGGGAATCGGTTCCGGGATCAATTGCGTGATGGCCGCCGTGGAATGGCACCACAGTCGCATCCTGTCCGGAGAAGAATCCTAGGCGCATTCTCCCGTAGGACGGGTCTCCCGGCCCGTCAAAGATAAAGATATCGATTCGATACACGACTTGGGCGCACGTGCTGGCCGACGGGCCTGGAGGCCCGTCCTACGGAGAAAGGGAGCGACGGGCCTGGAGACCCGTGCTACTTGGGGCGACTTTATTCGCTGGAGGGAGTTGCGTTAGCTGCCGCGGAAGTAATTCTTGACGATGTCTTGATCAAAGTAGTTAATTTCCATTCCAGCATCGACCACCACTGACTGAGCATTGATGCCGCTCGATCGGGGACTCAACAGAAATGCAGCGACACTCGCCACTTCGTCTGTCTGCAGCGCCTTTCGCCGCGGGATGACGTTCTCGGCGTACAAGTAGGCGTCGACGTATCCGGGGATCCCCGCGGAGGCCGACGTTTTCAACAGTCCGGCCGATACTGCATTGAAGCGGACTTGGCTAAAGCGACTGAACGACTTGGCGAGAAATGCCAGCGAGGAATCGAGGGCCGCCTTGATCGGGGCCATGTATCCGTAGCTCTCACTTGCCATCCGAGTGGTTGATATCGAGATCGCGACTACCGACGCGTCCGGTGCAAACAAGTCTTTCAAGGCGTGACTCAACGCCGTCAACGAAAAGCAAGAAATATCAAACGCCTGTAACATTTGGGCTCGTTTGGTTTCGTGGAACGGCTTGAGCCCCTCCTCGTAGCTGGCAAAGGCAATTGAATGCAGCATGCCATGCAACGGGGCACCTAGCTGCCGCAGTGACTCCGCAAGCTGCTCAATCTGTTGTTCGTCCGCTACGTCGCACACATACACGGGCGCTTCGATCTGTGACTGTTGCAGTAGCTTCGACACACTGGCGCGCCGAGCCTCCGTGCGCACGGCATACACGACGTGTGCTCCATTCTCATGCAGAAATTGAGCCACATGCCAGGCCACGCTCTTGCGATTCGCCACTCCGGTCACCAAAACCGTCCGTCCTTCCAACTGCAGGAAGCTCATTGTGGGGCCTCCGGCTGTGCCAAGGTACAAGCAAACTGCAACCGCACCACCAATTTTCCGTCGCGAGTCCCCTTGGCGGTCATGAAAAACGCATCTGCCAGTCGTTCGTCCAGAGTCACTTCCATGTCAACCGTGTCGCCCGGTCGTACGATCTGCCGAAACCGAACGTCTTGCATGCGTGTGGCTACCGGGACTCGATGTGGATCGTGGGGTGCCTGGTCGGACAGCAAGACCGCGCCGCATTGCATGGCAAACTCGCACAAGATGACCCCAGGAACGATGGGCTGGCCGGGGTAATGTCCCTGGAAAAAGTACTCGTCGCCACGGAAGGTTCGTTGTCCCACAATCTTGGTTTGGTCGCAGGAAAGGACGCGATCGACCAACAGCATGGGGGCGCGATGCGGAATACGGGCTTCGATTTCTGAAATTTCCATCATGGAAACGCTACCTTCGGCAGGGGCGAGGAGGATTGTTTCATGAGCATCGAATCGACATCATTGGCGACAATCACTCCATAGTTGATAGCGCCTAACCAACCCGACATGATGATGCCGACGCTTCCGGCATGGAAAAGCCCGCGGACCTGTTCGGGCAAACTGCGGCTAACTGCCAAGCCCTCAAATTTGGTCCCAAAACTAGACCCCTGCACGTGCTTGGTGTAGTGCTGGAATGTCACGGGCGTGGCTGCTTCAACGTGAGCGATACGACTTCGAGCCTGAGGCACGTATTTTTCCAGGGCATCGATCGTTGTGTCGATCAAATCCTGTTTGCTGGCGGCATACTCTTCGGTTGTCAGATTCGCCCAGTCGTCGAAATAGGCGTTGGTGCTAGAAACGATGGCATACTGTCTTGGCCCGTGCGGTCGCGTGCGAGGATAATAAAAAGAAAATGTGCGACTGGTGACGTCACGATTTAATAAAAGGTCGGTGCGAAAGACGGGTGCCGTCGAACTGAACAGCAGGTCACCCGTCGATTCATCAATTTCGTCGCCTTCCCGTAAGGCCATGTAAACCTGCGTACTGGACGTATTCAATCGCACGGCACGCGCCTGTTCGACAAACGCCGCGTCAAAATGCTGCTCGCCGACCATACCAAAGATCGTTCCCAAAAGGTTGGCATTGGATACGACCGATCGGGTACGAATTACACGATTCCCCACCCGTACTCCCGAGACTCCCCCCCGTTCCACCTCGATTCCGTTCACCTCACAGCGGATCGCAATGTCGACGTGATTGTGGCGTAGTTCACGTTCCATCAACGTAATGAGGTGATCGGTTCCCCCCTCAAAGATATACACACCCTTTGACATAAAGTTCGAAAATACAATGCCATAGGTGATCGCGGGGTCTTCCAACGTGGAACCATTGGCGTAGGTGATCGGCTCCATCAGGAGCCGAATCACATCTTCCCGTCCGGGAAAGCACCGGTCGAACAATTGTCGGACGGTCGTAGTCTGGTCGTCATAGAAATTCATCTGTCGAGCCACATCAAAAAACTGCTCTACCGAAAGCGGGTCGACATGGAATTGATCGACTAATAGTCGGGAAAAATCTCGACGGTCAAACGTTGTCGTGAGCGAGAACATTGGATTGTCGAATCGGATGTTCTTTAGCTGGACGATAGAATCGGCAATCTCCGTCGACCAATACTTGCGGCAACTCTTGATCATGCCGACGGGGAACCCGTGTAGTGAAATGTCAAAAATGTGCCGTCGCGGCCGCCGGAACCAGGTCGCCATACCGCCTAGTTTGTAGTGCTGTTCCAGCAACAAGACCGACCGCCCGGCGCGTCCCAGTAAGTTTGCAGCGGTCAGTCCGGCCAACCCGCTACCAATGACGATCACATCGTATTCGTCGCGAATATTTGCCAGGAAATCACGTGACATCGAAGTTAGGTCCTCTCATCGCTCACCTTGGCTATGCGTCCGTTGCATTATGCGTCGCTCGCCTGCGGCAAGATGTGTTGATTGGCGATCGATATTCCGCTCATGATCGTGCCAATAATCCCCACAAACCCCTGGTCGGTTCCACAGATGAAGAGGTTGGGCAGGGGGGTGGTCCCGTCCAACTGTTTTTGCGGCGCCCCGTACACGGCACCATTGTCGTGCCAAGTGAATCTACGGATCGTTTGCGGCGTAAACATGTCGGTATCGATGATATGAGCGCGAAAATCGGGCACGAACCGGACGGCCGATGCCACGGCCCGGTCGAACCATCGCAACTTTTCCAGGCGGTACTCTTCCTCGGACAACGCGAACCATCGATCGAAGTTTGCCAGTGAGGTGATTCGTACGATGCCATCGGGGAGCGATTCCTCATCGTCCGGAAAATGACCATAGGCAAAGTTATTGGGGGAACAAACCACACCCGTCCGCACGTCACACAGGTCTTCGGACTTGCGCCAGCAGAACTCCGGATGGTCATTGTAGAATACGATGGCCTCGGAGTGTCCCAGTTGCTGCGGTTGACAGTCCAAGACCGCCATCGATTCGGTAAACGAAAGGCGACCCGCCGGTCGATCTTGGTTGGCTTCGGGGCAGGCATGAGAACACAGTCGCATCGTCTCTACCCACCCGGCGGACGACAGGATGTTGCGTGCCTCCAGCGTTGTGCCATTGTCCAAGACGACCCCCACGGCGCGCCCGTCTTGAACTTCAATGCGGCTCACCCCGTGCCGAAGTTTCAATTCTCCGCCCAGTTCGCGGAATCGTCGGATGAGCTGCCGTAAAATCAGTCGCACTCCAGCATACGGACGCGCTAGTCCCTCCAGGAAGATACTCCGGAACATGATGCAAAACTGTCCGAAATCCATGTCGTCTTCCCGCGCATTGCCGTACCACATGAGCGGACAAAAAAGTATTTCGATGAGCATTGGCTCGCTGATGATTTCCGAGACGATGCGACGAGCTGATTGTTCGTACAACTCCTGATCGAGATCGTCATAGTCGACGATGCGGGAAAGCAGTTGCTCAAAGGCGTCTTGTTGGCCAGGGAAATTCCGAGCAATTTCGCTGCGAAGGAGCTCCAGGTCGTTGCTGAATCGCAGGGACACACCAGGGAAGCGGATCGAGGAACCCAACTGGGGCGCTAAGGCAAAGTCTTCCCAGCGGAAGCGAAGTTGCCGCAGCAAGCGCGCCAAGGGACCTTTGCGAGCACCCTTGGGAGTAAAATTGGTTACCGCATGCAGGCCAACATCGTAGTCGCGGCCACGCAAACGGTAGAACGAGTTCAGCCCGCCAATGGTGTAATGACGCTCCAGAATGCAAACGCGCCGATCAAAATGAGCGAGTCGAATCCCAGCCGCTAACCCGGACATTCCCGCGCCGATGATGATCGTGTCGTACATGCCGCGCGCCGCAAAAGTGTCCGGACTCGACTACCAAGGATCGGTTAGCGTGCGATCCGCTCCAGATCAAGCATCCGCGGAGCCAAATACGTGCAGGTGCTTTGCATACTAGCCAACTGCGGGTAGTCTTCTTCCGGAATCTGTACTCGATATCGCTTACGCAACTCCATGACGATGTCCAGAAAATCCATACTGTCCAGTTCCATCTGGTCACGGAACGGAATTTCGTCTTTTAAATTGGACAAGTCGTCATCAGGGGCAATGTTATCCAGGATGTCGAGGATCTCGTCGCGGATCTCGGCAGGTGTCATCGTTGCTTCTTCTCCACAGGTTTAAGTATACCTTCCGACAATGACCACGGAGTTGATTCCGAGCATGCCGAAGGAATTGTTCAGGATGGTATTTGCGTGGGAGAGTTCCTGCGGTTCATTCAGGATCAGTCCCGGCAAGGCGCAGTCAGGGTCAAGTACATCGACATTGATCGTGGCATGACAGGTCCGGTCTTGGAAACTTGCTAAGTTTCCGGCGAGTTCGAGCGCACCTGCGGCTCCCATCGTATGGCCGATGAAGCTCTTGGTATTGTTGAATCGTGTGCCGCCGCTGCCGTCAAAAACTTTTCGCAGCGCAATGCACTCTTGGGAGTCACCTGACGCGGTTCCCGTGGCGTGCGTACTGACGATATCAATATCGGACGGTGCCAAATGGGCTCGGCGTAACGCCAGGCCCATGCATTCGGCCTGCCGGTCCGGATTGGGAAGTACAAAATCGGTGGCGTCCGTATTCATCGCGTATCCCAATATCTCGCCATAAATCTGTGCCTTGCGTGCCCGTGCGTCCGACAGACGCTCTAATACAAACAAGCAACCCCCCTCCGAGACCACAATGCCGTTGCGGTCCATGTCAAACGGTCGCGAGGCCCGGGTCGGATCGGTATGGACTGCCAGTGCCCCCTGACTCTTGAATCCCGCAAAAATTCCAAAAGTGTGAATACTCTCGGATACGCCCCCCGCCAACGCCAAATCGCAGTCGCCCAACCGCAACATCTGTACCCCTTGGATGATCCCCGCATTTCCCGCAGCACAAGCCGCACCGATCGTGTAATGCGGACCTACCACCCCGAGACTTAAAGCCACCTCTCCCGCTGGATTGTTCGCGACGGTTCGCGGATTGTGGTGGTGTGACCAATACGCAGTATCGTAGTCGTATCCCTTGATTTCGTAGATCTCGTTTTCTGTCTCGACGTTGCCGTGCTCTGTCACGCCGATGTAAATCCCCACACGACTCCGATCGGTGTTGTCCCAATCGATCCCCGAGTGCTCTACCGCACCCCGAGCGCAATAAATTGCAATGCCCCCCGCACGTGTGCCTCGGCGCGATTCCTTGCGGGACTGGTACTTCAATGGGTCAAAGTCACACACCCCGGCCAACGTCTGACCGATGTAGCGAATTTCGTACTCGCGCACGCCACTTCGACCCGTCAACAGGCCCTCGCGATACGCCTCCCACGTGTTACCGTTGGGCGAAGTCAAACCAAGCCCCGTAATGACGACGCGCTGGTGATCAGGTAAATCTCGCGGAGCTACGCCGGCGATCATCGGCCGCCATCCCTGTCATCCCGTTAGGAGGCTCCTTGCGGAGCTCATGATTCTTGTCCAGCAAACCCCTGAGGCTATCCCCTTTTTAATTCTTTGGCAAGTCGGCGCATCCCCTCATCCGTCGAAACCAACGCCGTATAACCCAACTCGCGCTTTGCCGCTGAAATGTTAAAATAGTGAGAGCAGGATAACTGCGAAGCTAAGAAGCGTGTCATTCGTGGTTCGCCGCTTGTGAGGAGCGGTTGGATACATTCCAGAACAACGCCAATCGAACTGGCGAGTTGACGGGAAATCGTCCGGCGAACTGGGGGGAGGTCGGCCAGTTGCAGTATCTGGTTGATCCAATCCCAACAATTGACCGGTTGCCCCTGGCTGATGAAGTACGCCTTGCCGCCGGCTGGACTGCCCGGCTGAAGCGATTGCGTGGCGAGCCATTGGGCCTGGGCAGCATTTTCTACATGAACGATGTCGATCAGATTTTTTCCATTGCCGATACGGCGGAGCTGGCCGGCTCGCGCACGTGCCAGGAGACGCGGAATGAGGTGCCGATCACCGGGGCCCCAGATCAGGTGCGGCCGCAAGGCACATGTCATGAGCCCATCTCGACCATGCGCTTCGAGAACGGCCTTTTCGGCCAGCATTTTTGAATGCGGGTAATGGCATAACCACCGGCGCGCGTAGGGCGCGCTCTCGTCGACTCCACACTGGTCCCGGCCGTCGAACGTCACGCTTGGGCTACTGGTATAAACAAATTTTTGCACTCCGTAGCTGCGGGCTCCTTCGAGTAGTGCCCGCGTCGATAATGTGTTTACATCGTAAAAGTCTCTCCATTTTCCCCATATTCCGGATATGCCGCCGACATGTTGGATCACGTCCTGATCTTGGCAGGCCTCGCGCAACTTTTCGTATTCGCGCAGGTCGGCCTGCACGATCCGCACCGGGAGGTCCCTCAACTCGGGCGATTCCCTCCGCGCAACCACAGTCACCTGTGCACCGTCGGCAATAAATCGTTGCGTCACGAACCGTCCCAAAAAGCCGGTCGCACCTGTGATCAAGACCCGTTCTGCCACGTCACGCTCCTTCCTCCACGCCGCACGACCGTCGGCGTCTCCAACGAGGCGGCGATGGCGTGGGATGCCGCGATTGACCGGGTCACACGCATTCAGCCGACGCAGGCCACGGTTTTTCAGAATCTTTTACGAACCTGGCGGAAGATTATCACGATCGGTAGCCGTACTGATAGGAGGTGAACTATCATAGGGGGTGAGGGGGGCCAGATTACGAAACAAAACGCATCGTGCGCGACAGAATCATCCCAGCTCGTTCGCCGTTTTCGTCAACTTTTTATTTTTTATCCGACCAGGTCAAAGTTGCCATGATTTCCATGTCAAAAAGTGTTCGTCTGGAAAGGGAACGCGTTTCACGACGTCTAACGCCACGCCTTGGGATCGAACTCGTGGTGTTGACGTTTGGATTGTGCAGTTCCCAGGCTGTTCAAGGCCAGGGATTGTTTTCGAGCCAGTCTGGGTTTTCCAGTAGTGGCACGAACTTGTCTGCGAACGGGCTGACAAGTTCCAGCCTGTTCGGCGGTAGTTCGATCTCGGGTCTCGGGCAGGGGGCAAGTACTGCGGGCGGTTTTACAAACAGCCGATTATCGGTGCAGCCATCGGGCGCGTTGTCTGGGCAGTTGAACGGCCAATTCGGACAGGGTGGATCGCGTCAATTCGTCGGCGCTGACCGTTCCGATTTCGGCAACAGTTTCTTTCAAAACTATTCCTCTCCCACTACCAATAACCCATCGTCGTCGAACCGTTCGATGTCACCTGACCGCAACCGACGATCGGCTAGTGAAGCTCGGCGATTCCAAGCCGAGCAACCTCAGACGGCCGCCAAGATTCCGATTCGATCGCATTTGACGCTCAAGTTTTCTCGTCCATCGATCAACTCCACGACTGTCGCGGCGCGGCTCAACAAGAACCTACGCACGATTTTCAGCGCGGGATCCAATCTTCCGCCCTTGACGGTGCAAGTGACGGGCCGGACGGCGACGTTAACGGGTCAAGTAGCTTCCGAGGACGAGCGCCGGCTGGCGAATCGATTGGTCCAAATTCAACCCGGAATTTCCGTCATCCACGACGAGCTACAAGTCGCACAAAATTAGCGTCTACCAAAAGCCCAAAACAACCCAACAAGTAGGACGGGTCTCCAGGCCCGTCAGCCAATACAACGTAGGACGGGTCTCCAGGCCCGTCTTCCCGGCCTTCCAACAACGTAGGACGGGTTTCCCGGCCCGTCTTACCGCGATCGGCTCCAAGAGCCAATCGCCGGTCAATAAGAGACACATTGAAAGCACGCGACTTGAAGATTTTCCGCTCGGCGTGATGGGAGATTTTTTCTAAGACGGGCCTGGAAACCCGTACTACGTTGCGCCGACCAGCAACTTGTGGACTACCAAAACACCCTAACACGGGTCTCCAGGCTGATCACGCATTGCCCTCCAGCCCCATCACCCGATAAAAAAACCTAGCAGCGCCATTGTTCGCGCTGCTAGGTATATTTCGTAACGTCACAATTTGTTGGTATAGCCCCTCACCACCCGAAAGGGCGTGAACGGTTAGGCCACTAGGCTCGCCGCCGTGCCGCCAACAAGCTTGCCAACCCGAGGCCCAACAAACTTAAACCTGCTGGCTCGGGAACACTGTTAGGAGCCGTATCGGCCTGTCCCCAGCAGTTAAACACCTCCGCCAAGTCGGCACCGTCGACGATCCCGTCGTTGGTTATGTCAGCCAACGCGTTATTAGTACCCCAGTTGTTGTAGATGACTGCCACGTCAGCTCCATCGGTGGTGTTGTCACCATTCACGTTCCCCGCACAACCGCTTGATGCAGCGTCGAGCGACACGTTGATCGGCAGCGCCGAGTCGTGAAACCGAATGTAATCGATCTGAGTCTCAAATACGTTGTACAAGTTTCCAATCGCACCTTGGGACGACGATTTAATAGAAACGCTGCGATCACGTGTTACAGCCGCCGGATCCAATCCACCCATCTCAAACCCGTTGGGCTTCGAGCCGAGCTGGCCCGTGAAAGAACTCGGATCTGGCTGATTTACACCCTCACCACTGGTGTTGATCAACACCCCGTCGAGATAGATCTTCGTCGTACCACCGGGATTCGTGCCGTTCGTCTGATTGCCGGTGTATTCCTGAACAATCCGAACCGTGTGCCAGGCGTCAGGGATGAACTCCACACCGAGGTTGTCCGGGCGCGGATGCTGAAACGAGGGCTCACTGCCCGTATTCAAGCCCGCATTAATCGACATTTCAGCGTGACTTAAATAGCAGTAGTTTGGAAATTCGGGAGCGGGAGGATCGTTGCAGATTGGATCTCCGTTTTCGTCTAACTCTCGATAGTTGTTCGTGATACCAAAGGTCTTCATGCCATAACCAAAGTTGACTGGGACATTGCCCTTATTGTCAAGAGTTACGTGGAACGGAAATACTTCGTACCCGGGCACAGGATTACCGGTTACTGTATTCAGGTACTGAAACCCCTGCCACGGTTCCTCGGTAATGGGGTCGATCGGATCCCCATTTCCGTCTTTCGGAGTGTTCACGCGGAATCTCGCTTCGAAGGTCCAACTAGCCTCTCCCGTGACGGGACTCAGTTGCTCGATCCGTCCGTCCCCAAGACCGGGAGTGGCCGATCCCTCAATAATCGCCATACCACTGCCGTACCCGCCACCCGATGGAATCGTCCACCACGTTTCACCAGGGTTTGACAGTGATTAAAGTCTGCAAGAACCCATCCGACTTTTCGTCGCCGCTCTGAGTGAGGTGCCTCCCCCAACGGTTCGAATCGGGGGCCGCTTCGGCCTCTTCCGCCCAAATAGCCGGTACGGCTTGAACGCTGGTCGCAGTCAACACCGTCCACGCGAAGCAACTCAACGTGAAAAACACTTGTCGAATCATCAATTTCCCTTTACTAATGTTCAATTTTCGCTAAGCCGGCGGTGGACGTCACCAGATTTGTGGTACTCAGCCGGAATCAGGCAACAACACCTGCCTCTTATTAGTACTCATTATGAGGTTTTTGTCAAGGAAATGTGCCGTCTTACAGGTCGAGTGGAGGACCGAGAGTCGGTGACACGCGTCCCACCGAAAAGCTCCCCACTCGCCGGGGCATGGGCCTTCTGGCAGCCCATGTTAAGGCGACTTATCGCCACCCCCTGAGGACCGACACTTTTTCGCCGTTCGAAACGAAATCGGCGACGAACCGAGGGGTTGCTCAGCTCCATCGCCGGGGCAGGCATCCAGTGTCGACCTTTCACTGGACGATCGCATCTCGGGCAAGCTCTTGAATCTCAGCACGAAGATTCCGTTCTTCGGCGAAATTCTGACGCGACACCAGCAGAATGACCAACATCTCTTGGCGGGGGTCGGCCCAACTCACCGTACCAAACGCACCACCGTGGCCAAACGAACCTGGTGAACATGCGGAGTACGTATCCGCCGAAGTATGCACTACGGAAAACCCGTAGCCCCATCCGGCACCGTGCGGCAAGTTGTCCTTGAGATTACCGGTCTGCACCGACGTCATTTGCCGCGTCGCCGCGGCCGAAAGGACCCGTGTACCCGACAGTTCGCCTCCGTTCAACATCATTTGGTAGAATTTCGCCACGTCGCTCGCAGTGGAGAACAGCCCGCCCGACGGGTTGGGAGGCCGTTCGCCGGTGAGATCCAACAACCAATGTGACCCAGGCTGCAGCCCCTTTCGATCGGACGTGGGTTGGTACAACAGCGCGAGGCGTTTTTGGAGGTCCAATGAAGGAGTAAACGTCGTTTCGTTCATTTGTAACGGTTGGAAGATTCGCTCGAGCAAGAACTGCTCGAATTTTTGTCCCGACACAACTTCCACGACGCGCCCCGCCACGCTCAGGCCTGCCCCGTATTGCCATTGCGTACCAGGTGCAAACGCCAGCTCTTTCTTGGTGAGGTGCTCAATGGCCGTTGCCAACGAACCGGAATTTTCCTGATCTCCCACGAGTCCATTGGTGTGGTTCAGGCAATGGCGAAGAGTAATCTCGTGGGTCGGCTTTCGACCGCCAACCATTTTCAGATCTTTCCAAGCGGGCAGATACATGGAAACTGGTTCGTCGAGTTGCAGTTTCCCTTCGTCTTGTAAGATCATGACGGCCGCTGCGGTCATCGGCTTGGTCATAGAGGCAATGGCAAAGACCGAATCTCGCGTCATGTCGCGACCACCGGCGATATCGGCCTTGCCGACGGCATCCCAATGGACCACTCGCCCACGTCGAGCGACCAACGTGACGACGCCCGAAGCTTGCTGGTCATCGACAAGTTTCCGCGCCCAATTGCCGATTTCGCTTAGCCTCGTCGCGTCGAGCCCCGATTCGGCAGGATTGCCCTCAAATTGAAGCCCCAAATCACGGCTGGCTGCTGTGACGAGTTTGTCTTGCGGGTCTTCGGTCAAGATCAGCCCACGCCACTGCACTTCTTGCGCGGCTTGATTGGAATGGAGTTGCAATCCGATCGGGCCACTGTCACATTCGGCGGGGAGCGGATCGGACCAATCCGCCACAAGTTGGCCATTGACCACATGACGAATGCGGTTGCCGATCGCCAAAATCTCCATCTGATTCCAGTCGTGCTGCTTACCGACTCGGCGCGCTATGCCAAGCTTGTCCTCCAGCACCGTCTTGCGACCGAAGAGGTCGTGCAACCCGTAGGCGGAAGGGTACATGACAAGATGCCCTTGGTAGGTATAGGGCCCTTCATTCTTCGTCACCGCCTGACCCCAGAAGGCGATTCCCGAGTGCATTTCACTTTTCACTAACCGGCTCTCAAAAATCAGCCGGAAATTGCGATAACTCTTCTCCGTCAACAGGTAAGTGCTCGACTTGGGGGCGTCCTGGTCGCCATTTTTTCCCACAATAACTCCATCCTGTACCGAAAAGTACCTGCCAATGTACCCCTGCCAACCCGTCAAGTCGTGCCCATTCCACAGACGAAGGGGAGTTTCCGTCGCGGGCAGCCGAGGTACCTGTTGCTCGCTCCAATCCGCCCCCACCAGCGGCCGCTCAACCGTTGCTACCAACACCAGAAACAACGCGAATAGTCGCCACATCTCCGAGTCCTTCAATATTTCACGAGAAAAAATGCGAACAGAGCACCAAGCCAATTGCCTCATCGAAACTCCTTTGTACCGTTGACTTGGTCTCTGCGGGAGAGGGGGCCTCCCGAACAACCGGCGCGAGAAGTTGGTAGAATGACAAAATCCAGATTCGCTGGGGGATCTGAGTCGGGGCGATTTTCAGTAGCTCGAAGGGCAACGGCGTAGCTGATCTTTCGTGCATAAAAAGTGTGGTCTTATTGAAATTGCAGAAACGAGCATTTCAATAGCCCGGAGGGCGAAAGATCCCTGCCGGTGGCTTACGCCCAATGCCACCTACTTTTTGGTCAATCGGGGGGTT
>JAQCHP010000012.1 GCA_027619595.1 Planctomycetota bacterium
GAGACAGTGTCTTTGACGCAGTAAAACAAGCAGTTTCCTGGGGTTTGCAGCATCGACATTTGAACGGAATCGAGGCCATCGGCGTAGATGAGGTGCAATGGCATCGAGGACACAAGTACCAAACCGTGGTCTATCAATTAGACGAAGGAAGCAAGCGTCTATTGTGGGTCGGTGCCGACCGAACATCCAAAACGCTTCTGCGTTTTTTCCGCTTTTTAGGCCAGGACCGCACGGGGAAACTCGACTAATCGGCCAATGCCTTTTTGAGTGCGGCATCTCCTTTGACTGCATCGGCCTGGGCTTTGACGGCCTCGCCGATAGGCTTCACGTCCACCGTAACCTTCAGGATCTTGCCGGTGAAGGCATTGTCGCGTTCCTTGTAGTCGTTGGTGACCGGGGTGGCGTCATCGATGCCGACTCCCGCGGTTTCATCAGCGGAGAAGATCGCTGGTTGGGTGCGTTCGATACGGCCGCTGGCGACCCTTTCGCCGTTGACCAGGATGGTCGCGATGCCGCCCTTGCCGACCCCGCCTCCGTCGTAGTCGAAGTTCATGCGGATGGTAGCCTTGCCCGGAGCAACCGGTTTCGTGGCCGCAACCTTGTATTCCTCAAGCCCGATGAAGCTGTAGGCGTAGGAAGGCTTGCCGTCCTTGAGATACAGGCTCCATCCACCGAAGCGACGATACAAGGCTCCCAGCTCTTGCTTGCTGCAGCGATCTGCCTCCTCCAGGATGCGTTGCTTGTATTCCTTCGTAAATCGCCGACGAGAAGCCTTTTCACTGACTTCAGGCGATTTTTCTTCAACTTTTTTTAACGGTTCCAACATCAAAGTTCTCCAAGCCCTCAAGCTTAATAAAAAACTTCAATATTGTCTCACCTATAGTGGCACAGAGGGGTATTTCCAACTCACGCATTCTTATTTATAACTCGAAGTCAGTCAATCCAACTCGCCAATGAAGATGCGGCCATTTCGACTTAGCTCGTAACCAGTTTTATGCCAACCAAATCGTTCATCTTCTTAGCATTGCTTTTGATTGGTTGCGGTAGACCAGCACCCAACCAACCGGCTCGCCCGGACGCAAATCAGCAATCCGTCGCAGCATCGGAATCGATCTCAATTCTGGCGTGGAATGTTGAGTCTGTTTGCAGTAGTCCATTTGCTCATCCGACTTGTTTCGGGAGAGCTTTGACACTCGTGACAACACAATCGCCTAGAATATTTTGCAATGCCAATGTTGGAACCGACCAGAACCGGCTATACTGCTTGCTCAATTATGAAGAACACATTACTGTGCATCTGAGTTTCCGAAAGAAACGGTTATTATGAAATCAACCTACAAGTTCTCGTTCCTGATGTTGACGCTGATCGCAACACTTCCCGTCCATGCCGCCCAGCCGAAGCCGATCACTGAAGCTGAAGTGAATGCGGCTCAGCAGGCATGGTGCGATGGACTCCTGAAAATTGGACAAGTCCATAAAGAGGGGGGCGATTACCGTGCGATTGCCAGCATTCTGATCGACGACTTGTATGACTACAAGGAAGGCAAGGTATTCTTCAAGCCAACGCTCGCCTTCGATAAGAACACGTTCCGCAGCAGCAAGAAAGGTGCTCTCTCCTATTTCGTCGGTGGTGATAAAGACTACCCGGAAGATACCGGCTTCGCCCTCAAGCATTGGATTAAGGCCCGTTATGATAACAATGCAGCCGAGAACGGCATCCAAATCCACGGCGATCTCGCCATCACGATGGGGAATGTCTACTTTACGAACAGCAAGGGCGAAGAAGTGATGGTGGATAAAACGTTCGTGTTCCGTCGCTGTTCTGACGGCAAGCTCCGGTTGTGTGTCCACAAGTCGTCGTTGCCCTTCGATCCCGCAGGCAAATAAACTCGATTTAAGTCACCGAATGGAGCAAAGGTAGAAGACGCCACCGTTACTCCCGAAACCTTGTGTTGGAAGGACAGCCTCGTTCGGTCCTGCATCGAGTATTGAGTTTCGCAACCGAGGTTGGCCTGCCGATCACCCTCGCCGACATCGGCCTGACTGAGTTGCCCAAAGAAGTCCTGCAAAAGATCGCCGTTCGTGCAACCGCCGAGAACGACACGATCCACAACGAGCCGTTTGAAGTGCGGCCCGATAGGGTGGCCGATGCGATCATGGCGGCAGATGCGATGGGACGAGCGTGGAAGAAGGACTGCAGCCCGCAGTAGGAAATGGGCTGAATCAAGTCGCCCCCCTGAATTTCTAGCGAATACGCACGGCAATCAACTGAGTCGAACCCAGATTGTTAAGAGCGGTGGGTATTTTTCGGTTAAACCGGGCTTAGCCCGAAGCCAGTCAAAAACCCACGAAGCAGAGAAAAGAACCTTGAATCAACTTCAGAAGATCGAACAACGGCTGGCTCCACTCAAGAACGCATTGCTCAACCACCGCATCTACGGCGAAATTGATCGCGTTGATGTGTTGCGACTTTTCATGGAACACCACGTCTTCGCTGTGTGGGATTTCATGTCTTTGCTCAAGGTGCTGCAACGACGAATCTGCTGCGTCGAAGTGCCGTGGGTGCCCCCCGCCGACCCGCAGGCGTGCCACTTCATCAACGAGATCGTGCTTGCCGAGGAATCCGACGATGATGGCCGAGGCGGAATCGCCAGCCATTTCGAGCTTTATCATCGCTCGATGAAACAATGCGGGGCCAGCACCACTGGCATTGATGGATTGCTCTGTGATCTTCGCCGGGGCATTCCAGTGCTGACAGCACTCGCTTCGCCGACAGTCCCCGTAGCGGCTCGGCATTTTGTGCAAGAGACGTTCAAAATCATCGGTAGCGGCGATCTGTGTGCGATAGCCTCGGCCTTCACCTATGGTCGAGAAGATTTGTTGCCGGATGTTTTTCAACGCGTCGTCGACAAACTCAACATGGAAGCTGGCGGGCAACTAGAATATTTCCAGTATTACCTTCAGCGGCATATCGGTCTGGATGGGGACGAGCATGGCCCAATCGCTACCCGTCTGCTTCAGTCTCTTTGTGGTGCCGACGATGCACTTTGGGAAAAGGCTGAACAAGCAGCGGTTGATTGTTTGCTCGCTCGGCAAGAACTTTGGACAGGAATCTACGATGCGATCAGCAGTAAAGGTGCGTCGTTAGGCAACCTCGATCCAGCCGCCCCTGCACCGCAATAAAAACTCTCTCAAGGACTACGATGAATACCACTTTGCCTGAAGCTGAAATGATTCGCCTGTGGGAGTTGCACACCCAGCTTGAATTCGCCACGAAGGACGCATCGGCGACCGTCGCCACGATGACGCCGGATAATGATGTGAACCATGTTCCCGTCATGACCGGGGGCCGTGGCCATGACGAGATGATCGAATTTTACGGCAAGCATTTCATTCCGAAGATGCCCGCCGATACGTCACTTCGCCTTCTTGCCCGAACGGTGGGGAAAGACCGGCTCATTGACGAGTTCGTTTTTTCGTTTACCCATGACATCGAAATGGACTGGATGCTGCCGGGGATTCAGCCGACCCACCAGAAAGTTGAAATTCCGATGGTGGTCGTGGTGCAGTTCGATGGGGACAAGATCGCCTGCGAACGCATCTATTGGGATCAGGCTTCGGTCCTCTTGCAGATCGGCGTGCTAGATCGATCCTCGTTGCCAGTCACGGGCGTCGAACAGGCTCGCAAGTTTGAGAATCCGCAACTGCCGTCGAACGAGTTGATGCGGTAAGCCACGATGGCAGGATCGCTGAAACCAAGAGGACAGTGAATGGTTCCCAGCCTATGCGAATAACAGAAGTCGCCAAAAACCACCCATTCGGGTGTATTTCCGAATGTTTTTCCGATACCCGAAAGCAGCCGTATTCAAACTTTGCGGTCGCAACCTGCTACCGAAACCGCTGTATTGTGGCAATTCCAGGGCCGGATGTGTCGATCGTAGGTACCTTCAGAAAACGGAAAAGCGGCCTTTCGTTTGCTTCGTTTACTGCTTCGACTGCAAATGACGGCGTCGATCTTTCCGCCGATGGCCAACCGGCGACGCGCCCTGTCGGACGTGGGAGTCGGGGCCGGGATTTTTGCCGCGTTAGTCAGCTCGGTATGCTGTGGGTCTCGCAGCGACGAGGGTTCGCCGAAACAATCGGTGCGGGAACAATCGGTGCCACCCACAGGGAAATCGCATGTTAGGCTGCGTTAACCTCTAACAGGAACGAGTGATGCCAAGACCATGAAACGACGACGGCGTTGCCAGCCGCCACAGCGTTCACCCGCCAGTCGTTTTTCCGCAACTTTCTCTCGGGCACCGAGAGCAACCGGGTTGTTAAGGAACAACGCTTGTTAACGAGAGAGTCAGAGAGTTCGAAAGGGTTGCTCCCGGGGTCCGAGCCCAACCTCCATGGTTGCTTCCGGACACTGAGAGCAACCCGTTCGGAACTGAGAGTCGCGACTCACGACCAGCATCGCCGCAAACCCTTGGAAAACTGGCCTTTAACGCAAAAAGCCGAGAGCATTCACTCTCGGCTTTCTGTGTTAACTGGTTAACAGGCTCTTTCCGAGCCAAAAATCTCAGCTCCCCCGGTAGGACTCGAACCTACGACCCGGCGGTTAACAGCCGCCTGCTCTACCAACTGAGCTACAGGGGATCAGAAGCACTTGGTAGGAATTCACCAATTTAGCTCCGGGGTTGGCTGCCTGCAAGGAGTCCACTCGCTGTATCCAAGGCGAATCGGCCTCCCTTGCTACGTCGGACCGCGCAACCCGCAGAATCGTAACTACCTCGCTCGGTTAGACTTCCAGCTCTGCCCGGGATGCCCCGGAACAAGAAATCCAAGCGGCAACGGGTGCCGCCTCAACCAAACTATGGTGCTCGCCACGCGAATCCGGTATTATGACAACTGCGGGCGAAAACCGACCGCGCGACCGGTATCTGGGTCTCGGTCGGCTTGAGGCAAAATTTTTTTTGGGGCAGAGATTTTCCAGGCAACGGTCTGAACACCGTGGCAATCTTACAAGGGAACAAATTTATGAGGCAGATCAAGCATCGCACGGCGTTCACCCTCGTCGAATTGCTCGTGGTGATCGCAATTATTGGGATCTTGGTTGGGTTGCTTGTACCTGCCGTCAACGCCGCACGCGATGCAGCGCGGAGAGCCCAAAATGAGAACAACTTGAAACAAATCGGATTGGCGCTTGCTAGTTTTGAGACTTCTCACAAGGCATACCCTCCCGCCTACAAGATCAAGAACGAAGTCGTACAGTCCGCCGGTGGCGTGACTCCTGCCGCCATGGCGTACGCGGTGTCGTGGGCATTTGCCCTTCTTCCTAACCTGGAAGGCCAAAACCAGTACGATTTGTGGGACAGTACTAAGACCGTTGAAGTCAATGCGGCAGCAGGCAATCGCAGCCCATTTGCAAGTAGTATCCCGTCTTTCAAGAATCCGCGTGCGGCACGGGCCGAAGGCACCTTGTGTGGCATTTACCCCTTTCACGCCCATCCAGATCCGAATTCGCTCAATAACATGCCACCTTTCGCGGATCAAAAAGGGTTAGGGGCATGCCTGGACTACGCCGCGAATCGGGGGAGTTGGGGACTGTGGAAAGTAGACCCATTCAAAACAAAAGCAACTCCCGGCACACAGCAACAGTGGTGGGACACCGCCTACAATCCTCGATTCGGATATTTCCAAGGTCCATTTGGCATGGCCAATGCCGGAGTACCCAACTCCGCGTGCACAGACGGCGCGACCAAGATTATTGCGGTCGGTGACCGCTGGACTCCTGATCCTTCTGAGGGTGCGCCTACTGGATTCGCGAACGTGGACCTTGACTCTTGCGGACTCGTCGGCACGGTCCCCATCGGTACGATCCGGGGAGCTCACGTGGACCCTTTGAATAATCCTGAACCTATTCAAGGTTTGGCTAGGAACAGGAATGACCTGCTGCTGGGGAAATACGGCAGCACCCGGGGCGACTCAGCTGCATTTGTGTTTCTCGATGGCCACGTCCAGTGGTTCCAACATGAAACGTCACCTGAGGTAATAGTGAAACTATGCGCAATTGCCGACGGGCAAACCGTAAATGATCAGTAGGCGAGCTAATAGGCAGACGGAAGGCGTTGAGACGTCTGCGAACGACCGCGAAAAAAAGGGGGCCGCGTTTCAGTCGCTGCCCCTTTTTTGTTCGCTAAACTGGTTGAGTTGTCCTATCTCCAATCGGGCAGAAGTACGTAGATTTAATTGCACCGTGAAATCGTGACGTGTGGGTGGCGCAGGTTCGGCTACGGCGAATCGAATCCACTCCTTTCGCGGAGCGAAAGGCGACCATGGCACGTAACGAACAGCTCATCCGGCAGCATCGTATCTTGCAAATCCTTGAACGATTCCGGTTCGGAGTTCCGCTCGAAGAACTGCGCGATATGTTGGTGGAAGAGTTGGGGCTTTCAGCGTTGCACACACGCAGCGTCCGCCGTGACCTAGCGGCGCTCCAGGCTTCGGGAATCGATGTCGACGTAGAAGACAATCCTCGCGGTCGTGTGTGGAAGTTGGGGCCGCGTTTTAAGGGCACTCATACGATTGCCGCCTCAGCTACGGAACTCATCGCACTGTCGCTTGGGCGTGACCTCTTGCTGCCGCTTGTCGGTACGCCGTTCTGGATGGGCATCGAGTCATTTTGGACCAAGGTCCAAGAAAGTCTTCCCGACGGCGTTTGGAGTCACTATCAGCGCTATCGCCGCGTTTTACATGTGCTCGGATTGCCGACAAAATCGTACGCGGACCAACAAGGGACCCTCAAGACTATCAATCGAGCAATCCTCGAACACCGTGTCTTGGAGGCGGAATACCAATCGCTACAAGAGGCCAAACCAAGTCTGCGACAACTCGCACCGTACGGGCTCGTACTCTACCAGGGGAGTCTGTATGTCGTCGCTGAAAACTACCCTCAGGTTCCCCAAGCGAAGATGAAACATTTTAAGCTCGACCGCTTTCGTAAAGCGACGGCGCTCGACAACTGGTTCGATCCGCAAGCAGATTTTTCACTCGAAGAATACTTGCAAGGGAGCATGAGTATTTTCAGTGGCGGCCAACCACAGAAATTTTGCATCCGCGTTTCGGCATATGCGTTACCGTGGTTATTGGAAGATCCTTGGCATAAGGAACAAAAGGTCGATCCGCTGGACGATGGTGGCGGCATTATTACTCTGCACGCCGCTCATCCCCTGGAAATTCTACCGCGTGTCTTGGCACTCGGCAGTCAGGCCGAAGTCCTGGAGCCGCAATCGTGCCGAGAAACTTTGGCGCGAATCGCTCGGGATATGCTCGAAAAGTACGCGCCAACCGGTTCGGAGTCGCTCAATCAAACGCTGACCAAATGACGAAGCATGGCTGAGATACCGCAAGTGGCTCACCATTTATCTGCTCCGAAATTGCTGGCCGTGACGCGCAGGAGCACGCTGGAAATAGCGTTCAATTCAGGGCAGACCAAACCAGCGGGCTACGGAGATGTGCGCGCAATCGACGTTGCAGTGATTGGACGCCGGTAGCAGAGGCACGCCATCGTCTCCGGAGATGGCCGAGTTACGCGATTGGTGATGGCAAGTTTGCGCCGGCCATCTCCTCCTTGATCGTTTAACCGCGACGCGGAGGAGTCCGCTGCTAACCAAACGATCATCTCAGTCCAGACGCAATCAGCGGACTCCGAAGACGAGCCCGCAATCGACGTTGCAGTGATTGAACGCCGGTACCAGAGGCACGCGCTCGTCTCCGGAGATGGCCGGTCGATAGCGGTGTGTGGTGGTAGGCTCTATCCCGGCCATCTCCTCCGCGTCGCGGTTAAACGAGCGCGCAGGAGCCCGCTGGAAATGGCGTTCGAGTCAGGGCAGACCAAATCAGCGGGCTACGGAGATGTGCGCGCAATCGACGTTGCAGTGATTGGACGCCGGTACCAGAGGCACGCGCTCGTCTCCGGAGCTGGCCGGTCGATAGCGGTGTGTGGCGGTAGGCTCTATTCCGGCCATCTCCTCCGCGTCGCGGTTAAACGACGACGTAGGCGCCCGCTGGCGACACTAGGTTGCTTTCCTTGGCCCAAACATCGATAGCAGCGCCGGTAAAATCACAAGGTCGCCGAAAAGAGCTGAACTAACGGCGATGGCACACATGGTAGCGAAAATGTGGTGGTCTCGTGAATCACTGAATGCCACCGTCGCAAACCCGGCCACCAGCACCGTCGTCGTCATAATCATCGCCACGCCAACACCAGAAAATGCCTGTCGAATCGCGGTGTTGTTATCTCCGGACGTTGGCCGTGTTTCCACATAACGTGACAGGAAATGGGTCGTATCGTCGACGACGACCCCTAAAGAGACGGTCAGAGCACACACACTCACAATCTCTAGCGAGTAACCGGCGACCACCAGGTAGGTCCCGGTCAATGCCAACGGAAAAACAGTTGGAATCACGGCAATGACGCCAAGGCGCCATGATCGGTAGCAGAGTCCCAATGTCACGAAAATAATAATCGCCGCTGCCCCGAGACTTCTCGCCAAATCGACCACGATTCGATACAGATGACGCCACCGCCAAACCACGTCCCCGTCCAAGAACAAACGAAAGGAAGGATACGATGACAGAATTTCACGCAGCTTATGTTCAATCCGTTCAAAGGTAGGACCCAACTCCGCGATTCCTCGATCTCGCACGCGGAAGCGGACGACCGCGTGCCGATCCTCGACCGAAAAAAATTCTCGTTTAATCGGGGGTGGCAGCAACTCCATCATCGACAAGTCGTCAGTAAGGTTTCGCTCGCCGGGCAAAGTAGCAATAAGATTGCGAATTGACAGTGGATTGTGGACCTCCGTTTCTGATTGCAAGAATTCATCAACAGCACGGATGATCTCTAGTAATTGTTTTGCGGCTGTGGCGGGAGCAATATCGTCGTCCCAGCGAACCCTCACCTCAGCAAATTCGATCCCGCCGATCGAACGGTCAATCTGAAGCAGACCGCGGTAGGCTTCGCTCTGTTCTGGCAGGTCATTCGACCGCTTATGGTCGGGTCGCAACAAAAGTGATATGCCGACCAGTACCAGAGTGCTGATGATTCCAGCGATTCCGACGAATCGGCTCCGGGGTAGTACCCATTCGAGCAGATAGCGGACCTGTCCAAGGTTCCGATCGATGAGACTTTTTTCATGACCCAAGTGCAGACTACGACCCAGCGACGTCGAACACAAAAGTGGAATGGTCGCCAGTACGGAGACAAACGTAACAAAAATCCCAAGGACACTGCACCAGCCAAAGTCTTGGACCGCGCGATTGTGTGCTAATGCCAAGGACCCCATACCAATCGCCGTAGTAAGCGAGGTGAGCATACAAGCCCAACCGACATCCTTAACAGTAGCCTGAGATGCATCACGTACATCGAGTCCAGCAGCTCGCAACTGTCGGAAGCGGACCATGAGGTGCACACCATCGGTAAAGCCGACCAAACTGACCATAATCGGAAGAATGACCTCGTTGAATGGGTTGTCTTGCAGGTCAAAGAACCGCAAGAATCCGATTGTCCAATAGACTCCCAATGCCGGTCCAAGTGCAACAATCAATACGGCACGGATACCGCGAAAAAGCACTACGGCCATCAGCAAGATGATTCCATAACCAATGACCTGGTATTTTAGTCGATTGGCCTCGTGGGCTCGAAGCGCAGTGATTAGTGATGGGATATTCCCAGTTACAGTAAAATTCATCGGAACGCTTGGATACTCTCGCGCTACGCGCTCCGCCACCTGTCGCAGTTCCGACGTACACTGTTCATCGCTGCGAACAGTTTCGAAATCAAAGCTCACAAGCAACAGTAACGTCTGCCCGTCACGCGACAATAATTGCCCCCCCACAAATGGATGTTGTAGGGCCGTCGCGCGTGCCGCCGCAAACCGCTCGGATGAATTATCAGAACGTGGAAACAAGGGATCGGACAGACCGAAGATATTCAGGTTGGGGATACGATCCATCCAAAGAACGTCTCGCACATACTCCAGGCCTTCAATTGCCGCAACAACATGCCGCAGCGCGTCGGCACCACCGGGCGTGAAAAACTCAGTGGATGTGACGACCAGTATCGCGTCGCCCCCAAAGAGGGACAGAGGATCTGATTTGGATCGAGACGTGGTCGCGTTAGAATTCTTAACTTGTACGGTTTTATCGGTTTCGGTCGCGACCGAGTCGATCCACCATGCTCGTACCAGTCCCGGGTCAACGTAGCCAATGGTCGCCATAACTGTCATGCAAAAGAGTAGGACGGTCACCGCAAACCGGTGCACCACCATCGAAGCCATCGCTCGATCGAACGCCGACTTCATACGCATGGCCCGAGCAACAAAGAAACTTCTTGTATCATTGTGAATGACGCCGTTCGGCGACGGCCTGAACTTCGGCCCGCTCAATCTTCAAATCGTTGTTGGTATCAAACCGCCAGAAGTTGAACCGAACAACGACCGGTGCTTCGGCGCGGTGCACCACACCGTCGCCGTTCGCGTCGAGCTTTTGAAAGAACTCGTCCACAAATTGTTGCACGCGTTGCTGACGGTCGACCGTCGCCTCTAATTTCACCGACGGTTCTGCTGTCTCGGACGGTACTTCCGCAACTTCCGGCTGGAGTGGCACGGCCACTTCGAGAAAGGCGACCGCCATCTCTTCCCATGTCTGATCGCCCCAGTGGACCCATTGCGACGGGTCGGGGTTCACGGGATTTTCAGCAGAATTATCAAACGATGCTGCGAAGCGAATTCGATCGAATTCGCGGAGAGGCCGCGGCGTTGACAGCTCATACGAATGCTGCCAGTTGAAATCGTATTTTGGTACATGCAGCAATATTTCGGTCGTACCTTGATGATCGCCAAATAAAGTGAACGCTCTTCCGCGGATATGCATATGAGGTGCCACCGCCAATAAATGTCCATCACCCGGAATCCACTGAACCTCACCTGAAACGATGTGATTTTTGGCGTGCGGCGGAATCTCGAATTCTTGGTCCAAAGCGATCAAAGTGATCATTTCATGGGTCACGAGCGAACGGTCGATCCGAGTGAGACCGACACGTGTAAGATCACGCTGTGGAGCCCCATTCGTGGTATAGTGCATCTGGAAAACGAACTTCGACCCGGCAGGTATCTTTCGCGCATATCCTTGCGGAATATTGGGCAAACGCTGACCCGGCACGTAGGCAGTCAGCCAACCGACACCCCGCACGTCGCTGCCGTCAGGTGGCCGAATGAATACAATAGCATGGTGCACGACACTGCGATTTCCAGGAATGATTTGCGCCTCCGCAACCCACTGGTCTTCCGTAAATTTTGGATCGACGACAAAGTATTGGTATTCCACCGTCCCTTCAGCCGGAACGTCGTACGGCTGCTCTCGCATGCTAAAGACATGATCGGGTTGGCTTTCAAGTTGCCACTCGAGTGACTGCGACCGTTCCGGAGGTAATACATCCGCGTCCCCTTTTGGCATCCCTGAGGCGACCCAATTTCGGATCAAGGTTTTCTCCTGTTCGGACATAATCCGCGCATTGGCAAAACTACCAACCGCCGGGTCGGCATGCCACGGAGGCATGCGTCCGTTGTCGATCACTTCGACGATTGTATCTCCCCAACCAAGAGTTTCCTCATATCGTTCCATAGCAAACGGACCGATTTCTCCAGGACGGTGACAGTCAACACAGAACTTTTCCAGAATAGGTCTGACGTCGTGACTATAGTTGACGCCCACGGGTGCAGTGACGACAGTCTCTTGCTTGATCCTACCGATCTTACAGCCGACGGCTTCGGTGCGCTGAATCTCGACCGACTTGCCAGCCAGTAATTGTTCCAAAGCGATTCGCAGGTCGTGTCGTGTGGCGGACGCCCGTTTCACTCCTGGTTGAAATTGATCATCGATCCGTCCCTGGTATTGCAGGCTGAGTTGGCGGTCGAGAACAAATACCTCGGGAGTACGAGTCGCTCCGTAGCGATCCGCAATCGTACTGCCAACATCTCGCACCACAGGGAACGACCATGAATGTTCTTCTGAAAATTGCATGATGTCAGACGAAGAGTCCTGAGAGTTGCTATTCACGGCAAAGAACGCGACCCCCTGTGGAACAAACCCTTCGACAAGCTCATTCATTCTCTTCGCATATAGGTGTGCTAGGGGGCATTCAGTCCCAAAGAAGAGTACCACGGTGGCTCGAACGTCTTGATTCGCTCCGACAACTGCCTCTTGTTGTCCGATCGTCGCGGTTTCAAATGCATACGGACTGATGCTGGCCGTGGAAAAACTCGCCTCATTCGCTTCAGAAATTGCAGCCGCGAGGGCAGTAATCCAGGCCAACGTGCCTGCAGATATCGCCAATACAATACGTAGTGTCCCCATCCCCGGATCCTGAACCTTTTCTCGATGCACCTGTACAGCGTATGTTAGGGCCGATCTCAAAAATTGACAATGTCGGCCAGTTGTGCTGGCTCGCCATTGAACTCGCCCCATGAACTGAAGGAGGTTCGGTCGATCAGCGTGCCGAGAAAGTTCCGTGCAGTTGCGTCATAGAGACGATCACGTTTTCGAGGCTCCCAACGATAACGTAAGAGCGAAAGTTGTATACGGCAGCAGGATTGTTGACGCGAAAGACGTTATTCCACTTTACTACGTTTTGGCTGGCAAATCTCCAACGACCGTAACCGATTGTCGGCCAGTTGCTTTGGGGGGAGTCAGGCGAATAGATGCCCATGGCATGACTCCCGGTGCTTGTCGCGAAAATGATGGGCAAGGACTGTTCACCGGGCCCATCCGACAAGGGCACCACGTTTGTCACTCTATTTCGCACGTCCAACGTATAGAAATTTTTGAAGTCCGGTGGCATGTAACCGGTCACCACTTCGAACACCGCGTGTGAGTGTGTTTCATTGGATGGCAAGGAAAATTGCGTGAGGTACTCAATCACGTGGGGCATCCCTGGCATCCCAATCGTGACCCGTTTGTTCAAGACATGATTCGACCTTGTCTGGCCGCCCACCGATTTCCAAAAAGCCATCTTGTTCTGCGTCGCGAAGATGTTGTGAACACCGTTATTTTTGTTACTCGCCGTCCAGAGACCTTGCAACAGGCTGCTACTAGGGCGTGGATTGTGTCCATCGGCAAGCGAACCGGCTTCCGTCGGGTTAAACGCTTCCCCCAATCCATCGAAGCTTGAAGCGGACTGTAGTTGTCGCCCGTGGTCGAAATCGTCAATGAACTGTTTGTTCCGCCAAGTGAGCGAAGCAATGGCCCCAGCATCGTGTGCGGCCGTCCTAATTGTGATGGGCCACGGACCGGCCATCGCGGAAATCGTGGCGTCCCCCCAAGCTGCCAGTGCGGATCGCTCGGCACACGCCAGCGTGACCATAACGAGTACCAAAGCGTAACAGCATCTTCCGCGTATTGGACTTGTCATATCAACGTGCATAGCGTAGGAGTCGGCCACTAAGCGACAATTTTATTAATAATTTTTCCATGCACATCGGTCAGGCGAAAATCGCGGCCTTGAAAACGGTACGTGAGTTGCGTGTGATCAAATCCCAATAGATGCAAAAGAGTCGCCTGCAGATCATGCACATGGACTGGATCGTCGGCGATATTAAACCCAAGGTCGTCGGATTGCCCATGTGTATAACCCTGCTTAATGCCCCCTCCGGCGACCCACATACTGAAACAACGATTGTGGTGATCCCGTCCGTCATTCCCCCCCTGCACCATCGGTGTCCGGCCGAATTCTCCGCCCCAAACGACTAAGGTATCGTGCAGTAAACCGCGTTGACGGAGGTCATTTACCAGGGCAGCGCTCGCCTGGTCGGTACTCCCTGCGTTGACTCTCACGCCGCTTGTCAAATTGCTGTGCTGATCCCAAGCTTCATGAAACAATTGAACGAATCGAACGCCGCGTTCGATCAGTCGCCGTGACAACAGACAGTTTCTGGCGTAGCTAGGTTCTTTCGGATCCTTAATTCCGTACATTTGAAACGTTTCAGCGGATTCGTCGCTGAGGTCCATCAGTTCCGGAGCGCTTGTTTGTAGGCGGTAGGCCATTTCATAACTTTGAATGCGGGCAGCCGTTTCGGGGTCTCCGGCCGCTTGAAAAGCTAAATCATTGAGAACGTTCAAAGCATCCAGGGATGCACGTTGCGTTTCACCGTCGATTCCACTGGGATTTGACAGGTATAGCATCGGGTCGCCCACGCTACGGAAGGGGATGCCGCCGTAAACAGTAGGTAGGAATCCACAGCCATAGTTACTGGCACCGCCACTTGTACCCTTCCCACTGGTCAAGACGACGTACCCGGGCAAATTCGCGGACTCACTTCCAAGTCCATACAGAGTCCATGCCCCGAAGCTCGGACGCCCAAACTGTTGTGATCCGGTATTCATCATGATTTGGGCTGGCGCATGATTTACGGCATCGGTGTGCATTGTGCGAATGAGGCAAATTTCGTCGGCCACTCTCGCGGTGTAGGGTAACACTTCGCTTAATTCCATTCCGCACTTCCCTTGGCGAGCGAACTTGAACTTGCCTCCTAACAGAGCTGAATTGGGATTGATAAATGCGGAACGATAACCCTTCAAGAGGTCGGCGGGGGGTAACTGTCCGTTACGTTTCGTGAGTTCTGGCTTGTTATCATAAAGTTCTAATTGACTGGGAGCCCCAGCATTGAACATATAAATCACACGCTGCGCTCGTGCCGAGAAATGCGGAAATCGCGGCGCCAGCGGATTCTGCACTTGTGATGTTGCACTACCGTCATTGGCAAGCAGCGTGTTGGCCGCAATTCCGGCCAGGCCGAGACCGCAATCGCGCAAGAACCAACGACGACGCAGGAGTTTGGCCTGAGCCTGCTGAACCTGAGCTAATACGTTCATGTCGATCGCTTTCCTAGTTCTTTGAGACGGTTTCATCGAGATTCAATAGGACACGTGCAGCCAGAGTCCAAGCGGCAGCGTCCTGTGGGGTTGCATGCGCTGGAAGTTCTGGGAGTCGCTGCGGATCCCCCGTAACAATATCTCGCACATTCAACCAACCGTCGGCAATTCTTTGCCGCCGTGTTTGCAACAGGTCGAGCACAGCAGCCCGTTCCGGCGGAGTCGGTGGCCTCAACATACAAAGTTGGAACGCATAATCAGCACGCTCTTGATCGCTCGTCCCGCCCTCGCGCAAAATCCTTAAACCAAGCGCACGTGCTGCTTCTACGAAAATTGGCTCATTGAACACGGTCAGCGCGGCAAGCGGTGTATTTGAACGGATACGACGTGCGCACGCGAAATCTGCGTTAGGTGAATCCAAGGTCGAAAGTGCAGGGTCTGGCATCGACCGCTTGCGGAACAAGTACAGCGAGCGACGATACCGATCGGGCCCCTCGGTGGCGATCCAGTAGGTCGGATAGGTAAAGTTATAGTCAAGTACGTTTTTGGGCACCGGCGGAAAAATCGCCTCGCCGCCCAGTTGGTTGGTAAGGAGTCCCGATACCGACAAGGCTATGTCACGCACTACTTCTGCTTCGGCTCGAAAACGCGGTCCCCGGGCTAACCACCGATTACGCGGATCGAGTTCGCGAGCAGCCAAGTCCGCCTGCGACGTCTGACGGTAGGTTTGGCTCGTGACAATGAATTCGATGAGATGTTTGTGGCTCCACCCATGCTCCATAAAATCTACCGCCAGCCAATCCAATAACTCGAGTTGCTCAGGCACAGACGCACGTGTCCCAAAGTCCTCAGAGGTCTCGACCAGGCCGTCGCCAAACATGGCTTGCCAAACTCGATTCACCGCAACTCGGGCAGCTAAGGGCGACCGTCGATCGACGAGCCACCGCGCGAATCGGAGACGATCTGGGCTGTCATCTTCCGCCATCGGAAAGAACGACCCCGGCGTGTGGGGCTGGACCGTCTCACGCGGCTGATCCCACTCGCCACGATCGAGGCGTTGGGTCACACGCATTTTCCCCAGTTCGCGTTCCTTGAGATGCAAAATCGTGGTTTCAGCCACAGGAAATTTCTGCCACAACGCGTTTACTTCTTCAGTCAGCGGAGCGTAATCGGGCCGACTGGCGTACCAGGCTTTGAATATCGATTCCTGTTGAGCCATTGTTCGTTCTGTTACGGGAATATCCAGTGCAAGTTGAGCGGAATGCGCGATGGGCAGCGTTGACGGTGACGTGTCTTTGGTGACGCTTAAGCGGCAACAACCGACCATTGCCTCTTGAATCCATTTGAAGTCTACCCGGAACTGCGTACCGGGCGGCACGTCGAGAGGTTTTTCGAATTGAAACACGGCTACTGATGACTGGTTACGACGGCCAACGCCGCGGTCGGCGCGCCACGCCGTCGCTTCGTTCTCATCAATCGCGAAATTAACGGACCCACCTACTTGCTTGCCATCCGCCGATTTTTGATCAGGCTCCGAGAAATCGGCCGTGGCATTGACGAGCTTTAGTTTCTCCCAAGCATCCGACGAAGGTTTCTTGAGCGAAACTTTAAGCTCGCTGAGCGCGAAAGCCCCGATCGGTCCACGACCCGGACCGTTCAAAGGGAGGTCGCCGTGCGTGAGCACCTCCAGCCGAATTCCAGTCACTCCCAGTAATTCCGGGGTCGCAATCATGAAAGCGTCGCCACTTGGATGCCCCAAGAACAAGAGGGACTTATCGTCTTCCTGCGTTGGGTGAAGGAGTCCGCTGTCACAACCCAACTCCGTAGCAGCGAGGTACTGCCAATTCGGCGTTTTCGCCTTGGTCTCGGCTTCCCAGCTAGAAAGCTGCTGCCGCCAATTCGGCGTTTGTGTCCGCAGGCGTTCTTCCACCGTGCGAGTACCCAAATGGATGCGATCAATCTCCTGAAGTTGTTCGTTTGTGTAAACCCACGACTTGGCCTCGTAAGAGTTATTGAGGCAGGCGAACATTCCGTAGTATTCTGTCTGCGTAATTGGATCGAATTTGTGCGTATGGCATTGAGCACATTGGGTCGTTAGCCCGAGCACAGCCTTTCCGACGCAATCGATGCGATCGAACATCTCCACCTTGCGGAATTGCTCCGCAACAATCGCTCCTTCCTCATTAATCATGCTATTGCGCAGAAATCCAGTTGCGACAATTTGGTCCTGATTCGCGTTTGGAAGTAGATCGCCGGCAATTTGCTCAACGATAAACTGATCATAGGGCACGTCTTGATTGAGAGCGCGAACGACCCAATCGCGCCATGCCCACTGTTCGCGCCGAACGTCTTTTTCGTATCCGTTGCTGTCAGAATAGCGGGCAACATCGAGCCAGTGTCGGGCCCATTTCTCACCGTATCGTTCGCTCTGAAGAAGACGTTGCACGGTTGCCTGATGTCCAGTCGCTCGATACTCAGCAAGTTCATCTAGCGATGGGGGTAGCCCAATCAAATCTAGGTACAACCGGCGGCAAAGAGTCGCATCATCTGCTGGAGGTGATGGCTGGAGACCCAACGGGTCCAACTGTTCTCGGACAAGCTCATCGATGGGATGCAATGTACTGCTCATCGACAGTTGTTTTTTTGCGGGAGGCTGAAATGACCAATGGACAGCATAGGGTGCCCCTTGGGCGATCCACTGGTTCAATACTTCCTTCTGCTCCGGGGAAAGCGGTTTGTTGTAATGCGGTGGAGGCATTTGTTCGTCCGGATCGGATGAAGTAGCCCGTCGTATAATTTCGCTGTTATCGGGCTTTCCAGGAACAATTGCTGGCAAACCCGATTCACCCCCCTTCAATGCATACTCGCGTAAATCTAACCGCAACGCAGCTTGACGCGCACCCGAATCAACTCCGTGACATTGCGCACAATGCTCCGACAGAATCGGCTGAATGTCTCGTTGGTAATCGATTTCTCGCGAGTGGAGTGAGTGATTTGCCAGGAGTGTCATTGCCATACCCAGGATAGCCAAACGACAGGCCGGCCGGCCCCACGGGGGCAAGGCACTTAACAAACATGTCACTTTCGTCATGGCATTTTCACTCTGTCGAGAATTTAACACTAACCCGATGGCAATTTAGGTTGGAAGGTGAACTCTGGGAGCGGATTTGACGCACTGCGGGGCAGGATCTGTGTGGCATTATACCATGCGATGGCTCGCTGTAACTGCCCCACCAACCGGACGGTACCATTGAACGAGTCCGACGAGTCGAAAGCCTCAGGAAATGGTCACAGGGTGGCCAACCGGTGCCCTCATTCGGGCAAGACGCTTGCCAGCGATTGACCCAAACGTAACGTGACCTGGCGGTCGCCCAACAGTAGTTCCAGGTCGCGCGAGTTGACTCTTAGCACGGATGCGGAAACCGACCCGATGTGCAGTGAGTCCCCGGCTTTGAGCAGATGCAGGACGCCGGTCGTGCGAACTTGTAGCCAGGCATTTGTTTCGTCGTCGCCCGACGTCATGCCGCAAAAATAGGCCTGCTTCGCATCGTCCAAAGCAAACTGTGACCGATCTTTGGAAGTGGCAGCATGGACGTTGACCGTGATTTTTTGCAATGCGTTCAGTGGGGGACTCCCGTCATCTTGCACCCGAACGGTTAAATCCAATTGCCCCTCCTTCGCTGGTTGCCACTTAATTTCGCCGGTGGTGGCGTCGATCGTGGCCTCGTTCGGGGGATCGACTAGTTCGAACCGCAATTTGTCACCGGGATCGGGGTCTTTCCCGGTCGCTTGAAGGGTCAACGTGGCGCCTAATTCGTGCGTGGCAAGGGCGGGGACATCGAGCGTGGGAGGATGATTGGGCGGCACAAAAAAGTTACGAGCCATAATCAGTTCGGCAGATTCGCGCTGCGCTTCCAGTGCGCGTGGCGGTCCATCAGCGACTTCACGATCCGTCGCGGCGGCCATCGCATAGACTTCGACGGTCGCTTCGATCTTGAGTCGTCGCGTACCTTCCTGGGGCGTCAAGGTTACGTTGCGCATCAGGTGTAAGCGTTCGAGCGAGTAAAATTCCTGCCACCACGCAAGGCATTCGGGCAAAGTCCCATTGGCACCCAGACGAAAACTAAGGACAACATCCCCATTTTTTCTTGCGGACGGATTATTCGATTGGACATAGGCGCCATCAAGACCGCAACGGTTCACCCGGTCTAACAACCATTGTTGATACCGTGTTTGTGACTGGTCGACACCCTGCCCAGCGCGGAGCGCCCGCGATTCCAGGCTGCGTAGTGTTTGAAGCGCGATTTTACCTTGACGCACTTCGGCTTGCCTCGCCCGGATGTTTTCTTGGATTTTCTGTTCGGCGTCGGTACGCTTCTGGAATTCAGAACGCACGTAACTGAACACTGAAAAGAGCACCAACAGTAGGATGGCCGCCGCGCCAGCAGACGCCAGTAGTTTTTCTCGCTTCATTTGGATGTGGCCTCTCGCGCAGCTGGGGGCTCAACGGCGGCGGACGACTTGGTGCCGCTCGGCGGCGCCGGTGACCGGGGACTGGGCGTCGGACTCCCAACATCAGCAACGAATGGCGTAGGATTAACAAACACATTTTCATTGAACGACCACACGTAATGTTTCGCATCGGCCAACTGAATTCGACCTTCACTCGACGGATGCAACGACTCGCCGCGCAGGTTGTTCTCCATTATTTCCAATGTATCTGGCTTGTCGACCCGACCCTCTAATCGGATCACGCCCCCTTCTCCAGTTGCAGTGGCCAAAACTTTCGATAACAGCACTTGATCGGCCGGTGGCAATGCGCGCGCCACTTGTCCCAGACGTTCAAGCCAATTAGCGTGTCCCTTAGCCCAACGTTCCACCTCGCCCAAATGGCTTCGAATTTTCTTATAACCGTCGGCCTCTTTCTTGAGGCTCTGTAGGTCCCTTTGCAGCGACAAGTTGTGTTCGTCGCAAACCCCAAGTCGCCACCAAAAAAGTGCTACGGCGGCCGCCACGCTGGCCGCCAGACCGAGAACTATCTGCCGCGTACGTGCGTGAGCGTCTTTAGGGACCGGACGGTGTCGTGAATGAAGAAAGTCGAGCAACGGTGGACGGTCTCGGACAATCTCATAAGCAGCGCCGATTAATGCGGCGCTGAGAAGGGTGGTGTCGCACTGGCCGGCCTTCGCTGACGCAGGGTTAGGAATTATATGCAATCGCTCTTTGCCGAGTGAATCAAATCGCTCCTGATAGGCTCGTCGAATAGGTTCGGATCCGCAGAGCACGATGTCGCGTACGTCGGAACGGTCGGCCGGAGCAGCGGCCCGCGTGCGAAGTCGTTCTCGTTCCAAAGCGGCAACACCATCAAGAAGTTCGGACGTGTCCCATCGGGCTGATCGAGTCAAGAGGATTCGATCGTCGTCGACCAGCGTGATTTCCGCTTGCTCATTTTGAATGTCCAAGAGCCAGTACGGATTTACCGTTAGCGATGCAGCCTTTGCGGCATGCACAGCAGCTGAGGGTCGCGGGCAAATGTGCTCCAGCCGTAGACCGATATCGCCAGCGAGCGTGACCAACGCATCGCGTGCTTGTTTCGAAATTGCCGCTGCCAGGACTTGTGTTCCAAGATGGCTACTGGACTCCAGTGGCGTAAAGTCGACAACACCATCGTCACGTAGTGTTGTAAAGTGCTGCAACGACTGGAACGCGACCATGTCGGGCCATTCGACCTCGGGAGCCGGGGGCAGCGACATGGGCTGCAGCTCGTAGAATTCCCGCCCCAAAAGGATCACGGTGCGCGATCTTCGAAGTCCCTTCGCATTGACAACCGCTGCTAGTGGTTCTTGCGCTGCGGCGATGGATGCGAGCGACGAACTACCACTCGGCAGCCCGTCTACGACAAACGTCTCGTACAGGTCACCGGAATTGTTATCGTTGGTAATCAAACCTACCAAGCGATCGGCACGCCAATCGAGGATGAGTTGTCTTGCCATAGCGAAACTTTCAATTCGGGAATCAAAGAAACGTGTCGGGAGCTGGCCTTCAACGGATTCTATGGAGGTAGTGTGCCAGACATCTGTTGCGTTAGCACCGACCCGACTTGTCCGCCGGCAGAGGTCATCTCTTTCCACAGTAATACGCGAGGAGCGTTTTGGGTAGCATCTACGACCACTTCGGCTCGCGATTCCACACCCGTCACCTGTGTCCCCACGATTTGAGCTCGGTAAACGCTCCCCCCGCCGGTCACATAGGGATAAATGGCCTTCATTTCTTCGAGACTTAGAATTCCCTGCGTGAACAGCCAAGTGGGAAACCACTGCGTTTCGTCTGAAGCAATTGGGTCGACGATCCTTTGTGACAGAATCAAGCTGATTTTGGTTGGATCCAGGCCAGGCAGTGTCGCCAAGACCGAAAAAGGAGCCTGGTTTACATTGATTCGGCCTGGGAAGTTCGATTGACCGTCGACCGCAACCGCGTCGAGCAGCCTGACAAGGTAACTTGCCGCTTGGGCGGGATCGGCTGAAAAAGGTGATTTCAGAACGGTCGGTTGTTTCTCCCCCGGAAACGTAACCTGGACCCGCGCACCGATGAGACTGAGTACATTGTCAATTTTTTGCTGCCCGCCAGAATTGAGGTCAACGGAACGCCCGTTCATTGTTTCACCCGGATCGGCACCGGCATAAGCCTGTCCCACGCGAAAGGCGAGAATAAATGCAACCCACTCGGAGTCCAGCACTGCACTCAAATCGGTCGACAGTTGCTGCAAGTCACTCCCATTGAGGTCAATCCGAGGAAGTCCAAACTGATTGACATTTTTTTCGGCGCTCCAGATTGTAAGGTACGGATACCATCCGAAGTCCATGGAACCACTGACGTTGTCTGTACTGCTAGAAGTGTTCGATATGGCCTCGCTCTCGGAAATTACTCCATCCCGATTTTGGTCAAGACCGAACATCAACGCCGGCGTAATACCGCGAACTAACAATAACTCTTCCACCGATTTCAAAGGACCGTTGCGTGCTTGGTAGGGCTGCGCCAAGCTGGTGTAGTAATCGGATTCACAACCTTCGGGGCGCGATTCGTTGTCGGAATCCAGCCAATCTAAAATGGCTTGAGCCACAGGCGATGTCATCCCTGGTAGCGCTAACAGCGCTGTTTCTTGCTGTTGCTTGTCAGAGAAATGCTGGACCAGCGTATTCAAATTGAGCTTTGAAGACTCGTCCCATAATCCGTATCGCAGTCCCGAATAACTTCCAGTCATTTGTATGATGGGGGATACCACTGACAGGAGACAGGCATCTGAAGTTTCCGTGATTCCGGACGGCACAGACTGTTGTGCAAAGCGGGCCGGGTTGTTGTATACACCGCCATTCACGGCCACGATCGACGGGGAGTCGGCCAACATCACCTGAATCGCGGCGACCCCTGCGTGTAACGCTTGCCTCGATTGGGCTTGTTGTGTCGCAAAACGGACAGCCCTCTGTTCCACCAACATGCGGTCCACAAATCCATAAATTGATGCCGACAATACAGCTACCAAGACCAAGACGACAATGAGGACAATCCCCGAATGACGCACACTCATCGCCCACCTCCCTGTCGGCTAGGGTCTGCAGGCGTGTCGTCCGATGATTGATCACCGTCCAACAAATCGGAAATTGCCGATCGGTCGCCGTCAGAAGCACCATCGTCGCCTAAGGATCCACCATTCGAATCAGTCGCCGTGGACGCGCCTGTACCTCCAGAATTCGTGACGGCAGTGCTTCCACCGCCAGGAACCTGAGTAACTGGAAAGGACACTACCAAAGAGAAGACATGCCCGAGGTTTTCACTACCCTCAGAATTTGATGAGATTTCGGAGCGCAATTGGGCCGGCGGTTCCAATTGTGAATCATCGTCAGCGTCGACCCACAGCAAGATTTGCATGGCTATCGGCAAGCCTTTCATAACAATCATATCCCATGACGTAAGCCATTGTGTGCCATCAAAGTACCAGAATTCGACTTTCCGCACGGAGGGCGCGAAGCTCTGAGCGTTAGCAGGCAACGGGGGTTCATTCCCCAGACTCAATTGCCAAGCACTTGACGCTTGAGGCATCGCTGCACGTAGCAAATGGGGCGTTGTCGCCTCTGCGCTCGCAACGTCCAACGCTGGCGTGGCATTCTGAGGAATATCAACGAGATAAAGAACCGATT
Organism: Planctomycetota bacterium; assembly: GCA_027619595.1. GTDB lineage: Bacteria > Planctomycetota > Planctomycetia > Pirellulales > Pirellulaceae > JAQCHP01. The sequence goes on from JAQCHP010000012.1 coordinate 23,112, forward strand.
GCGTGTCCGGCAGGACGGGACCTGCCAATCCGAACGAAACGTCCTGTGTTGCCTGAAGTTGGGACAGGAACGAAGGAACGAAATGTGTGTCAATTTGTACCTGCGAAGATGTACCGTAGATGCCGGACATCATGGTAGCCGTAGTCGATACGGCTGAACTACTACCCGAAGAAGCACTGGTGGCTGCGGAAGTACTGCCGGCTGCCGAAGAATCACTGGACCCGTTGCTAGTGACGGAATTCGTGCCGCCCGTTGATCCGGTCGTGGCGCCGGCATCGGTGCCATTTGTGTTATTTCCGCCGGCAGAGGTTCCGTCACTGTTGGACGTACTGGTTCCCGTCGCTGCCGAGGTATTTCCGTCTGCCGATAAAGCGACATTGCGCAGGTCACGTGCTATTTGGTCGAGGACCACTCGGGCCGTCTGAGATTCAACAATCGCGCGATGACGGTTGTCAGCCACATGTCCCTGCCAGGTTACGAAGTAGCCCAATCCCATGAAGATGATACCACTCAGCGCAACAGCAAGCGTGACTTCCAGCAACGTGAATCCGCGAGCGGTTGTTTGCCCCAACATCACTGAGCGTCTCCGTCGGTAGCATCGGTGCCGCTTCCAGTATTCGAATTCGAACTTTGGGCCGCCGTTCCGCCATCCATCGTAGTTGAGGCCGTCGTTTGAAATCTTGAATCGGATGGATCGATGATCCATCGCGTCATCGTCACCGATGCCGTATCCAGCAATTGTCCTTTTCGTTTGACATTTGCGATTGCTTCCAACAGTCCGACGTAGGCGCCGGGCCGCACATCGATCGAATAGACCCATGCGTCATCTTCCGGTAGGGGAATGTCCGCTACGGAAATGGGCGCAAGGATACCGGCGGACAATTCCTCCAAACGACTCTCACACCACAGGACAGCTCGTGGTTCGTCACGGGCTACTGCTGCACTGCGGAGCCCCAATTGCATAAGCTGGCTCAACAGCGTCGCAGCAGTTGCCAGGATCGCCAGGGCCAGAATTACTTCCAACAGACTGAGGGCTGTCCGCATTCTGAGGTTCGATCGTCTCATGGGGGAGAGTTCGATTCAATCGAGCCAATGCCTCCAAGGCTGCAGCTGCACGTTATCCCGTGCAACTGAATACGAATACCTTCAGAGTTTTCATTGCGCAATGTGACACTAGCATCCATCGACGTACCATCTGGGTAAAAGAGAATTTGCTGCAATTCTGTTGCTCCAACAGCATCATTGAGCGTCAGGGTCGGGACTGACAGTTGATGCACAACAATTCCTTCGGGCAGAGATATGGTTTCTACACCAGCGGTGTCCTGAGTGGGACCGATGGGAGACCAAGGAGCGACCGATAGACTATCCGAATCCGCCTGTACCGCGACGGCATACGCGCGACGGTGCCGAATGGCGTGATTGCGAGCGTTGGCCAATGTAGTGCGCAGTACGTCGCAACCGGTACGCAATCGCTGTGCAGAAAGTGGAGCCCTGAGCGTTATGATCGTCGCACTTACCAGTACAACCACCAAGGCGACAACGATCAGTAACTCCAAGAGGGTAAACGCACTACGTCGCATAAATTTTTCTATTTAACGTCAGTAGAAACGTCATCCTCATTTCCGTCTACTCCGTCGGGTCCGTAGCACCAAATTCGGTAGTTGTTTTCAGTGCGCAATTCGTAGTTGTAGTCACGCCCCCACGGATCCAGGGGAATTTTGACGGCGGCAAGGTAGGGGGTGGTCCCCCATTTCTCAGGATTGGGCAGATCTGCCGGTGCGGTTAACAGTGCGTTCAGCCCCTGCTCCGATGTAGGGTAGGAATTCACGTTGATTTGAAACAACTCGATCGCTTCCTTAAAGATGCCAATTTGGGTCCGGGCAGTATCTTGCATCGCTTTTTGTTGTATGCCACGGTAATAGACGAGGGTCGTGGAACCAAGAACGGCCAAAATCACTAGGACCAATAAGACTTCCATGAGCGTGAAAGCTTGGCGAGTTTGGGTCGTGAACGGATCTCTTTTCGTTGTCATAGTCAACTCCGTGTTGATTGTTATGTCCATGCTTGTTGCCTCCGATTCGAAATTTCACTACACCCGCGTCACGATTTGCATGAGGGGGAGTTCACGGGATATCGGTAACCGATTAGGAAGCCGGTACAGGTACTCGTGACGGGCCCTAGGGTACTCGTGACGGGCCAGGAGACCCGTCCTACCTTTTATCTCCTCGTGCGGGGGTACTTCGTGCTTGCTGTGGGCCATTATACCATACTTCCCATTTTCAAAATGGGGAGTAACAGTGCCAAGACCATAGTCAAAATCAGGCCTGCCATGACGAGTAACATTAGCGGTTCGAGAAGCCTTACTAACAGATCAAGTCGTCGATACGTGCGTCTTTCGAGACTATCCGCAATATCGATTAAGACCTTTTCGAGCGTATTCGATTCTTCGGCGACGGCAATCATTTCGACCGATTCACGTGGAAAGTGTCCACTCTGTGCTAGCGGCTTCGCCAATGATTGCCCCGCCGTCACATTAATAGACGCGTCGGCCACCGCCTGTGATAAGACACGATTGCCGGCGCTTTGGCGACTGATGTCAAGCGACTTCAGCAAAGGGACACCGTTCTTGAGTAACGTACCGAGAATACGACAAAATCGGGCGACCGCTAGACTTTCATAGATTTTTCCTGCCAGGGGCAAACGGAGTCGCAAGTAATCCAACCGCAACTGGTTTTCTTCGCTCATAAGCTGTTGACGAAAAAAGAAAAACAAAACGACCAGACTCAACACAAGCCAATGCCCCCATTGCCGCACGACGGAACTCGTCGCCAGCAGCCAATCGGTCATCACGGGCAACTCACCCTTTTCTCGCATGACACCGAACATCACCTCACATTGTGGCACGACGAACAGCAACAGCCCGACAAGCACGGCGGTGCCAACCACTGCCAAGAAAATAGGATAGGCCACGGCACCCAACGCACGCCCTTTGAGATCCTCTTCCTGTTCGGTGAAAAGTGCAACTCGCTCCAAGGCATCTTCAAGGAATCCTCCTTCGCCTCCGGCGCGTACAATATTGATGGCCATACTTCGAAAGACGAACCGGTGTCGATCCATGGCTTCCGCTAGACTTGCTCCGTCTTCCACGCGCTGATAGACATCGGAGAGTACCTCCGATAGGCGAGAATTGGACGACATTTCGCGCAAGAGGTTTAAGGAGCGCAGGAGGGGTACGCCACTGCGCAACAAACCGGCAAGTTGGGCATAGAGAGTAGCCAACGCTTGGGGCGATATTCGACGTTGCCACAAAGATTGCTTTGGACCTTGGTCCTCAGCCAACGATACGGGAAAGAGCGCACGAGCGGCCAACATAGAGGCCGCCTCACGTGACGACGGAGCGGCGATCACACCGGCCGACTGGCGACCTGTTGCGTCACGCGCTATATATTGGAAATCCGGCATTGTGGTCCAACCGCGCCTCATGGATTAAAAATTGACTACGCCATGACAAGGTCACTCTTGGCGACTCGTAATACCTCGCCCACGCTGGTGTCACCATCGAGAACACGTCGCCATCCGTCTTGCCGCAACGTGAGCATGCCACACGCCACCGCTGCTTGTTTGATGGACCAAGAACTAGCCCGATCATGTGCCAATTGACGCACTTCCGGTGTTGCGACGAGTAGTTCGTAGATCCCGGTCCGTCCTCGAAAACCCAAGCCACGACAATGACGGCAACCTTGGCTTTCAAAAATTGGCCGGCCGGCCGACTTGTATTCATCCCAGGGGAAATCGCGAGGGAGGTCAAGTTGTGCGGGGGATACTTCCACGCGACACTCCAAACACAATTTACGCAACAACCGCTGGGCCAATACCGCTTCCACGGTACTTGCGACCAGAAACGGCTCCACGCCCATATCGACCATGCGTGTGAACGCGCTGGCCGAATCGTTGGTGTGCAGTGTGCTGAACACCAGGTGCCCGGTAAGCGACGCTTGAATGGCGTTCTCGGCGGTCTCCAGATCACGAATTTCGCCGACCAATATGACGTCGGGGTCGTGGCGCAAGATCGATCGCAATGAATTGGCGAATGTCAATCCGATTCGTGTGTGAACTTGGATCTGGTTGATGCCGTCCAATTGGTATTCGACCGGGTCTTCGGTCGTAATTATTTTTGTGGCGTCGCTGCGGATTTGCAGCAACGAACTATAGAGGGTCGTGGTTTTACCCGATCCCGTGGGACCTGTAACCAGGAGTATCCCGTGCGGTAACGTAATCAATTCGCGAAAAAACGAATAGACATGTTCTCCCATCCCAAGGCTTCGCAATTCGAAGACCATGGAGGCTTTGTCAAGGATCCGCATGACAATTCCTTCACCATGAATCATCGGAATGACGGAAAGGCGGATATCGACTTCACGACCTGATACCTTCAGCTTGATGCGACCATCTTGCGGCAGTCGCTTTTCGGCGATGTTCAGGTGCGCCATGATCTTGAGTCGGCTGATGATCGCGGACTGAAAGCGGCTAATCTCCGGCGGAGCTGGTTGCGACTGAAGGATGCCGTCAATACGATATCGAATCACGATTCCAGCGGATTGCGGCTCGATATGCACGTCGCTCGCACGAGTATCGATGGCCTCAATGAGAATTTCATTGACGAGCCGCACGACGGACGCTTCCTGAGCCAATTCGGCCTGTTCAGAGCCGTCCAACTGGATCTCTTCCAGTAGTTCGACGCGTTCGTTGGACTGCGCGATCAGACCGTCAATCGTTTCGCCACCGACACCCAAGTGCGTCTTGATCAGTTTGGCTATTTCGCTGCGAGTCGCTAAGACTGGCTGAACCGATTTATCGGTCGAAGCGCTGACCTGATCCAAGGCATAGATATCGAATGGGTTGCTGGTGGCGATGACCAACGATCCGTTGTCGCGCGCCAGCGGAAAAAGCTGGCGACGATAGACAAGTTTCGCAGGAAACTCATTGAGCAAGCTCACATCGGGTTGATATCCGTTCAGATCAATGAACTCGATCCCCAACTCTTCGCCCACGGCACGCAGGGCAACCTCTTCAGAAATACCGAGACCGACAACGGCATCGAGCGGATGTGCGCTATCGTCGTGCGGCAATAGGAGCGCATCGTGCCGCTGTTGTGAGGTAAGCAGGTCGCGGTCCACCAAAATTTTGATGATACGGGAAGTCATAATCAATCAATTGGGGTCAGACGAATTGCGCCGACTCATTGCACCGCGCGAGTAGGTACCAGTCAAGTAGAAACGGAAGGACAGTGGATCGATCTACATCTACCATAGTCCGTCGAGCGGCTTGAAACTACCGAGTCGATCACTTTAGGCTACCGAAAGCTAAAGGGACCGTCGACGGCTGGTCGACGGCTTCGCTGGCCTGCGAACCTGCTATGATTTCCCGATTCTTTCCCCCTTGAACGGACGCATCGCCGATGAATCGCGAGGATTTGGCCAATAAGTACTTCGAACAGCTGCCGTTTACCCCCTATCCCGTCCAAGAAGAGGCCTTGCTGGCGTGGTATACGAGTGAAAATGGAGTGCTGGTATGTGCGCCAACGGGTACGGGCAAGACGCTTATTGCGGAGGCCGCACTCTATGAAGCCTTGCATACGGGAAAACGGGCCTACTACACGACCCCCCTCATCGCCCTGACAGAACAGAAGTTACAGGAGATGCGTGCAGCGGCGGAACGATGGGGTTTTTCACCGGAGCATGTGGGCCTCGTCACAGGCAACCGTCGCGTCAACGCCGACGCCCCAATTCTGGTGGTCGTGGCTGAAATCCTCTTCAATCGACTGCTGCATACCGACCAATTCCCGTTCGACGACGTGTCAGCTGTGGTAATGGACGAATTCCATAGTTTTAATGATCCGGAACGGGGTATCGTCTGGGAATTTTCGCTGGGCCTGTTGCCACCCCACGTCCGACTTCTGTTGCTGTCAGCGACTGTCGGCAACGCCCAAGAATTCGTGAATTGGCTTAAGTTCCATCACCACCGACCGATGGAACTCGTGCAGAGTAACGAGCGTAAGGTCCCGCTGACCTTTCAATGGGTTGGCGACGCGTTGCTCAATGAACACCTGGAAGAAATGGCAGAAGGACGACATACGGAATACCGCCGTACCCCTGCTCTGGTATTTTGCTTCAATCGGGACGAGTGCTGGACGGTAGCAGAGCAATTAAAAGGGAAGAAAATGATCTCGCCCGACCAGCAAAAGGAGATCTCTCGACGTTTGGATGAATTCGACTGGTCGCAAGGCGCCGGTCCGAAGCTCAAGCAAATCCTCTTACGAGGCGTCGGAGTTCACCATGCGGGAATCTTGACGAAATACAAGCGGGTCATCGAAGCACTCTACAATGACAAACTCCTTTCCATCGTAGTGTGCACGGAAACTTTGGCGGCGGGAATTAACCTTCCGGCACGTAGCGTGGTGCTGCCGAGCCTGCTGAAGGGACCTCCCAACAAGAAGACGCTTGTCGATCCGAGCGCTGCTCATCAAATTTTTGGCCGTGCGGGGCGACCACAATTTGATTCGGAAGGATTTGTTTACTCTTTGGCGCACGAAGACGATGTAAAGATTCTTCGTTGGCGGGAAAAATATGATCAGATTCCGGAGGATACCAAAGATCCACAACTGATCAAGGCGAAGAAGGCCATGAAGAAGAAGATGCCGACTCGTCGCACCAATCAACAATACTGGTCAGAGGCGCAATTTGAAAAGTTGCGTTCAGCCCCAGCCGGCAAATTGCAAAGTCGAGCGGACATACCTTGGCGATTCCTCGTCCACATGCTGCAGGAGTCACCCGATATCGATCTCATCCGGAAGCTGATTCGGAAACGACTGATGGTCGGGAAACAGGTAGACGATGCCATCGCTGAGTTAGACCGCATGCTGCTTACGCTGTGGACCGCCGGCTATGTGCAATTAGAACCGGCGCCCCGCATACCATCCATCGCATCAACACCGCCGAACTCCACGCATCTGACAGCACAAGCGGCGAGGCACTCCGGCGAGTCGACAGATCCGCCGGTCAGCTACGTCATCGAAAAGGCGATCGTTCAGCCTTCAGCCTTGCGTTTATCGACATTTCGTAGCGTGAATCCGCTGTACGGCGTGTTTGTCGCCAACCAGCTGGATATCGCCGACGAATGCGAAAGAATTCAGGCGTTGGAAAGTATGCTCGAAATGCCGGGCTCGGTGGCGAGGTACGTGCGGGTGCCTGGGCATGACCAGCTACCGCCTGGCCCGCTCGCCGTCACACGACTCGATCCACATCTGTTGCGAACGGGATTAGCCACCGCCGAAGAACTTGGCGGAACATCCTTGGCGGAAGAGGAAGACATTGAGGATGATGGATACGATGCGTGGACCGATGAGCCGCCGGTGAGAATCTTGTCTTTAGGGGACAAATTGAGGCGCTGGTTCGACCAGGACTTTCCGCACGTGAACGGATTGTTTACGCAGCCAGTTTGGGCGGCGGGCGAAGTGCTTGAATTCGGCGGCGACTTCAATCGCTACATCACAACTCGCAGACTACAAAAGCAAGAGGGAATTATCTTTCGACATCTTCTGCGTTTGATTCTCTTGTTGGGCGAATTCGCACAAATTCCGCCACCAGAGATCGAACAAGAATTGTGGCGCAGCGACTTGATGTCCATTCGCGAACGTTTGATTCAAGCATGCCACCAAGTCGATCCACTCAGCACCGACGAGGCAAGCCGCATACCGGACAAAGAGCTTCTTTAGCGCTCGCGATACGTCACGAATATCTATCGCAAACCAGCGCAAGAACCGGGTGCTAATGCACGTCGGAAGGTGGCTAACCAAAGAATTGACCGAATCCTACCGATTCAAAGGCGTTGACGAAATGTCGAATTTGCGGATCCAATGATTCGTTCCCCACAACCACGCTGACCACATCAAATCTGGCCGGATGCTCCAGCAGATGAAATTGTTTGAGAAAAGCGAGTGCCGCCTGAGTCAGTCGCTGTTGCTTTTGCAGATCAACTGCCTCCGAAGGGTCTTCGCTGATTGGTAGCGAACGGCATTGCGTCCAGGTCTTTACTTCCACGAAGACGACGACATTGGCGTGAAGTGCGACAAGATCGATTTCGCCAAACCGATTACGATATCTCTTCGTGAGGATCCGGAAACCGTTTCGCTGCAAGTAGCGGGCGGCAACCTCTTCGCCTTCCCGGCCGATTTGCGTACGCGAAAAGACTTTCGCGATGCGGCCCGGCCAGAAATAACAGAGCCATGAATAACAGAGCGACCACTTACCGATTACGTGCTGTGCCTTCCTGAGCCAGTGCTTCACAGACAGGAATTGACACGCTGCATGGCGACATCCCGACAGGAAGTTGGTTGGCCGGCGCGAAGTTGTCACGTGCCCCAACTCCCGCCGCACAGATTGTGGCACTTCGGAGGGCTTTACGGATTAAGCATGGCAACTACTTGCCGCGTCGTTCCTTCAGACGGACAGCCTTGCCGATACGATCTCGCAGGAAGTACAGTTTGGCGCGTCGGACGACACCCTTGCGTTTTACTTCCACTTTTTCGATACGTGGCGAATGGAGGGGAAACTTGCGTTCCACGCCTTCCCCGGCCACGATACGTCGCACGACGAACATCTCGCGAGTCCCGGCTCCACTACGAGCAATGACGACCCCCGAAAAAATCTGAATTCGTTCTTTATCCCCTTCAAGAATGCGGGTATGCACGTCCACCGTGTCACCGATCTCAAACTCGGGAGGAGACGCTTTGAGGGAACTTTGCTCAACCAAACGAATTAAATCGTGGTTCATGGTAAATCAAGCCTTCTTCCAAAAACCTGCGAGAATTATGTGACATCATCCTAAGCCCTAGCACGGGCCGTTGCCAGCCTAGGCTGGGCCGTTGCGATTCTATTTTTTTACAGGAGCCGGGTCCGCCCCCCAAGAAGTGACAGGTTATACCGGCTTATCGATCTTTCAGCAAGTCAGCTCGACGTTCGCGTGTTCGTTGCTCCGCCTGTTCGTCTCGCCAGAGGGAAATAGCCTCGTGATTGCCGCTGAGCAGGATTTCGGGGACGAGGCGTCCCCGGTACTCCCTGGGCCGGGTGTACTGGGCATGTTCCAGGCCGCGATTTCCTGAGGAAAACGAATCCTGCCGCGCGCTCTCCTCGTGGCCGAGCACTTGGGGTACGAGCCGTATCACCGTGTCGATCACGGCCATGGCCGCTACTTCGCCACCATTCAGGACAAAGTCCCCTAGCGAAATCTCCTCGGGTTCGAGAATATCGATTACCCGCTGATCAAAACCCTCGTAGCGTCCGCACAGCAAAATCAAACGGGGAGACGCGGCGAGCCGTTCTACTACAGTCTGGTCCAACCTTTTGCCTTGGGGCGTAAGGAGGACGACGTGCCCGTGCGGCATCTCCTGTTGAAGTTGTTCCACACATTCCACGACCGGCGGTGCCATCAAGACCATGCCAGGCCCGCCGCCGAATGGGCGATCGTCTACGGATTGATGTTTCGACGTGGCCCAATCTCGGAGATTGACCAGATTAACTGATACAAGCTGCCGGTCGATCGCTTTGGCGAGCAAACTCTGCTGCAAGTATCCCGCCAGCATTTGCGGGAACAGTGTAACAACATCAAAACGCATCGATCACTTGGCTTACGGGCTTATTCGCTTGCCGATTCTCCATCGTTACTCGATTCCGCAGCGGTCGATTCGGCAACAGCCACGGGCTCCGGCTTCGGAATTTCAATTTTCACGGGTGGCGGCGCTTGCGGCTTGATCTTCATACGTTCAAAAGCCAATTGCTGAGCTTGCAAGTGAGTCCCCTGGGTACCGTATTTTTTAATAAGAACACGTACTTTTTCCGAGGGCTGAGCACCGACACCGATCCAGTAGTCAATACGTTCGGCATTGAGTACGGCGCGGGCATCAGTTTCCCGGACCATGGGATCATAGAATCCCAATTCTTCGATGGCTTTACCATCCCGGGGCGAGCGTGCATCCATGGCGCACACGCGATAAAATGGACGATGTGTCCTTCCCATACGTTTAAGACGAATACGTACTGCCACGCGAATTTCTCCTCTAATAGACCGAACTGTGAACTGTAAAATGTGAATACTGAAACAAAAAGTTAATCGGACCGGCGTTTCTTGCGCCGACGTTCTCTTTCAAGTTGGCGGGCGTGTTGTTCTCGTTCTGAGTTGGTAAGCCGCTTTCCGGTACTCTGCTTGGGCTTTGCCAAGCGTCCTCCCGGATCGAACAGTCCCTGCTTTTGAATGTCCTGCGCCATTTTGAGTCGGTCGCCCATCCCTTTTCCGGCCATACTCTTCATGAGGCCAGCCATACCATCGAATTGCTTGAGCAATTCGTTGACGGCCTGGGGTTCCGCACCAGCCCCTTTGGCAATGCGGATCCGTCGACTTTGATCGATGATTTGGGGATTTCTACGCTCACGGGGTGTCATGGCATCGATAATCCCGAACAGGCCTTTCATGTCCCGTTCGGCATCAACACCATCCATCATTTTCTTCAGATCTCCCATGCCGGGAATCAACCCCAACATTTTTTGGAGCAGGCCGGGGCGAGCGATTTGATCGAGATGCTTGCGAAAATCTTCGAGGTTAAACTCACCCTGGCGCAGACGTTCTTCGGTCTGCCGCATTTGATCCTGATCAAATGTCTCCTGAGCCGTGCGGAACATCTCGACGATGTCCCCCATCCCCAAAATTCGTCCTGCCATCCCCTCGGGCCGGAATGGTTCTAACGCATCGAACCGTTCACCTGTCCCGATGAATTTAATCGGAACCCCAGTCACGTGCTTAACCGACAGCACGGCTCCACCGCGTGCATCGCCATCAAGCTTTGTCATGATGAGTCCGTCCAATTCGAGGGCCGAATTGAACGCGCGCGCACTTTCGACAGCGTCCTGGCCAGTCATCCCATCCACAACCAAGTAAGCCTGGTCGGGATGAACGTGACGGTCGATATTGGAAAGCTGTTGCATCAACTCTTGATCGATGGCCAATCGCCCGGCCGTGTCAAGGATCACGACCGGCAAATGTTGACTGCGGGCCAGCTGAACGGCTTTCTGGCAAACTTTGACGGGATCCTTTTCATTCCGATCAGAATAGACTTCGACTCCCAACTGCTCGCCAATGACATGTAGCTGGTCGATGGCAGCTGGTCGCTGCAGATCGGCTGCCACGAGCAGTACCTTTTTCCCTTGCCCTTGAATGAGCCGGGCCAGTTTTCCACAGGTCGTTGTTTTTCCGGAACCCTGTAGACCGCACATCATGAAAACGGTGAGGTCCCCCTTCAGGTTCAACGAAGGGTCGACAGGTCCCATGACGTTGATCAGGTGCTGATGGACAATCCCCACCAACTGCTGACCGGGGTCCAAAGCGCCGAGCACCTTTTGCCCCAGCGCCTCCTGAGTCACCCGGGCCATGAAATCCTGAATCACGGAATAGCTAACGTCGGCCTCGAGCATCGACTGTTCGACGAGCCGCAGGCCTTCCCGCATATTGGCTTCAGTTAGTTTTCCCTTGCCGCGCAAGGACTTAAACGCAGCCTGGAGTCCTTCCTGAAGGGATTCAAACATACCTCGGTCGCCTCGACGCACCTACCGCGCAACATCAACGGATCGCTCTACATTGAACCAGGGGCAACCGATCGCACCACCCGGCAAAAGTACAGAATCCACCAGTGTAACGTATCCTCGGCCGGGTTGTAAATCGGGTGCGTCCGATGGGAAGGGGAGTGGAACCAGCAACCAGAGCATCCAATCGCTGAAGTCCGAACCTCTCTTGGCATATACTACTAGACAAATAGCCTTTCAACCGCATCGAATTTGCTGTTTTTGCTTTCTGGGAAAAGTCTAGCGGATAATTCTCCGATATCGATTATGAGGGCGTCGCACTCCCAGTAAAGGTTGCGCGACGGAGACTGCGTCAGCGGGGGGGGGGACTTCGAAATGCTATTCCGCTTGGGATTTTGGAATTTAGCGCAACGCCTTGGTGGGCAGCGTCGGGGATGGATGCGTCCCGGGAATCATCGCCAGCGATTGGCAAGCCGTTCACGACGGCTATTTCGGGAGACGCTTGAGACACGAGCGATGTTAGCCGTCTCCGGAACTGAGCCGGCCATCATCGGTACTGTCTTCCGCGACGCAAATGGTAACGGCGTATTTTCTAATAGTGAGGGGCTCGCAGGAGTTGCCGTACAGCTCTTCCGTGATGATGGCGACAGCCTCTTCGAAACAGACGGAAGCGACGTTCAAATCGGACCCGATTTCGTCACGCTGGCGGGTGGAATTTATGAATTTGACAATCTCGACGCAGACGCCAGGTACTTTGTGCGTCAGCAAGCACAAACCGTCAGTGGAAATTCGCTCGGACTTAAAGTTTCGCCGCTGACCGCGCCGGGGGTTCCCGGGATTACCATCGATTCGTTTTCGACAAGTCATAATACCAGCGCAAGTCCCGCAGACCCAACTCCCGCTGAAAGTCGCATCGCAGCGGCGGAAGCGCTCGGCGGCGAACGCGACATCGCGGCGGTCTGGACGACGGGGTCTAATTCTTTCGACGTGGAAGTGAGCCCATTTGCGTCCGACTCGCTGCAAATATCAACGGGTCCCGGCGTGAATGGTCTAGGGACCGTAGTCTGGGACGGAATCGATACGGTCGATCACCAAATCGCGATGGGCCTCAATGGTGTGGATTTAACTACCGGAGGCAACACCGGATTTGTCGTGAGATTAGGTGCAGAACCCGCGGGCGCTACTCTGAACCTAAGAATCTACAACGGGAACGTCGGGAATTTCTCCGAAGTCTCCGCACCGATCCCCAACACCGGAGGCGGCACAGCCTCTGAATTTTTGATAATTCCGTTTAGTGGATTGGTCGGAGCGGTCACACCATTCGATGTTGACGCCATACGCATGACGATCGACGGTGGCGGAGCGGCCGCTGACACCGGGGTAAGCCTCTTTGGGACCATCGGCGCGAAGGTGGTCAATTTCCAAAACGAAGCACGGATCGACCTCACCATCACGAAGGACGACTCGGTAGCAATCGTAAACCCATTGCAACAGGTCAATTATACGGTTCGCGTGACAAATCTGGGGCCGAGCGACGTGATCGACGCAAACGTCGTGGATAATTTCCCGAGTAGCCTGACACTCGTTAGCTACACGACTACAACCACCGGAACGGTTTCGGGCCAAAGCACCAGTGGTACTGGAAACATTAACGACTTGGTCAATATGGCAGCTGGCAGCACCCTGACTTACAACGTCATCGCGACCGTTGCGGCAAATGCGTCGGGACAACTCGTGAACACCGCCACAGTAACTGCCCCCAGCGGTGTACTGGATATTAACGTCTCGAACAACTCAGATACCGATATAGACACCATCCAAACTACCGTCGACTTGCAAATTACCAAGACTGACGGGCTCAGCACAGTACGCCAGGGGCAACAGATCACTTACATCATCGTAGTGAGCAATGCTGGTCCCAGTGACATTTTAGGAGCTGCCGTTACCGACACGTTCCCTAATTCATTGACCAATGTTACGTTCACGAGCAGTACCACGACGGGCACCGTCTCGGGTAACACGGCGTCGGGCACAGGACATATTAACGATCTGATTAACATTTCGGCCAATAGTTCGGTAACCTATACGGTCAACGCGACGGTCTCACCGACGGCAACCGGGAGTATTTCAAATACGGCCATCGTCAGTCCACCCATCAACGTGACCGACATCGATACGGACAACAACTCGGCTGTCGACACCGACGTTGTCGTACCCGTCGCAGATCTTTCCATTACGAAAACGGATGGACAGACCCAGGTGACACCGGGCCAAGTTTTGACCTACACGATTACTGTAAACAATCAAGGACCCAGCGCGGTCACGGGGGCCACGGTGGCCGATACATTTCCTGCCGGTCTAACGGCGGTGAGCTTCACTAGTATCGCGGCGGGCGGCGCCACGGGAAATTCGGCCACGGGAACGAATGCGATTAATGATACCGTGAACCTGCCCAATGGTGGATCCATTGTTTACACAGTTACGGCCACCGTAGCGAACAATGCTGCCGGCACGATCGAGAATACAGCGACCGTCCTATCGCCAAACGGCGTTGACGACCCGACACCGATCAACAATACGGCGGTAGATACCGACACGGTCCAACCGTTGGTCGACTTATCGGTCACAAAAACTGACGGAGTTACCACTGCGGTTCCCGGACAAAACGTTACTTACACCATCGTCGTGTCAAACGCTGGGCCAAGCATTGCGACGGGAGCTACGTTTACAGACACGTTCCCAGCGGCACTGCAGAACCCCACCTTTACGAGCATCGCAGCCGGCGGCGCCAGCGGAAACACAGCCAGCGGATCGGGGAACCTAAATCAAACGCTCAACCTGCCGGTTGGAGCGTCGGTAACTTATACGGTGTCGGGCACAGTGTCTCCCAATGCAACTGTTTCGCTCGCCAACACGGCGACCGTAACCGCGCCGACGGGGGCTGCGGAAACCGTTACGATCAATAACACGGCGACAGACACCGATACACTCAATCCAACCGCTGATCTGTCGGTGACAAAGACGAACAATGTCAATTCGGTCGTGCCAGGTCAGTCGACAACGTATGTCATCGTGGTATCCAACGCCGGTCCAAGCACTGTGGCGGGTGCAGCGTTTACGGATACTTTTCCCGCGAACTTACAAAACGTCACGTTCACGAGTTCGGCTTTGGGGGGCGCCACCGGCAACACGGCGAGTGGCTCCGAAAACTTGAACCAAACGCTCACCATGCCACCCAACAGCTCGGTAACGTACAACGTGACCGGGACAGTGAGTTCCAGTGCGACGGGGAGTCTCGCCAACACAGCAACGGTCACAGCACCTTCCGGAGTAACGGAAGTTAACACATCCAACAACACTGCTACCGACACGGATCCGCTAAATCCGCAGGTAGATCTCGCGATCACCAAGACTGACGGTCAAACCACGGCCGTCCCAGGGCAGGCACTTACGTATACCATCGTCGTCTCGAATACTGGCCCCAGCGCCGTCACCGGCGCGACGGTAGCCGACACGTTTCCTGCAACGTTGACGAATGTGACCTACACGAGCACCACTTTGGGCGGCGCCACCGGCAATACCGCGGCGGGAAGCGGTAACATTAGCAATACGGTCAACATGCCCGTAGGAAGTTCCATTACCTACACCGTCACCGGTACGGTCTCCGCAGCGGCAACTGGGTCAATTGCAAATACGGCAACGGTGACACCGCCGGCAGGGGTCACCGACTCCAACAACGTCAATAATTCCGCCACAGACACCGATACCCTGACTCCGAGGGTCGACCTTTCGATTACCAAGACGAACGGTGTCACACAAGTCACCGCTGGGCAATCAACCACGTATACGATTGTTGTAAGCAACGCAGGTCCGAGTAGCGTAACAGGGGCAACGGTAGTCGATACATTTCCCACCGGCCTCACAAACGTAACATTCACAAGTTCAGCCGCCGGAGGTGCGACTGGAAACCGGGCGTCGGGTACAGGCAACCTCAACGAAACGCTGAACCTTCCCGTCGGAAGCTCGGTAACCTACGCGATTACCGGTACGGTGGCCGTGTCCACAACCAGCCCGCTCGCCAATACAGCCACCGTAACGGCACCTGCGGGCGTGACAGAATCGAACACTGTGAACAACACGGCCACCGATAGTGATACCGTCCTGCCAGCACCCGCCAGCCTAACGGGGAGTGTCTATGTTGATTCCAACGCCAACGGCGTGCGGGACGCCTCGGAGCCCGGCATCGCTGGAGTCGTCGTTACGTTAGCACCTCAAGCCGGCGGGAATGCACGGACCGCGACGACCGATGCGAGCGGAAACTATTCCTTCACCGGACTAAGTCCTGGTGCTTACAACGTAACTGCATCGACCCCTACAGGGTTCAGGGACGGAAGTGAAAGTCTCGGCACGGGTTCCACCTCCGCCCAAGTATCTGCCAACGATCAGTTCTTTATAGAACTTGCTTCGGGCAACAACGCTACTGCATTCAACTTCGGTGAGCTACGATCGGCGATCTCGAAACGCGATCTGCTCGCATCGGCGTTTGCGAATACGGCAGCCGCAAATGCGTAGGCCATTTCCAAGAGTTTGCAACGCTGGCAATGGCAAGTCGTCGCTAGCAAGATGCACAATGTGATAACTGTTTGTCCCTCGGTTGGGGAACGTTACGCTTGGGCTTGCGTTGAACGGCAATTCCGGGGAAAGTCTCCGCAAATTTCCACCGATACACTTACTAACTTGGCTCTGCGCGGGCCTGGTGGGCCAACACCCGGAGGATTTGCCGTCGATGAAATTCCCACAGAACATCTTGAGCCTCTGGAAAAGCAATCGATCGGATATGCGCCGCCCGCAAGTGCAGCGAAGTCTTCGCACAGAGTCGCTGGAAGTCCGTGCCCTGCTGGCCGTGTCGGGAACTGAACCGGCGATTGTCGGAACGGTCTTTGTGGACAACAACGGAAATAGCCAACTCGACACTGGCGAGGGAATTCAAGGCGTTTCCGTCCGACTGTTTCGCGACGACGGGGATAGCACCTTCGAATCCAATGGCAGTGACGTGCAGGTTAATTCTCTGCAGTTAACGAATTCCAGCGGTGTTTACGAATTCGACAACCTCGATCCGGACGCGAGCTATTTCGTAGAACAAGCCGCGCAAACGGTGGGAGGCGTTGGATTGACGGCGCAAGTCTCGGCGTTACTACGCCCGGGAGTGGCTGGCATTGTCATCGACGAATTTACGACGTCACAGTCAAGCCAAGCGACGCCGAGCGCCCCGAATCCGACCGAAACGCGTGTCTTGGCCAGCGAGGCTATTGGAGGACAGCGTGACTTAGACTCCCAGTGGAACGCCGGTTCCAACACATTTAACGTCGAATCGAACCCGTTCAATTCGGCAACACTGCAGGTATCGGCTGGGCCAGGCGTAGACGGTCTGGCGACGATCGTTTGGGACGGTGTTGACTCGGTGGACAACCAAATTTCGATGGGGTTAAATGGTGTCGACCTGACCGCCGGCGGAAATACAGGAATCATGTTGCGTCTCGGTGCTGAACCGGCGTCAGCCACGCTCACGCTGCGAATCTACCAAAACAGTGACAGCAATTTTTCTCAGGCCACGGTAACCGTGCCACAAACTTCCGGCGGAACGGCATCGGAGTTTGTCGTGGTACCTTTCTCCACCTTCGCGGGAAATGTTCAACCATCCGACGTGGACGCGATTCGAATGACAATCGATGCCGGCACAGCAGCCACCGACACCGAAGTCGCCGTGATTGGCGCCATCGGTGCTAAGGTAGCAAATTTTCGTAACGATCGCCGAACCGACCTCGAAATCACGAAGACCGACAATTCGACTTCGATTCAGCCTTTACAGGATCTCACGTACACAATTCGCGTGTCTAACCTTGGGCCAAGCGATGTGCAGGGAGCGCGCGTTGTCGACAACTTTCCATCGAGCCTAACCAACGTCCGCTACACTTCTGCGCCCACCGGCACGGTGACTGGCCATACGCCAACCGGAACCGGTAACATCAACGATACGATCAACATTACAACCGGCTCGGCACTCACTTACACCGTCCAAGCCACCGTTGCAGCAACCGCAACAGGCACGATTGAGAACACAGCAACCGTAACAGCGCCGGCGGGGATCTCAGAAATTTCGCTTTCCAACAATTCGGCCACCGACTCCACGGCCATCGTCCAGCCGATCCCGGCAAGCCTCAGTGGTCGCGTCTATTTCGACGTCAACAACAACGGATCGAAAGAGACCTCCGAACCTGGAATCGAGGGTGTTCTGGTAACATTAACGCCGCAAGCGGGCGGCACCGCGAGAACTACGAACACGGATTCCGCGGGTGCTTATTCCTTTACCGGGCTGACTGCCGGTTCTTACCGGGTACGACAAACCCAGCCCACAGCGTTTCGAGACGGGGCGGAAAGTGTCGGAATCGGAGCGGTACGCGGAGAAGCTACCGCCAATGATGAATTCTTTGCTGAACTGGCGTCCGGAAACAATGCTACTGTGTTTGATTTCGGCGAAGTACGAGCGGCAATCTCGAAACGCGACCTGTTGGCATCGGCATTTCGGTAGGCTAGAGCCTAAGATTTGACACCGACGCCGAGCAGCTTGAGGACAGCCTCGCTTGGCCGAGGAATCACGTGGGCGGCGATGAGTTTGCCCAATTCAGGTACCCTCGCCTTACCAGCTTCGACGGCAGCGTTGACTGCCGCAACGTCCCCCTTGATCAGGATCGTAATATATCCGCCACCTAACTTCTCTTTGCCCAAGACCTCTACGTTGGCCGCTTTGCACGCCGTATCAATGGCTTCAATGACAGCGGTAAACCCTTGTGTCTCAAGAAGGCCGATCGCAAAAGGAGCTGGAGAATTCATCGTTTTATTCCCTATTCCGGTGTCTGTTTTACTCTGTTTAGTTTTATCGGTTGCACGTTGCTCGTGAGAATTCTTGGACCGCTCACTGGCTACCTTGCCTGAATCAACACCGTCTGCGGTATCAGCAAACGCGTAAACGATGTTCTGTTCAATCAGCGGATTGTACTCTACGGGGGAGAGAATTCCTGCCCACGCCCGTGCGTCGGGAGCCTCAATGACCGTGCTGAGACACTTGGCTTGTAGCGTATCCGCAACGCGTTGCGCAACGTCCACGGCGGTCTGCAACGCTCCAGCGTCACCAGCGATTTTGAGGACGAACCCGTAATAGTCGTTGAGTTCGGCTTGTATCAATCGGATCGACGCCGCTTTTTCGGCCTGGTCCAAAATAACCAAGGCCGCCCCGAGGGCCGTAATCTCCAGAATGGCAATACCTTCTCGCATGCACACCACTATGGCGCATCGGGCCACGGGTCGTCAAGCAGTCGAATGGAATCGATTCGCCGCGGCCGTCAATGGCGATCTTAATGATTCTGGGAATTCGCGGCTAACAACAGGGTTATCTAATTTTCCATGTCGGGCACCTACCGTGTCGGGAGCTGGATTCCCCACACCGACCCGCGGGTACGATTGCGTCGGATGGGGTTCTGTTGAGCGGCCAGGCGGGCGGCCGGGTGGATGCCCACCAGTTGGAGACTTCCGCCGTTTGATTCCGCAATCGCTTGTAACCGACGACCCGACAGGGGATCAGGAACAGTAAGTCCAACGGCATTCAGAATGAATGTACGTCGCTCCGACTGCAAGATGTGCGCCATCGCCTTCTCGCTTTGAATCACTCCGTCCGACAACAGATAAACGGTGTCCGGACCAAGTTTTTCGGCGAACTCGAACGCCTTAAGAAGTTGTCCACCCGTGCACATTTCCACCGTGGAAAGCCAGCTAGAAAACCGCTGCTTGTTGTCACGCGTCGCAGGAATAAGGTCGGCAGCTGTGGCCGGATGAAAGAGTCCATAGGCAGTATCACTGTAGAAGATCACGTAAAACGATTGATCGGTCGATAAAGCCATGACGCTTCGATGGAGCTCCGCTAAAGCCGTTTCAAACCGACCAGAATGCATACTATTGGAGTTATCGACAAGATAAACGACTCGTTGCGACGTGCTACGCGTGCCAAAGAATTCAACTGAGAGCCCCTTCTTTCGCCGCATTCGTGATTCGCGACGACGACGCTCCGAGTCTCGGTCAACCGCGCGTGGTGGAGGTGATGCTGCATCATTGTCCGTCGAGGTTTTTGCCGGGGATGCAATTGGCGATTCCAGTGGAACAGGAACAGTCGGAGTCAACTCTTCCACCCAATTCGAGTCCAAGATCTCAGCGTCGGCGGAAAATACCTTGGTCAGATCGACTTCGGGCGGGACCGCTTCTTCCGGCACGGGAATCTCGGGTAGTTGTGGTTGCTCGATTGTCGCGAACTCGACAACGGCTAGCTCCAATGGCTCAGAATGTGCCGCCTGCAGCAAGAGGTTGACCGGATTGAGTTCGCCTCGACTTGTGATCGTCCAACAGGCAAGAATCACAAGAATACTGGCGTGCAACATGATGCTGACCACCCAGCTCTTGTTGCTTTTCTCTGACCAGCGCCGTTTAACGTACTGGGCGGCAGCCACGAGCCAAGGGACGACCAGGCGCGAGCGACGTCTCTGGTTCGAGCGTCGAGATTGAGTCAAACGGTTCAATTGGATGCGGATCGTTTGGCCAGTCGACTCTTCCGCGCTCTTGAATCCAGGTGGTGTCGAGACTTTTTGTGGTGACGGAAGATGTTTCTTGGGACGGTCGGGACCACCTGGGGAACTTTTCGCCGGCTGCGGACGGTCACTTTTCGTCGCATTCGGATGCGGCGCCGGAAAATCACGGTGACTCGGCTGGCGTTCCAAGTCATCGAGCCCCGTCTCAAGCTGTTCGACGTGCCTTTGCAGGCGGTCCAGCTCACCCTTTAAGTCGGAGAGCCTGTACCGTAGCGATGGCAATTTGGGTTGGTTCATGGGCACAGCTCCTGTCAACAAATCCCCGGAAAACGATCACAAACCTTTGCCGCTTATCACCACGACGCAAAGGACGCCCGAAACCGAACACGTGACAGGCAAAATTTTCGAAAACTTTGCCAAAAAGAAGAATCCGGAAAATTGCGAGATAGTAGGTGCGGGTTACGATTTTCTGGAATATCAGCCCAGAGCTAGTTAAGAAGGTCGAGGGGCAAAGATAGCGGTGGCAGCAATTATTTCGCCGGAAGTGTACTCTATTCCGCCGAAAGCGTGTCAAATTCTTGACCACGAAGGACCGTTCGACTCAAATGGAAAGCATGCGGGTTGTGCTCGCGAAATGAGGCAACGCAACGGTTGCTATGGAGATGGCCCACGGGCGCTGTGGACGAATCTCGCAAGAAGGTAACGCACCAAGAGCGGCGTAGGTAAGTTACGATAATCGGTCACAGGGTCTACTACCGAGAAGCAGAGCATGAAGATGGAACAATCGTCTAAGTCGACCAAGACTCGCACACGCCGAATTTCCCCGACCAGTTGGTATCGAGTCGCAAGCTGGTCGTTCGTAGTTGCGCTCGGGATCTGTTGTTCGTTGGGTAGCGTCAACGCCCAACAATCGGCTGCCCGCAGGTGGAATGAGGCCATCCTGAGTGCCATCCGGATCGACACGCCTCGGCCTCCCGTTCACGCACGTAATCTCTACCACGTCTCTGCCGCCATGTACGATGCCTGGGCCTCATTCGACGCTACCGCGAAAGGGAGTTTCGTGGGTGAAAAGAATGTTGCGGGGGACGTCGAAGCAGCTCGCAATGAAGCGGTCAGCTACGCCGCTTATCGTGTTTTATCGGATCGCTATACACTTTCCGCGAGCGCAGCGGCATCCCAGACAATTTTTGACAATCTCCTCGCGAGTCAAGGCTATAACAAAAACGTTACAACGACCGTGGGAAGCTCGCCGGCTGCGGTTGGCAATCGGATTGCCCAGCAGATACTTAATCAGACCCTGAATGATGGATCGAATGAGTCCAATAACTACGCCGACAATTCAGGATACGCGTCGGTGAATACGCCGATGATCTCAGGTTTTCCCACCGCCACGAACCAAGCCAATACTCCGCTCACCGACCCGAATCGTTGGCAACCTCTGTACATCAACAACCTCACGTCTAAAAACGGTCAAGTCCAGCCGTCCGATCTGCAAGCGTACATAGCTCCCCATTGGGGCCCCGTCACAACGTTTGCGTTAAAGTCGACTGGACCGCACAGTTGGTCGAGCGTCGACCCAGGTCCTCCGCCGCAACTCAATGGGGTCGGTGACGCAGCCTATCGGGCGGGCGTCATGGATATGATTCGAAAATCGGCTTCACTGAATCCACAGCAGGGCGCGGGGGCGCAGCTCATCAATATTTCCCCCCGCGTATATGGCAACCGGCCACTCGGTACCCACACGAATCTAGGGCACGCGGTTAACCCTATCACGGGCGCACCGTTTGTGGATCAGTTTGTGAAACAGGCCGACCATGCCCGTGTCTTGGCCGAGTATTGGGCCGATGGCCCTCATTCCGAGACACCACCGGGTCATTGGAACGTGATCGCCAATCAAGTCGCCGACAGCGCCCTCGTCGCAAAAAAAATTGGGGGGACCGGTCCTGTCATCACCAACTTAGAATGGGACGTTAAGACGTACCTAGCTCTCAATGGCGCCACCCACGATGCTGCCATTGCCGCATGGGGTGCCAAACGAGCGTACGACTCCGCGCGGCCGATCACCATGGTGCGTTACATGGGGAGTCAAGGGCAATCCTCCAATGCATTACTTCCGTCTTTTAGTCCGGATGGTCTGCCACTTGAAACTGAATTGATAGAACTCATCACAGCGGAATCGATCGCGCCGGGTGGGCGACACCGTAACGTGTACGATCAAGCCAACGTGGATAGCTTTGGAGACTTCTTTGCCTTTGCGGAATTCACCGAAGCCAACCTCGTGGGAAAGGTTGCCATCAAAACCTGGAACGGCGTCCCAGAGAATCCAACAAACGAAGTTGGAACGACGGATTGGATTTTGGCAACTAGCTGGTTGCCGTACCAAATGGAAACTTTCGTAACTCCGGCCTTCCCGGGCTATGTTTCCGGGCACAGTACGTTCAGTCGCTCGGCCGCCGAAGTGCTGGCGGGGATTACGGGCAGCCCCTATTTCCCAGGGGGCCTTATGGAAGCTCAGTTCAACACCGACTTCCTGAAGTTTGAAGATGGTCCCTCAGGCACGGTCAAACTGCAGTGGACAAGTTATTTCGATGCGGCAGATGAGGCGGGCATATCGCGGCTATGGGGCGGTATCCATCCCTCTTTTGACGATTTTCCCGCACGGATCATGGGGAGCGAAATCGGGAAGAATGCATTTCTTGTCGCCAAGAACCTGTTCATCGGTGCCGGCGATACCGACCTCAATGGCGATGGATCGATTGACGGAGCCGACGTGGCGATGCTCTTCAACAATTGGGCCGGAAGTGGCGTCGGGGATTGCACCGGAGACGGCATCGTGGACGGTGCGGATCTTGCTTTGGTATTCGGCGATTGGACGGGCGATTCGAATCACTTGGCCTCAGTACCCGAACCATCCACGATGGCTCTCACGTTACCCTTGGTCACTTTGCTCGCTGGCACCCTACGTCGCCGGAGCGGAACCAGCGGCTTGACATCCTGCTAGACAGCCCTCATGGCATGAATTTTGCTGCTAAATGGTTGCCGTAGGCTACGAACTTTTTTTAAGATGTGTTCGTAGAATGCCCGTCGGTTACAGAGCAAGCAAGAGGGGTGTTTTATGGTATCGCTGCAAATTCCCGGACCTCAAGTTATTCGAAGTGAATGCCAGGAAATCCGTCGGGCGTGGACCAGCTTAGAATGGAAGCGTCGAGCGGAAAACGCCGTGCGTCGCCAGGCTGAATTCATGGCTCTATTGGATGAAATCGAATTGGGCGAGCGTACTTCGTCTCCCCCCGTTCAGGAGCCCCACCAGTTCCCGATCGTGGCTGCGGCGACCGTATAGTGCAAATCTGGCCTGAATTGGGTGCAAAATCGCCTATTTCCGCGCGGCGATTCCAGTGGACCGAGTCACGGAGCGACTTGAAGCGACTCGGACTGGATTCGAGTGGGCATTTTTTTTTCGATTCTCCCAGGGAGGGTATCGCGGCGGACGGTGCCGGAGGTTATCGTGCTGTTCGGCGGACAAGTGGTCTGCCGCTGCTACACAGTACTGCTGCGCAGCACCCACACTGCGCAGCACCCACACTGCGCACCCCCCACACTGCGCAGCACCGTTACTGTGTAATGTTTTGGATCACTTGTTTCATTCTGCACGAACCGGAAAGCCATGGGAGACACGTCCGCGACGAATCCAAGGGGAATCGCGCGGCTGGCTGGGCCGCTCTTCGTCCTGGCCATGCTGGTTGGGTCACTGCTGCTGCTGCAGCGAGAACTCGACAAGTACCATTTGCAGGACTTTCTGGACGGCCTGCAACAGATTCCGGCGCGACGGGTCTGGTTGGCCTTGGGCCTAACGGTCCTTAACTACCTGATCCTGATTTTCTACGACGTCTTGGGCGTCCGTTACATTGGCCATTCGCTGCAACTTGTGCGGGTCGCCTTGGCTTCGTTTTTGGGGTACGCGATTGGCAACAACTTTGGCACGTTGTTTGGCGGTGCCACGATTCGGTATCGACTTTATTCTTCGTGGGGACTGTCAGCTGTTGACGTCATGAAGTTGGTGCTCATCCTGGGCGTCACTTTTTGGATTGGCCTGTTTGCCTTGGCGAGCGTCTTGTTCTTGGTGCACCCACTGCAAATCCCCCCACGATTGGGGCTATTTCTTACCAATACGCGTCCGCTCGGGGCCATCTTGGCGGTACCAGCCCTGGGATATCTTGCAATTTGCGCCGGGTGGCGGGGGGTGCTCCGCATTGGTCGGTGGGAGTTTTATCCACCCCCGGTCGGTCTTTCCATCCTTCAGTACATTGTGGCCACGATTGACATTCTCGTCGCTGCGGCGGTCCCGTACCTGCTCCTACCCAATTCTGTGCAGACGGACTTTCCCCATTTTGTGTGCATCTACGTATTAGCGATTATCGCTGGCCTGATGAGTCAAGTGCCGGGCGGTCTGGGAGTTCTCGAGTTAGTCATTGTCGTCCTGTTAGATCCGTCTGAGCCACAGGGTGTTATCAGTGCGATGCTGGCCTACCGCGTGATCTACTATTTATTGCCATTGGCACTTGGTCTCATTCTGCTCACATCCCATGAATTGTCGTTACACGGCAAGCACGCTGCCCGAGCATTGTCGGTATTCGGTCGTTGGTCGCCCACGATTGCACCCACAGTTCTGGCATTATGTATCTTCATTTCGGGCTCGTTATTACTCTTCTCATCGACCACTCCGGCATCCGCCACTCGAATGGCACTTTTGGGAAACGTTTTGCCACTCTGGGCGATTGAAACTTCGCATCTCCTCGGGAGCATCGCGGGCGTTCTGCTGATACTGCTGGCTCGCGGCATACAGCGACGAATCCGTACGGCCTATGCGGTCACTTGTGCCCTGTTACCCGTGGGAATCGCCACTTCGATTGTCAAGGGATTCGACATTGAGGAGGCGGTCATTCTCAGCCTCGTGCTGCTGGCGTTAATTCCAAGTCGAAGCATTTTCTTCCGGCAGGGAAGTTTGCTCACTGAACGCTTTACTCCTCGCTGGCTTGTAGCTATCGCCTGTGTACTCTTGTGTTCGCTCTGGCTCATGTACTTTTCCTATAAGAACTCGCACACGGCATATACACATGAGTTGTGGTGGCAGATTTCTCTGGATGGTTTTGTATCGCGTTCGATGCGAGCCTTATTGGCAGCAGTTTTCACGGGTGCGATGGTGGTCTCCGTACGGTTGCTGAAACCGCCCGTTCGGCTCCCCGATATGCCGACTGCCCAGGACCTTGAACATGCGCACAACATCGCTGACAATTCCACACACACCGCCAGCCACTTAGCCCTGTTGGGAGATAAACACCTGCTGTTCAACTCGGAACGTACAGCGTTTGTCATGTACGGAATGGCCAATAACAGCTACATCGCCATGGGCGACCCGATTGGCTCACCGGAAGCGGTCCAAGAACTTGCGTGGGAACTGGCGGAATTGAGCGACCTCAGTGGCCATTGGCCGGCCTTTTATCAAGTCGGCGAGGAGCATGTCTCCACTTACGTCGACATGGGGATGTCGTTGATCAAGATTGGGGAAGAAGCGCGTGTCGACCTGGCGGCATTCGACCTGTCCCACCCGTTCCGCGACCGCCACCGGCAACTGCGAGAAAAATTGTCTGCCTTAGGTTGCGAGTTAGCGATCGTGGAGCCCCCGCATGTGGCGGCCATTCTCCCAAGATTGCGGGAAATTTCCGACCTTTGGCTGGTAGGAAAACAGCAACAAGAAAAAGGCTTTTCTCTGGGCTATTTTGACGAATCGTATTTTGCTTCCTGCCCTGTGGCGGTCGTTCGGCACCACGGTGTGATTATTGGGTTTGCTGATCTTTGGCTCGGTGCTGGAAAAGAGGAACTCTCGATCGATTTGGTGCGATGCGATCCAGGAACGGACCAACCCACGATGGAATTTCTTTTTATCGAGCTGATCCTGTGGGGCAAGCAGCATGGATATCGGTGGTTCAATTTAGGACTGGCCCCGCTGGCAGCGACGGAGTCGTCGCCCGACGATCCGCTATGGCAAGAAATTGCTGCGCTCACGTTCCAGCATTCGGAACACTTTTCGAATTATCAAGATGTGCGCGAATTCAAGAGCAGGTTCTCACCGCAATGGTCCTCCAAGTACCTTGCATCGCCCGCTGGCATCGCCTTGTCGGCAGTGCTGGACAATGTGGCGGAGCTTATTGCGGGGCGAAAGTCACCGCCTCGTCGCATTACGCCCTAATCACGCATCACGGTTGAATCGACGAGATATAGCGTACCATGCGTAGGTCGAACATCTTGAGATCCGAACCGAAAACATCGGTAAAGTCTTTAAGACGCTCCGCAGGTTCGTAGGGTGTGAAGGCAGGCCGCCGGGCCGTCTTCTGGAGATATTCGGCGTATCTCGCTGTTTCGCGTTCGCTCAAATAGAACGTCAATGCCCAGGCGTTCGCGTACGCTGCCCGCCAATTCACGTTAAACAACTTATCATCCGCGATCAAGTGCGATAATGTATTCTCCGGCCGACTGGGCAATAATTTCATGAACTCCTTGAATCGATATTGATTGATGCGATCGGACAATTCACGATATCGATGCGAGTTGTGCACGCCGCGTGCCTCGAACAAAGTACCTACTCCCTCGACGACCCAAACGGGCGTGGTTCCAAATCTTGAATGGATTCCCGTATTGTAGGCAGTCTGATGGGCCGTTTCGTGAATGACGACCGAGTAATCTTGTTCCCAATCGGGATCTCCACCGGCATCCCCCGTATCGAATACCAGAACACGATTCGACACAAGATGGTAAACCCCCATGGTGTTGCTGTCCAAGTTGCCCATGCCGAGCTGTCGAGCATATTTCATGAAGGCCGTTTGCGTTGGTAGCACCACGGCAATCAGCGGGAACTTTGGCTTTTCCATTTCGATTCTGCGCGCCGTAAAATAGAAAACCATTTCACGATGCATATCTTCAAATCGCTGAGCCCAGATCGCTTTTTGCCCGACAGGATGCACGACGAGGTAGTTGCCAGTGCCTGAGACGTCGAATGACTTACCAAACTCTTCGACTAGTTGTGTCTTGAGTTCTGCTGCTGAGTAGCTGTCAAAAACGTCCGACACATGCGAAAAATTGGTAGCCGCAGTGGGTGCAAACTGCCACAACGCACCATCGCGGCCCAAGAGACGCACGGTTTGCTGATCCGTTTGTAATGGAAAACCTTCAATACGTTTCCCCTTGAGGGACAGGGATAGCGTAAATTCCTGTGCGCTGGCAGTGGCCACCCACAGGACTTGCGCTGCCAACAGGACCCAGCGGAATCGAGAAACACTCACTGACATTGGCTTTGCCCAGTCCTAATCACGGTAACACGAAAGTCATGGAGGATACTGAAATCTAGGTCAGTACGTCCGACTCAGGTCCCACCACAGGCTGATCGACATAGGCTTTACAATTGAGCGAAAGTCCGGATTTACCGAATTCTCCGATTCGTCCGGCCAATCCACGGCAAGCCAAACACCACTGCCGGCCCTAACAAGGACGTGGCGGTAGGCTCAGGAACCGCCGGGAACTTGTAGAACGTTCCCTCAGTCCCAGGGGTACTCGTGATATATCAGTTCGATATATCTTGTTCAGAGCCTGCTGCTTCCCAGTCAATCCGCCCCGTAAGATGAATATCGCCATCCAGCGTGTTGGTTGCTAGGTCGACGATTCGTATCGCGGAAGACATGGGAGTTCGACCTACTCCAGCCAAAGGGGAAATAGCCTGTTGGCCGCCGATCAATAGTGGAGCAACAAATATATGGACCTCATCGATCGCTTGGGCATCCCAGAAGCTTCCTGACAATCGCGCCCCACCTTCCAACAGCACGTTTGTAGCGCCTCGGTCGGCCAAGAGGGTCAAAGTTTCGTGTATCTGTTGCTCGGACAAGTGAGACTTTAATACAACGACCTCACAGCCTTTATTCTGCAATTCCAGGCAGGCGTCATGCGAGGCTTCGGAGTCGACCATGACCAGCGTGGGGAATTCGCCCGCCGTTGTGACGAGTTTCCCGTTGAGTGGCAAACGGGCGTGTCGATCGAGGATCACACGTAAGGCAGTACGCGGGCCGACCGGTCGGGCTGTCAGGAGTGGATCGTCGTCGATTGCGGTCTCCACGCCAATTACAATCGCATCGACAGATCCGCGT
Organism: Planctomycetota bacterium; assembly: GCA_027619595.1. Classification (GTDB taxonomy): domain Bacteria; phylum Planctomycetota; class Planctomycetia; order Pirellulales; family Pirellulaceae; genus JAQCHP01. The sequence continues at coordinate 51,567 of JAQCHP010000012.1, forward strand.
AGCTGATGGACATAGGCTCGGGAAAGTGAATTGGAAATCCACTGACTGCTGCGGTCTCGTGCGGCAATTTTTCCATCGGCGGTCATCGCCCATTTGGCGATCACCCAGGGCAGCTTTTTGGTTACACGTTTCACAAACGGGGCGTTGAGACCGCGAGCTTCTCGTTGGCAAACGCCCATTTCGACGACAATTCCGGCGGCTTGCAGCAGGGAAAAACCACGTCCAGCGACGTCAGGAAACGGATCCTGCATCGCCGCGACCACGCGACGGACTCCCGACTTAATAATTGCCTCGGTGCAGGGCGGTGTCTTTCCATAATGACAACAGGGCTCGAGATTAACGTAGAGCGTCCCACCGCGGACCGATTGCGTCGCATTCTGCAGAGCGGCAATTTCGGCGTGCGGACCGCCGAAGGAAGCGTGCCACCCCTCTGCCACAACGTGCTCATCCTGAACGATTACACACCCTACGAGCGGATTAGGTTCAGCGTATCCCCGACCGCGAGCGGCCAGGGACAAGGCCCGCGACATATGCAATTCGTCGTGGGTAGACTTCATTCGACGTGAACCTTACTCGGGCGAACCGGGTAGCCATAGTTTGGACGAGCTTCCACCCGCTGCCGATTGTGGCACAGCCGGTTCACCTGCGTCGGGTGTCCATAAATTGGCTGGACGGTCGGCATCCTGCGTATCGATCAGTTCAGGGTCAACGACCTCTTCTGACATACTCGAACGGATCCCAGAAAGGACCTGTTGCACCATCTCTTCCACGCCCGGCTCACGTATGTGTCGACGTTCAATTTCACGTAGTAGACGCTCCGCCTCGTTCATTTCACGCCGCTCAAATCGCAACGAAAGTTCCAATACCAGCCACTGCGCTGGCGACACACCTTCCGCCACCGCTCGTTGTCTGGCCTTGTTGACCCACTGGAGCGACTCGTCAAGATCCTGCGTCGTGTTGGTGAGTGCTGCGTAGATATCCTCCCATGTCACACCATCGATGCGCCCGTTGTTTGCTTCGCGATTCAATAGTTCGAGAGCGAAGCGACGCATCGACGCTAACATGCGGTAGTGACGGGCGATAGAAAACAAAGAAACCAAGATCTCATTCGACAAACCGTCGATTTCGATTCGGTTGAAATCGATCGGAGTGATGTTTGGCGCTTCGTCGTTATCAATCCGAATGGGCATCTCTACAGGGATTCCGAGGGAAGCGCGCAGGTGTTCAAAGTTTGTATGCAGACTGGAAACTGATTCAACTTCTAACAGTTTGATAGCCGCCGCAACTACACGTACTCCTTGCTTACCGCCCTGAGCCACTTCAGCAGGCGTGCGGTTTTGTAGACTGGGCAAGGGCGTCTTTTTCCAGCGCTCGAGCACGACGTGATCACGAATATCCCGCATGACCTCCTGGCAAGTTATGGGACTCAACCGTGGCGGCATCATCGGAAATACCTGCAAGATATGCTCGGCAACCGGAACGGCCCCTTCGGTGAGTTCCGAAAACTCGGGCCTCACAAAGGCCGCCATCATCTCCACGAGCGGCTGAATACTCACTTCGAACTGCTCATCGCGCACCCACCGAAATACAACTCGCGCCGGTCGATCGGTCTCTCGCCCGTAAACGGCGACAAGTCCTTCGACGAGCGGGATGTCGTTCCAATTCGCCTCGACCGCATCGCGATTCAGGGGTCGATCGATCACGCTATACACGGCCCGCGGTAAGACACCGTTTTCGTCGGCCAGCGATCGACGGTTCTCACTTTGACGGACGAGAACTGGACTGAGCCGAAACGATTCCAATAGGCCTTCGATATCGTGCACCTCATATTCACGTTTGACAACGTCATACGTGGCACCCGCATCTGGCGGCGTCAGTTGTTGGGACATGACCTCGCCCCAAAGCGAATCCGCTTCGCTGACCAACCGGAGTTGCGAATACTTCCGGAATGTGGCGGCTGCATCGGCACGTTGATCGACCCAAGCTTGACAAAGCCCTAAAGCCTTCAAGAGCAGCGGTTGGTCGAGTACCCGCAGCGTCATTTTTTCTAAATAGTCGACCGCCCAACACCAAGCTCCACGGCCAATGGCTGCGTAGACCATCTGCATCTCGTTTCGCCACGATACTTTCTCCGGCAGGGGATCGAGCGGCCAATCGTATCGTTCCATCAGTGGGATTGTCGCACTGCGTTCCATCGCGTAGAGAAACTCGTCCCGTTCAGCGATCTCGTCTCGGCAATAGTGGTAGGAGAGTCGCAACAGGGCGAGAGCGGGCAAAATGGAGCGACGATCGGCGAGAATCCGGGATAACTTGACGAGATTCTCCGCAAATAGGACGGGTAAATCCGAATTCTCCGTCAGCATTCCCTTTTCCAAAGTCTCCATCACGGCAAACGCGCCGTGTGGAACTGCCAGCATCGCCTGATAGCTTCTCGCCAGTGGATTGGTCGGCGCGGCGTCGACGAACTCTAGGATGGCCTTCTGGAGCAGCTGCACGTCCGCCAGGCTCGCAGCGACATCAACCTGGAGGGCTAAAAGGCAGTTTCTGCCGGGATATTGCCGGAGAAGGTGGTCCAGCCGGTCACGGGCAGCCTGCAGCTGCTCTCCGGCCATCATGCGATAGAGGCGTTCCAGATCCTGAGTTAGGTCCTTGGAGCAACAAAACTTGATTTTTTTCCCGCATCCACCAGGACAGGGTTGGTATATGTCTATGCCGGCCATGATTTCCATGCCTTCGAGAAGGAAAAAGAGGTGCGTTCGAACCAGCATCCTAACAGAGGATTCCGCCTCTGTTTAGCCCTTGACGTCCTCGGCGGAACCTGCCGCATTGCCGACCACGAGCGGTTCGGCCCTGGGTCGAGCAAAAACGGCCTATCAGCGAGGCAGAGTGCTAAATGGCCCCGGGCATCAAAGTCGGTTACCGCGAGTAGCATGTACGCAAAAATGCGGGCAGACGCACGACAACCGACCAGGAAAAGATGGGGGGATTAGCACAAAAATAACGGTCCCGAAGATTATTTCTATTGTATCGATCCTGACGTGGCCGATGAACCCTTACGCCGGACACCGGCAGATTGGGCTCATTCCAGCTTTTGGTCCGTAGAGAAGCGAATGCCATGAGAACTAGGGCTTACATATTTGTGCTGCTGGGAATTGTGGGCGGATGGAACGCACCGGTTTCCGCCCAACCGAGTCCCCGCAGTCGGGTAGCGCAAACTGCTGGTGACATTTCGCTGTCGCAGGCAATGGGCACGGCCTTATCGGAACCGCCCCCGGCCGGCCAGGAGATGCGAATTGGACCAAGTTCGGATTTAGAATCACTGCCAACACCGGAATTTTCGTCCATTCCGTCAGCAGATGATATCAACGCAGAACCGCTGTTCGAACTCGACCAACCAATCCCGTTTGATGGCGCGTTCAATGACGCACTCGGCGCAAACATTGCTGAACCAACGGGCGTCCACGAAATCTACAGTACCGGATCGATGTACATGCGTGGGCAATGGTACTTCCAACAAGATGCCACCATTTTGGTTCGTTCGATCATGAAGGACCGCGCCATTGCGCGAGCGTATGAAGGGAACGCAGCGACACTGCATAGCCTCAATATGTCTTCAGCGCCACTGCGATTTCAACCGGGTATGCGTGCCACACTTGGCCGAATTATCGGCATCGACACTGCAAAGCGACAACACTCGGTAGAATTATCCTTCCTGGGTCTTTTTAATTGGGACAACTCACACACGATCCGCGATGTCCAATTCAACAACGCCGTTTCCCCAATACTCACGAACCGAGTCTCCACAGTGTTGGCGGGCGATCCCTTGACGATAGACACACGGACTCGAATACGCGACACGGGTATTGTTGCACAGTTGATCAATGTCCCGGGATTTACGACGACGGACAATCACACCATCAATTATGCGGCCGACTTTAATAACTATGAACTCAATTATCGACTGCTCGGGCGGCCAGCACGTGATCGAGCTGCACTGCAGCCCGATGGTGCGTGGGTCCGATTCGCAAGCTCTAGCCAAATCAAGTCGGTATTCGCGGGATTTCGTGGCACGACCCTCAACGAATCGTTCCTCTACACCTCAGCTGGAACAGGCACCGGCATCGACCGCCTTGACCGGGGCTTGTACGAAGTGCGGCTCAACAATCGACTCGTGGGCTTTCAGATCGGCGGCCAGATCACAGAGCGGCACCACAACTGGAGTATGGGGCTGAAGGGCAAACTGGGCGGACTTGTCAACTTCTCACGTCGCAACAGTCTGTACGATGGCGTCGAAGGCATTTCTTCTACGGCCACCAACAGAGTTACTTTCCGTGAAGAACTGCACGATGAGCACCTGACGTTCTTGGGCGAAACCGGTGCGTATGCCACCTACATCCTGTTCCTGCAGTTGGCCCTTCGGGTTTCGTACGATGCCATTTACCTGTCAGGATTGGCAATGGCCACGCCGAATATTTCACTCGGAAACTCTTTCGGTCCCTTTAACATCGAAAGTGGACTGCTTCTTCACGGACTCTCGGCGGGATACGAAATGGTTTGGTAGTTCGACCGTATCCTAACGTTCGCGCCACACCGAAGCGCGTCCGATCTGCAAACCGGGCAAATGCGATTCGATCGCCGCGAAAAAGCGTTTTGCGTCCAGCGGATAGCCCGCTGTGGGGCGCAGCCCCGTGAGACGTCCGCACCAGAACTGATTCCAAGCCAGCATGGCTAACTCTCGGTGATATTTGGCACACATAGAAGCCAACGCCGTAGGCAATATCGTCTCACCCTGAGTACGAAATTCAACTTCCACGGTATTCGACTTATACTGAAAACGATAGCGGCTGGATGCACGCGACTCGCCCAGTATTTGCACCTGCGGTAACTCGAAGACATCCTGTAGGAAATTGGCATACTGATTCCGCCCACCGTGTTTATCACAAACAACAACGGCCGATTCACCTATGAACTGTTCCAATAGGTCGCGCAACAGCTGCAGCGAATTCAACGAGAGTACGGCTCCTTTGGATTGGTATTTCGCTACCTGTAGATTGAACTGACGTGGCTCGAGGCTCCGCACGTGTACGGTGAGCAGTTCGATGCCGACATCCGCGAGTCCCTGGCGGAATCTCTGGGACCGATGATGCAATTCCGACAAGTTGGCTTGCACCGGGAGCCGCTGATGCCAATCTGCGTACCAAGGTAACTCACGTCGAGCGTCGACCCCCGTTGGATCCCATCCGTTCAAGAAATCGACTTGCGACCGTGGAAAATCGACGGTATTGGCCACCGCCGCGACGGGCAGGACTTCGTGCTCTAACCGGAGCAATCCTTGTTGGGATGAGTGAATCGTCTTGGAATCGGCGATCACAATACGGTCTGACGAAGGGGCAGGCGTGTCGACGTCGGTCAAGGTGCGACGGACAACTGCCTTCAGTGAATCGTAGAGATCAGTTGCTTGAGTGGCTTGCTGGACACGCCAGACGCTCGCTCCGATCACGAGAGGCCCCAAGTTGGGACCGTAGCCTGCTTCATCCAATCCGATGAGGAACATCAAAGCCACCCAAGAACGTGCGAAGGCAGGAAACAGAAAATCAATTGAACTGCAGTAGGTTCAAGCCAATGTACTCTCCGTTCCACTGGATTGCTGGCTGACTCGTCTGCACGTCGCGTTCCGGCACGGCCCGCACGGCACCGACAACCCACGGCGAACTGGGACTCGTTGCACCGAGTTCCTTCCAAGGGATTGCTGCTTCCACGCGCCAATTTTGATCGTCGCCGTCAGCAGCCACGAACCACGAAGGGTTCCACGACGGACTACCCAATAGCGATTCACCCACCGACCCACGATAGTCCAGCACTAATTTCCAGGCAGATAGATAATCGCGATTCACGTCGAGAAAGAGTTCCACTCGATCACTCCCACGCAGATCCGGATCGCGGGTCCGATCGCGTGTTGGCGGTAGGTATTCATATCCGGGGGCGCGGGGACACTCAATGGCCAGATACAAAAACTCTTGATCTCCTGTCAACAGCAGTCGACTGGGATCTTGCGGCAGATCGGAAGATGTACTTACGAGTGGAATGATCGCTGCTGTGGACCAACATTTATCTTGCAACTTTCCATCCAGGAGCGGACGCTCGGCCAAGGTACGGAATGGGAGCAAGGGCCAGGGTGGCAAACCACGTCCGGTTTCGATCCAACGTTCGGCAGACACCATCGATTTCCATGGGCTGCTGAATGGCAATTGCAGGTTATCCAGCGACGGCCTGTCGCGCGCGGCGGTATCCTGACCACGAAACCACGCAGCATACGATAAGCGAACTTGGGGATCGGAATCCCAATCGGCAAACCGCTGCCGACCGAGCTTCATCAACTGAGTCGGCCAGAACGCAGCGTTTTGTGGGGAAATAACTCGCGACGATCCAGTTGACGGCGGATTGTTTGGCGTCGACAGATCCTGCCGTTTTTGGGTTTGCATGGCAGTTAAGAATTGCGCTTCGGCGCTGGTTTCCCAACGCCAAAGCCATTCAAGCGCTGGCCTTGCATACCCGTGGTTATCGCCGGTGCGCACAATTCCTCGCATGGTTTCCACGGCTAATTCAGCTGCACCTTGGCGTTGGTATTCCAAACCGAGTCGATACAGAAACGGTCCGGCGTCCAACGGGTTCAGCGGTTCAGCGGCTTGCAATAGATGATTCCATGCGGCGATCTGCGTGGCCGATTCGTCGATTTTCTCCAATTCCGCACGGGAGACCAGCTTCGAAAGGAGCGCGTGGGCGTTACGTTGCGAAGTAACGCGCTCGTGCCACTCGCGAGGATCACGATCGCTCAATGGAGGTGCAGGGAGTCGACCCGATGCGCCTCGGGCTAAGGCCACACCTTCAAGCATCCGCTTTGCCCCGTGCGGTGTTGCACTTGGCACGACGCGGCGGAAGCAAGCCATGTCATGTCCCGATTCCGATCGGGAAGCATTTCGCAGCATCAGGCGGGCTGCGTCCGATGCGCCCCCTACGGTGTCCTCATACAGAGGTCGAAGTTGCTGTCGCGTTACGCGCACGGTTGCCGACGGTTCGTCACAGGGGCATTGCGTCCACAATTCGCTTACCTTCCACGGGGTCAATTGGCCGGCAGACTGCAGAGACGGAATGTCGAGTGCCGCCAGCTCAATCGACCGGTGTAGCGATTGTTCGGTGAGCGTGGCTAGTGCGTTGGGCACGGTGGCACCGACCGTTACCATGGCCGAAGGCCGCCACTGGCGGATGGCTTGTGCGATCGTTTCGGACAGGACCACGTTGAGCGTTGAACTTTCGTCGCCTGGGAATTGATTTTGCACGGCTCCGGTTGGCAAAGAGAAAGAACTGACGGGCAATCGCCATCTTTGCCCCATCTCACCAGCCGTGGCACCAGTACGCAAAGACGCGGCATGCAATGCGTGCGTAATTTCCTCGGCGTGGTCGGCCGGAGCGCACCAAGTGACGACGCGTGCTAGATAGTCCGATGCAGCGACATCCGCTAACAGCTCCCAAGGAACATCGGCCGCGGATGGCACCACGGCCAAGACGGCGATCCGGTCGTGCCCCCCCAAAACTCGCTTCCACGTCTTGCCACCATCGGTGGTACGCAAGATATTCCCCAATGCACTGACAAAACACCCCACTTGATCCGCAGAAAACGCCATGGCGTGAATTGGCAAATTCCAACCGGTGGGTACCCGCGACCAAGTGCGCCCGAAATCTGGACTATGCCAAAGTTGTGATCCGGGACTACCGCCCAGCCACACGTTCGTCCCCCTGAAAGTGCCACACAGATAGTTGACCGTAGGGTCGACAATGCGTCCGCGCCAAGAATTTTCCGACATGAGTTCGACCCGGCCGAATTCCCGTGCGATGAGCCACAAATCGTTTGCCGAATCGGAACCGGGGATCAGGACGTGGGCGCGACAGTCGGTGCCATGCTCGATGGGATAGCCATTTGTACCAAGCATTGAAACGTTGACCTTGGTAGCACGAGCGAGGCTACCACCGCGACTCGCAAGCAGGAGCCCGCCACTGGCATCTAAGCTTCCCGCCGACCAAGTGTGGGGCGCCAAGCCCGGAAGAGATTGCCACGTCTGACCGCCATCCTTCGTAAAAAATACTCCGCTGGGGACGCCCGGAGCAGGACTCCCCCAAGCCCACCCCTGCTCGATGGTTTTCATAGCGATGCCACACATTGCCGGCCACAAGGGAACCGACTGAGGCGACCACGTCTCGCCACCATCGGAGGTTTGCCACAGAACACCATGTGCGTGTCCGACAGTGTCGACCGAAGTTCCCACCACCCAACCGTTGAGTTGATCCAGAAAACACACGTCGCGCAAATGAGCCGCCGACAATGTCTTCTGACGGTTCCATGTGGCGCCTGCATCTTTGGAATGCCAAATCACGCCGTGATCACCTACGGCCCACGCATATTCCTGAACGAAACAGATATCCCAAAGATCGGCATGATCGGTTGGGACTCGTGATGCGGAGCATCGGTTCGGCAGGAGAAGCAATAGTGCCACGCCGACGAAGAAGGAACATGCCGCGACAAGTTTCCATGCGACTGCATTGGCAACCGCCAGTCGTCGAAGATCGGCTTGGAAATTGCGGGCCGAAATGCATTGCATCGCGTTCGACATCGATTCCCTCCCTGAACACGAACGGCCTATCCGGCAGGGGCATGCGCGGTCACAGCGGCAATTCACCTTCCACTCGACGGGCGAGCGCCATGCACAGTGAAGGCCGACCACGCGACCGACTATTTGCGTCGCTTCATCGCGCGTTGCAGCGCATCACCCATATCGGCTGGGCTTTCCGCCACGACGATGCCTGCATCCTCTAGCGCGGCAACTTTCTCAGCGGCCGTCCCTTTCCCACCAGAAATGATTGCACCCGCATGTCCCATTCGCTTTCCGGGCGGAGCAGTGCGCCCGGCAATAAATGCTGCTACCGGCTTTGTGACGTGCTCTTTGACAAACTGCGCCG
>JAQCHP010000124.1 GCA_027619595.1 Planctomycetota bacterium
AAACAGCGAAGCCTCCACTAAAATGCTCTCTAATTCAACCAGGAAACTGTCTCATTCGCGTTGACACATTCCGAAGTTGTCACGCTAGGGTTGGCCTTGGACGGCTCCGGACGCATTGCACTCGTCCACTTAACCCTTCTAACCCGACGCGTGTGCGTGTTGGGTCTGGCGGGCCAAGGAGTATGGAGCCCTCTCGTATTGAAGTTTGCCAAAGCACTAGAATGACCGCCATGAACGATTCGCTCCAAGACAAGGGTGGTTTATTTTCTACCATGCCGGTTCCACCGGACCGCACGGTTCGCGCCCCAGACGGTTCCGACGTCCGCATTCTGTTGGGTCTCGCCGGCGGGGGCATGGCCCATTTTGAATTGCCGGCCGGTCAAGTCTCGCGGGCCGTCATGCATCGAACGGTGGAGGAAATCTGGTTCGTTCTCGCGGGGCAGGGGGAGATGTGGCGTAAACAGGGGCCTCAAGAACAAATCGTGCCACTTGAGCCGGGCGTTTGTCTCACAATCCCTTGGGGGACTCGTTTCCAATTCCGTGCGCACGGCAGTCACTCGGTCACGGCCATCGGTATCACGATGCCACCGTGGCCAGGTGACGGTGAGGCCATCGTCGTTGAGGGTCCGTGGCAGCCCACTGTTCCGGAATCAGACAAGTAGCCTCGGCACCGATATGCTTGGATCCTTATCCCTGCTGTCTACGGCTGCGCTGACTTCGTAGCGATCAACGTCCGGTTGTGATCGTAGGCGATTTGAATTAGATTTTCGAAACAACATCTTGTGCGACGGTCGGGTTGGGAATAGTGCCCGCATGGCGGAGAAGACAGCGATATGAGTCAACCCGTAACCGCGGGCCCACCCCCCGACTCCTTGCCGCTGTCCGCCCAACAGAAACTCTTCAAATGGGTCCCGGCGCTCGACTCCTTGCGAGGCTACACTGGCCGTCTATTGCAGCGGGATCTGTTCGCGGGCTTGACCGTCGCAGCAGTCGCCGTGCCCCAGGCGATGGCGTATGCCAGCATTTTTGGCGTGCCGGTTGAATATGGGCTCTACACCGCCATCGTCATGACCGCGATCGGAGCACTGTTTGACTCGTCAAAACAACTCATCAATGGCCCGACCAACGCCATTTCCATCGCTCTATTAAGTGCGTTGTCGGGCGTACCAGCCGAAGTCCGCATCGACGCAGCCATCTTAATGGCCACGATGATCGGTGTCATTCAAATTGGTATCACCTTATGTCGGCTCGGCGATCTATCGCGATACATTTCTCATGCAGTCATCGTTGGTTTCACGTTGGGCGCTTCGGCACTATTACTGCTCGATCAAGTCAAGAATCTACTGGGCTTCACGAGTTTGGGGGACCCACACGATCACTTTATTTGGCGACTGTGGCTCACGTGGTCGCAGGGGACGGTCCATCTCCCGACGTTAACGGTGAGTGCCGCAACAATCGTGACCGTGGTAATTCTACGGTGGGTGAATCGGCGGTATCGTGCCGGGTTGCCTGAATTGCTACTGGCAATTGTGATCCTATCGGCCGTCACTGCCTGGCTGCCATTCGCGGGATTCAAAGCCGTGGCCCTCATCCCACCGATTCCACGCTCACTCCCCTCCTTTAGCCTACCGAAATGGAATTGGAGCCTTGTCCATGACTTGTCGGGGAGCGCGCTAGCGATCGGCTTACTCGGATTGTTGGAAGCAATTGCGATGGCGAAATCACTGGCGTCCAAAACCCGCCAGAAGCTGGATATCAACCAGCAGTGCCTGAGCGAGGGGCTCGCCAATTTCACAGGCAGCTTTTTTCAATGTTTCCCTGGTTCGGGATCCTTGACACGATCGTATATCAATCACCAGGCAGGTGCGGCCACGCAATGGTCGGGGGTAATTTCGGCTGCAGCGGTAGCGTTGACAATTCTCGCACTGGCTCCCTTTGCGGAATATATACCCCGCCCAGCGCTGGCTGCGATCCTAGTCATGTCCGCATGGCGAATGGTGGACCGTCACCAACTAAAATATCATTTGCAAGCCACGCGCTTTGACGCCATGATTGTTGCTGCCACTGCACTTTCGGCAGTTCTAGTGTCGATAGAATTTTGCATCTTGATTGGGGTCTTTTTGTCGTTCCTCTTCTACGTCCCGCGTGCCGCACAGGTACATTGCACTGAGTTAACAATTACACCTGAACGAACCGTCCGGGACCGTGTGTCAGACGATCCTCGCTGCGACCGGCTGTTGGTATTCAACCTGGAAGGGGAGCTATTCTTTGGTTCGGCTCCCGATTTTGAAAAGATTCTGGATGGTGTCGAAACGACCGCAACCGAGTCCACGCGTATCGTCCTACTGCGAGTCAAGCATGTGCGCAACCCGGATGCGGTGTGCCTACATCTGTTGGATCACTTCCTCGCCCGCATGCAAACGCGAAATATTCGCGTCGCCCTTTGTGGCGTGCGAGACGACCTACTTAAGGTCTTCGATAATGTGGACATCCCCAAACGGATCGGACGCGAACATATCTTTCCCGAGTCGACGCAGGTGTGGACCAGCACAATGCAAGCGATTCAGTGGGCGTACCGACTCTTGGGCGAAGACCTCTGTGACAAATGCCCGCGACGAGGCGACCCGATGGTCGATACTTCTGACTGGTTTTACGTTATCTGACGGCAAGCATTCTCGCATACAAATTTAGTTCATAAGAAAACGTAGCGTTGTCGGATGTGGCTCAGTTCCATGAGAGAGCAATACTTAATACGCCTCTGGTATGGGACGAGTGCTGTGGTCTTGATGGTGGTTTTCTACCTCGCCTATGCATTCGCCTGGCAAGTTGCCGCTGTTACGATGGCTGCTGGGTTGGCAGCAGCGTTCTGGATCGTCCCTGCGATTTGGCGACGTACACAGTACACTCATCCCGCACCCAACTCACTGCCTGTAGTGATTTGGGTCACGATTGTTTTGCACATCATCGCTTGCCTTACTCAGTTAGCCATTCGCGATGGGACGGAGATGTCAGCTCACCCCGAGCTGCGCGGAGCATGGATTGCTGACCATCGGGGACTATGGGTTGCGGCGTGGAGTACCTGGCCCTTTGCCTCGACCAGTTTGCTTTGGTTCTGCCGTACCTGGGTGCGAAACTTCTCAGTGAATGGAACCATGAGCCAACCGGGTCTCGTCCCGCTCGGCCTGATTGCGCTCGGCGTAGTATGCGACCTGCTGGGGGAATCGGTGGCCGCTTGCTGTGCATTGCCGTCGGTCCAACCTGACAGCATTGCGCATGTCTATCGATTGTACCAATGGCTTAGCCCGAGCGTCGCCAATGGACTATACTGCTTCGGTGGACTTTGGCTCAATTGGCTTGCCTGTCGATCGGGGCTCTCCTCCCCTTCGGCAAATAGGCTGGGGTGGCTGGTCTGGACAACGGGCCTAGGTCTGACGTGGGCAGCCATGGCCGGGTATGAACTTGGTGTCGTCGCGTTCGGGGGCGTCGTCATGGCGCTCTTTACGCTGTGGCTGATAATTATTGACTGGAATTTACGACGTCGGTGAGAATCGGGTACTTTCACAACGATCGCCGGGCCTAGCAATCGAGCGAACAACGAAATGGATCGGGATCAAGCTGAAAAATCGCTCAACATTATCCGCGGTGTGATCGAGAATACCAAGGAAGATCTTGTTGAACACAATTGGGGAAAGATTTGGCTGCTCCACTCGATCTCCAACTCAATCGCCTTCGCTTCCATTGGTTGGGCGATTGAACCGCGAGGCTTACCCATTTTTTGGTACCTCTTGCCGCTCGCCATTGGTGCAGTTGTCAACATGACAATCATTCTGCTTTGCGGAGATCGGGACCGAGGCACGCGCAGCTTCGTGGAGTGGCAGATCCATGGCATTTGGGGTTCATTCATCGTAGTCACGTTGGCGGGAGCGCTGGTGATTTACCTAACCGATACGCCGCCGCGATTTTTCGGGCCGTTGATTGCGCTAACGAGCAGCTACGGATTTGCCATGATGGGGTTCGTCTTCTACGGACGATTTGTCGCCTTGGCGGTCGTGTTCCTATTGATTGCCCTCGCAACGGCTACGAAATTCATGCAGCCGTTTCAATGGTACTTGCTGGCCCTTGGCTGGGGACTGGCGATGCTTGTCCCTGGATGCATTTTATATCTTGAGCGTCACCGGCGGGCAAAAAGTGGGCGACAATCACGAATCCTCTGACGAACAGCGGCAGGAAGAACTCTGCTTAGCGGTCCTCGCCGCCTGTCATCAGCGTTCACGCCTTTCGACGGCCGAACTCAGCCAGCTGCTTTCGGTCGACCTGAATGACATTCCCGTATTGCAACTCCAAGCGGCTGGTTGGCTTTTCGGTGTTCGCGATCAATGGCAGGTAACACAAGCCGGGCGGGAACATCTCGACTCGATCTTGCTCAGTATCCAATCACAGCTGACTCCCAACGCCAGCGAATACGAGCGACGCTTCCGCGTCACCGATCCGTCGCTGCCATTTGCCGCGAACACGCTTTGGTCGGAAGCCGTTTGCATCAATGTGCGAGTCGACCCGGATGCCCTTCGACCCTTGGTGCCCGATGTATTCGAGTTGGATCTGTACCGTGGCTATGCGTTTGTGTCGATCACGGTCTCACGACTCAAGAACTTTGGAGCGGGCAACGTGCCGCAGTTCGCACGTATGAATTTTTATCAATCGACGTATCGTGCTCATGTGGTCTACGAAGACTTCCAGGGGAACCGTCGGCGAGGCTGTTATTTTGTCCGTAGCGAAACCAATTCGGCCATCATGAGCTTGACCGCCAATCTGCTTCCGGAATTTCGCGCCCATCGCTGTTCGACCTATCCAATTTTTATGGCGAGAGACGGCGATTATTTACTGCTAACGGTCGATAGTGGCAACGATACAGCGGGTAAGATCGTGCTGGTACTTGACGTAGCCCACCCTCGTACCGACCTTCCCGAGAGCTCCGTCTTCGCCAACCAAGCTGACGCAAACGAATTGATCGTCGACTTCTACGACGCCTTTTCCTACGAGCCAACTGAGGACGATGTGTACGTATTGCAAATTGAACGCGGTCCATGGAACTATCAAATTTGCGATCCAATTGACTGTTACTTGGGCTACATTGACAACGGCCCCTTGGGGAAAAACGCAGCACAACTTGACAGCATTTTCTCTTTTCAGAATGTCCCGTACCGCTGGCTACCGTTGGTCAAAGAACTACGGCGGAAGCGAAACAACTAGATGACGGAACAGCCTTCCATTTCTTCCGCACAATATGTACTCCGCACCGACCAGAAAATAGTGGTATTCGGTGGCTACGGCGTCTTCGGCAGACATGTTTCGGAAGAATTGGTGCGACGAGGCCATGCTGTCACAATTGCCGGACGAGATCGCGAGCGGGCGCGACAATTGTCGGAACGGTTAGGCCCACGACATCACTCCGTACAAGCGGACGTCAGTAGTACAGACTCCTGCGTCAAGGCACTCCAGGGTCACCACGTTGCCATCAACTGTACCGGCCCGTTTTCTGCGGAATGCCTAACGCTGTTGGACGCATGCATTTCGGTAGGAGTCCATCATATCGACATCGCCGACAACCGCGGCTATGTCGAACAAGTCATGCGTCGGCACGACGTGTTGCAACAGCGAGGCGTAGTGGCGGCCGTAGGATGCTCTAGTCTCCCGGGATTGTCTGGGTGCCTCGTTGGCGATGCCTTGCCGCGGATGCGCAGCCCGATCGCCACGATTCGCGTTACCCTCTTCATTGGTAGTGATAACCCGAAGGGATACGCCGCGGTGAAATCGGCGGCGGGTCAGCTGGGGACACGCTTCGAAACCCCGCAGGGAAACCTCCGCGCATTTCGCGACCCAGAATCGATCGATTTGCCTTCCGCACTAGGTCGACCGATCGGGCTTAATTTTAATTCGCCTGAATACGACATTTTTCCGCAGCGTTTTCGCGCAAGCTCCGTCACCGTAAAAGTCGCCTTTGAATCACGACTGGTGAGTGCGCTGTTTTTAGCCACATCGCGAATCGCACCTACGCTTGGTCGCAGCATCCTCCCTTGGACGGCTCGACTCGCCAGCTCTTTCCGACTTTTTGGCACTCGCGCCGGGGCTGTGAAGGCGGCCATCACCGATATCGACGGCAATTCCGCCTGGACCACGGTATGGTCAGCGGAACACGGCCAACGATTGGCCATCATGCCGTGCGTGTATGCCGTAGAACACCTGCTCGACAACCGACATTCTGGGGCCACTACGGCGTACGATCTTTGTGGCAGTGACTCGCTTATATCACGCCTCGCTCAAGATGGCTATTCTTTCGACCGCAACGAATCTTGAACCATTCCACTGGTTCGAATACGTGCTTTCATAGTGGAAATACCCTCATCGTAGACACGCATTACCATAGCGCGCTCTTGGTCGTCGGCAAATGTGCCCTTACTTTGAATGAACTTTTGATTGTCAACCATTTCCCTAATCAGATCCTCGGCCGCAGGAATTTCAAATACCTTACGACCGTCGATATCAACATAGATTGCGCTCGTATGTGAAAACAATTCGCGACCGTACTCATTCAACGGGGTCTTGCGTTGAAACTCTGGGTATTCGGGATCCGACGGGGCAGGGGTGCGCAGCGCCAACCAACACGGTTTGTCGATCACCAAGTCGACGTCTAACCTTGCTTCAAAATGCCCGTCAGTTGCACGGGATGGCTTAGCGTCAACAATATTCCCGTTACGAATCAGTTCGATCCGAGAAAAATCTTGCCGACCAACGGCTCTACCGGTGATATGGACCTTTCCCGCTTGGGCGAGTTGCACCGTGTCGCCCAACTGTTGGCCGTTGACGGTGAATTCCAAAATCGGTCCGTTCGTGATAAACGATCTGCCTCGGGCAAGATAGGCTAACCATTCCTCGGAGTTAAGGTACTTTTCACTCGTAATTGTTCCCGGGTCTGCCACGATGTACACGCGCGAAAAATCGTAAATGAACCAATCGGTACCGGTCGAGAAGGGGACTTTGAGTCCGGCGTTGAGGTATCGATAGAAGCTGTGTTTGTAGCTTCCGCGTGTTCCTCCGTCGAAAATATTGTTCGCATGGAGATGTCCGGCGAGCCAATTGGGAATATCCTCCATACCCCACCGGTTATGACACCAAATAACCGTGGTGCCCATTTGACGCGCAAGCTGGATTCCCTGCGACAAGGGCGGACTATCGGTACCTTTTTGCGTGATCCCGGGGCCGATACTGACGGGCTGTATCCATTCAGGAATGCGAAGGAACATCACATGCCCATACCCTTCGTTGAACCCTTCAAAATTGTGCCGATGCTCTTCACCGTTGTCAAATTCGGTCGCATGCCGATGTTGGTGGGGATGCGTGTGGGTGTGGGATCGCGCAGCGTCAAAACTCCGCCGGGTTAATTGATCGATATCATCCTTGGAATACTTGTTGGATGTGTACTCCAGATCTTCCTCAGCCCGTTCCAGATAGGAGATATAAACAATTTCGAGGCCATCAGAACGAGCTACGTCGACCATATAGCGTTGGGAATCGGCCAATCCAATCTTTTTCAGGTGAACATGCGTGTTTGCATTTTGTAAACCTTTTGCGTGTGCGTCATAAAATCGGCGCAAGGGGAGTTTGGTTTCCTGGGCAGACTCGGTTCGTTCGCGTAAGTCGAGAGTAACTCGTCCTAGTTCTGTCTCCAATCCGGAAAATCCCTCGACGATCAACTTGCTGCGTGGCAGTTCGACATAGGTTGGCTTTGGCAGGACATACCAATCGTGAATCGGCAATTCTTCCGGGATACCTAACCCTCGTTCCATCAGTCCATCCAGGGGAACCAATTTGCCGGACTCATCCCGCACACGAATTACCCCCGGCAAGGTCGCGCCAGTCTCTTGATCGATGAGTTCCAAGAGGACTTTGCAAGTGGCAGGTCGTGGTTCGGCAGACTCTTCGGCCAGTACGTGAGGACCGCCTGTCGTAAACCAGACGGCGGACAGGACCCCCCAGATCAGGCTCATGGTTTGCTTCTTCATTTCGCATAACCTTCCCTTCAGATTCGGAACGTGTGCGCCGCCAATCGATCGACATGATCCTAATCCATACGCACAGGATCTCGCCAGGAGACGGCGCCTCGTCTTCCGCGGAGGTCCATTACAGTGTTGACCAATAGTATGTACAATGCTGCTTCACATGAGGATGCCCGCGCGATCGATGAGAATTCGTGCATGGTACCGTCGCGGCAGGTTTTGGGAACGTTACACAATTGAGGATTGGTCATGAATTGGTCGTTCAACGCGGTTCGATCGGGCTTCGCTGCAGGACTCGCGTGTTACTTCGTCGTGACTGCAAGCAATGTATGGAGCGGCGACTGGCCGCAGTTCCGTGGCCCGCATCGCGACGGCTTGTCGACGGAAACGGGACTCTTGCAACGGTGGCCACAAAAGGGTCCGCGGCTGGCGTGGAAAGCTTCCGGCGTCGGCGAGGGTTATTCCTCCGTAGCGATTGCACACGAGCATGTATACACCATGGGCGACTTAGCAGACGCGGCCTACGTGTTCTGTTTGCATCCTAAGGACGGTGCAATCAAGTGGTCGGCCAAGGTGGGCGAAACAGGGGGCAACTATAAAGGGCCTCGCTGTACTCCAACCGTCGATGGGCCCCACGTCTATGCGATTGGGCAATTCGGCGATCTCGTTTGCCTGGAGTCAGCCACGGGTCACGAAGTATGGCGGAAGAACTTGCCGAATGATTTTCAAGGTGAGGCAGGGCCTTGGAATTACACAGAATCGGTGCTGATTGATGGTAATACGCTGGTTTGCACTCCTGGCGGTAAGGAGGCGACACTGGTGGCACTCAACAAGGGAAACGGTGACGTTCTTTGGAAAGGGACGACACCCGACGGCGATCCAGCCGGTTACGCCTCTCCCGTCGTCGCAGTTATCGACGGGACGCGAATGTACGTGCAACTTTTGGCAGGCGGAGCGGCTGCATTCGACGCGAAGGAAGGACGATTGCTCTGGCGATACGGTACCGATACGGATCATTTTAAGGACAACACTGCAAATGTTCCGACACCGATTGTCCAGGGGAACCGAATCTTTTTCTCAGCCGGTTATGGTCGCGGTGGAGGTCTTGTTGAGGTGACTCGCCAAGGGGACGAATGGAACGCGGAAGAAATTTACTTTAATAAGAGCTTAAATAACAAGCACGGGGGCGTGATTTGGGTGGGGGATTATCTGTACGGTGACCACGATTCGAGTGGCAGGCCGTTCTGTGCCGAGGCGATCACCGGCAAGACGGTATGGCGCAAGGGCCGTGACGGAGACGGTACTGGCTCGATGGCCATCACCTATGCGGACGGACACCTCTATTGCCGCTATGAAAATGGTATCGTGTCGCTGGTACCGGCGGTTCCCACTGGCTATCAAGAAACCAGTTCCTTCAAAATTCCGGACGGAACGGAGCCGAGCTGGCCACATCCGGTCGTGCTGGACGGCAAACTGTATCTGAGAGACCAGAACGTCGTGTGGTGCTACAATATTGCCAAGTAACGGGGCGTGACGCATCGCGTCGGTATACAGCGCGACAGTCGTCGATTATGTTGGGCGATTATAGTTCGCGAATTCGATTTTCGTACACTTTTTTTGGAGTTTTCATTCATGCCCATTCCTGACCGTACTCACCGCCGAGATTTCCTCCAGCGATCGGCCGCGTTATCGGCAGGCGCACTCGCCATTCCGTATTTCGTGCCGGGAAGTGCCCTAGGTTTGGCGGGGGCGGTTGCTGCTAGTGACCGTATCGTTTTCGGGAGCATTGGGACGGGGGGCCAAGGTCGGGGTCTACTCAATGGCTGGCTCGGCATGGACGATCTACAAGTCGTCGCCGTCTGTGATGTCGATACATCCCATCGAAACGCGGCCATGGAACAGGTCAACATGAAGTATGGAAACAAGGATTGTGCCACGTTTCATGATTTCCGCGAATTGCTAGCTCGCAAGGACATTGACGCCGTCTGTGTCGCCACTCCCGATCACTGGCACGCGTTAGCCTCAGTGGCGGCCGCCAATGCAGGCAAAGACATTTACTGCGAGAAGCCACTCTCCAATTCGATCGGTGAGGGCCGAGCGATCGCCAATGCCGTCAAGAAAAATAACCGCATCTTGCAAACCGGCAGCCACGAACGATCGGGTGACAATTCTCGGTTCGCCTGCGAACTCGTACGCAACGGCCGGATTGGTAAACTACATACCGTGCGAATTAATCTCCCTTGCTCCGACGGCCACCATAAGAAGGCCCAGTTGCTGCGGGAAATACCGGCCGCCAGGCCAATCCCGTCCGGATTTGATTTTGACACGTGGATGGGGCATACGGCAGCCGCCCCCTATTCTGAACAGCGATGCCATTTTTGGTGGCGATTCATCTTGGCATACGGTGGTGGCGAAATGACCGACCGCGGCGCGCACGTGATTGACATCGCTCAACTCGGCATGAACGCTGACGATACCGGTCCCGTGGAAATCAAGGCAATGGGTGTGGTCACGCCAGGGAGCCTCTACAACACCTACTGGGACTACGCCTTTGAAAATGTGTACGCAAACGGCGTCCGCGTGATCGGCAGTAGCCAGGGTCCGCGCGGATTAAAATTCGAAGGGAGTGACGGCTGGATTTTTATCAAGATCCATGGCGGCGCCCTCGAAGCAGAACCCGCTTCGCTGCTCAAAGAGATAATTGGCGAGAAGGAAGTTCACCTGGGTCGCAGCCCAGGTCATCAACGCAACTTTATTGATTGCGTCAAGAGCCGCGAGCAACCGGTAGCGCACGCGGAAGCAGGACACCGAACGGCGTCGGTCTGCCATATTAACAATATCGCCATGAAATTAGCGCGTCCGCTCAAGTGGGATCCGGTCAAGGAACAATTCCTCAACGATGCCGAAGCGAATGCACTCATCATGCCCAAGTTGCGGAGTCCATGGACCCTGTAGCCACGCCGTGAAGCCATTTCTCCGCTGCAGGAACAGTTGAGGACAACTGTTCTACAATGTCGCTACAGTCCCAGCTTTCGACGTCCTTCTGCTGTGATTCGGTTGGAATTCCATGCGGGTTCCCAGGTTTGTTCGACGACAACTTGTCGCACACCTGGGACCTGCATGAGTCGTTCGCGAACCGGCCGAGAAAACTCACGGTGCACCGAAATGGAACCGTGCGTGAAGTACCCCATACGTGGCCGTCCCCGATGCGGCATGGCCATGATCACGGTCACCACATCTCCAAGCACTCGCACATCGTAGACGAGCCCCAACTCCACAACGTTGATGTTGGCGGTATAAAGCTGCGCGTCCTTACAGTCCTGCAGTGCTTTCCAAATGGCATCCTTGGAAATATTCGCATCTGCTGTTTCACCTTCTCGCGCCAGCGGTACTTTCCCGAGCACCGCATTTTCGAATTGCGGCATCTTCGTGTCAGAAACGACGAGCGGATTCACAAGTTGGCGTCGCAGGGCCTCGATCTCCGCCGGCCCCTCGGTTTCTGTAAATGGGATGGAGACGTAGGCATTCTTTTGACGGAGGACGGCGCCACGCGGTACTCGTTTTACAGGCAGTGGGTAGCGACTCCATAGGTTACCGTGCCAGCGATACGAAAGAGTCGGTTCGCCAGCGTGCTTAAGCTCCGGCAATCCTTCCGCTCGATGCTCCAAGAACAAAGCGATAAATGAATCCTTGCTCGTCCGGTTGAAGAACCCTACGCCCCAAATATCCTCCTTGTGCTCTTGGTCAACGTCCCCCACCTTCAACTTACCGTCGCGATCCATCCAAACTTTATCCGTAAACGAATAGCCCGAGAAAACCCATTCGTCGTCACGCAGCGCCTCCGCTTCGAACTCTTTGACTGCCTCCATGGAACCGATCTTATGGAACCATGGCAGACCGCTGTAAAAGCGATACTCGATATCGACATGGAGACGGCTCGGCGCAAACACCGGATGGATCGGTGAGTAAGGAAATCCCCAGCGGCGTACGATCGTACAGAGCGGTCCGCGAACAACCTCAAAATCTGGGCACTCATCCCACAGGGAGATCCGAAACTTCTGAAAACCGCCCGACGCCATATAGTCGTGCGCCCAGTCAATTCCGGCCGGTTCACCGTGCCCTTCTCCTCCCGAAAAAATCTCCAGTCCATGTTCGCGTTTCAGGGTGAGCCGTTCCAGTTGGCCCGTCTGACGAGAAAGGGAAGCCTTGAAGAACGCATTCTCAACGTCGAGTGCCACCTTTTCGCCCTGCGTCGTCATGTCGGACGGATAGTTCGGCAGTTCGGCAGCGGGGTTGCCTACAAAAACAAGATAGAGGTCCTGTCTTTTGGCGTTCGCATCGGCCAACCAAAGTACATTGCAACGGCGTTCATTGCCTCGCACGATTTCACCGAATACCTGACAGGGGACCTCCTGCAGTTGACCGTCGACAATTTTTGCCAGACGGAGTTCTCGCTGCAGGGAGTCAGCGTGATCGACAGGAAAGCTGAGTGTCGCCTCGACTGGCTCGGAACGCCGATCGGAACCAACAGGTTCGTTCACAGCCAACATTCGCCAGTACTTCCAAGGAGCCGACCAGCGCCGCCACGGTTCCGGTAACCGATCGGTCGACTGATCCACGGGTCCGCCGCCGATTGGAACTCCTACCGTCTCGCCAGAAACTTCGGCCTGAATTACCGAATCGCGGATCGAGTGCGTCAACGATCGAGCCACGTGATAGTCCTTGCGTTGCCACGCGTCTTGCAGCAGTTTCATTTTTTCTTCAAAACTATCCACGCGATCGGCATAGGTCGATTCTGCTGGGCCGGCCGATTCACTTTGCGCGTCTTTCTTTGGCGATTCAGCAAACGTTGGTTTAGTTGCCATAATGCTGGAAACCGCCAGGAACAGCAGCGCCTTCGGTAAATACGCCAGGCACATTCGACTCGAGATAAAGTGGGAAATGGTGATCGCTATGTACATAATTTAGATCCTCAATCTTTGCTCGGTATCGCCACTGAATTTCGATTCAATCAAGAGATTTTTGTCCCACCCAATTTCAGCTTCCGGAATTGTCACTCAATCATATTCAACGACAAATTTGCGTTTCAACCCCTATTCTCCCCCCTCACCCCGGCCCTCTCCCCCGAAGACGGGGGCGAGGGAGCACGAGAATCCTGGAGAATTGCGTGTCCTATTTGAACGGCAAAATCCAGCATGAGTGGCTAAGCAAATGTTTCGCCTCGAGTGTTTACCGAGTGTTGGTTAGGGCAACGCCGTAGCTGATTTATTTTGCAAAAAACTGGGGTTTGGTTGAAATTGCAACAACGAAAAAG
>JAQCHP010000125.1 GCA_027619595.1 Planctomycetota bacterium
ACGAACGCAATCGATTTGACCCGTTTTACCCACGGATTCATCGGAAGAGCCTAAAATTAACCCTACTGACACTCGAAAGCATGCTTGCCCTTGATGCTGTCATTTGTCTTCGTTTGACCTCATTCCTTTTCACAATGAATACGAGGTTGGCAGGAACCGCAGTCACTTGAGAACGACTTGATCCCTAACGACTTCCAAAAGGGGCTGGAAAAGTCCCTGACAAAAGGGACGGGATCAACAGGCGCGTGGAACTGCCGAAAGAGACCGAAAGGCAGGCAGCTACCACCACAGCGCTAAAAACCCAATCGATATGGTTAGATTGCGGATAGAATTCCATTTAACTCAAAACTGCCGCGTGACGCCAAAGCGAAGTCCAAACCAGGGTTAATCATAGCTGAAATGCACTGTCGCGTGAAACGTTGCCTGGGGGCCACTCTGGTGATTTTTCGGACACCGTGAGGGCGATCCATCCCCCCTGCAATCGAAAGTGTATGTTGTCGCCTGAGCGGTCTCGCCCCTCGCTCCACTCGAATGCCCCAAATCTCCCGCGGAAATCAGCTACGGCGTTGCGTAAATTGTGGTGCAGCCCTTACTTGCGAGGGTTGGCGACCGCGGATTTAGGGAGCGGTTGTCGGATCGGGTTCCGCACTGGAGGCAGAAAGATCAACGTATTGGCGAATAAACTCCACAGTCGGTTGCTTCGCACCGCGCACAGGCGTCCCGGCAAGATACTCGGAAACGTAGTGTTGTCTCCCCTTTTGCTCCGGCACGACAAAATCCTCCCCCTTCTGCAAAATGGGCCGAGCATCAGGCATCGCACCGAACGCCTCCGTTCCGGCGACTTGGCAAGGGAACCAATATCCTTGCCCTTTTTTATCCACCAAGTAGAACTCCGGATACGCGTGATCCACCACCCAAACCATTCTGGCAGGGACGCGGTGAGCCCGGCACATCGCCAGAAACAAACACGTCATGCTTTCGCAGTCACCATGTCCATCTCGCAACGCCTGCACGCCTCCCTTAAGCGGGCCTTGCAAGTACTTGACTTGAGCGCGAACGTGATCGTAGATCGCCTTCACTTGTTCCCAGGCCGGTGCATCGTCCTTGATCGATTCAGCATTTGCTTTGCGAATCAGCGGATGTTTCACTTCCACGTGGCTGCCGACCTTCAAGAATCTCTGTACGTCTTTAGGAACCTGTCGGCGGTCTGGAATCTTGAAGAGACTTGTGTCCTTCGGGGGGAGTATCGTATGGGTGGTGACCTCGAAGGTTACCAACGCATGGGCTTGCGCACCTTGATTGAGTCGATCGATCTTGACCAACATCTGTCGTACGCCGTTCTCCAACGTGCGATAGGAAACTTGACCGATATTCGGGGACACGTCCTGGGCGACGATCTTAACCGCTTGCTCTCTCCACTCCATAGGTACAGGTACTGTACAAACGATGTTGTGACACGTCCCTCCGGCAGCATTGATCCGCAGGCCGACTTGCCACCCTTTGGTTATGGGCTGGTCGGTTCGCGTACCCAGTGACTCAACCGGTAGTTCCGTCGGTTCGGCTGGAGGCTCAGCGCAGGACGGTGCCACACAACCGACACAAAACGCCCAACATGCTAAGCACCTAAAAAGCCTATACATGGTCGATACCTCAAATTGTTGATGACGGACTTCCCGTACAGCTATCCTAACCGATCAACCCACAGTTATCAGCAAGTCGTGATGATCGGCAGGTGTTTCCGCTCGCTTCGGTTGTACGGTCCTGCCAATGAAAAAAGCCGCTGAGCGACTCCCAGAGTCAACTCAGCGGCCCAATCATGTGACAACATTTTCTGCAAACCACGTCATCTAGGGTGACAGTGGCACTGTTCCATATTCTGGACCCATAGCGATTTCGCCTGTCGAAAGCGACGCACGGGAAATCACCGGACCAGATTCGCTCGAGGGTACGAAGCCGCCGGAGGGGAGATACGAAACGGGCCCGCCAGCGTCATCTCCGATCGCGACACCGTCGATTCCGGGCTCAATTACCGCCGATTCCGAAAATCCGGGCATCTCCCCGGGGTAGCCACTCACGTTCGGTGACCCACATTCGGGACCACAGCCTGCCGGCTGAAACGCAGGCTCCGGTTGGCGACGCCGCAACAGGCCTCGGGGCTGCCAGCCGCAATTGGCACCACGCCAACCAAACATGCGCGGTGAGCGGCAGCCTGTACTCATCATGGTCATCATTAACACTAACGCTAGAATGAATCTCATATTCATCGTTGTACTCCGCGGAAGGCGAGCGTGCGGGCGGTGGGTCTCTGAAATGTACAACATGTGTTGCCTTTAGCAAACATTATGGTGGACATTTTTCAACATAGCTGGAAGTTCCGTGCTCAAAATCCGATGAATAGGGAGACGATCGACGCAAGGAAGCGTCTGCTTGTAGCGGATGACCGGAATGCCGGATGCTTACCATGCTCGACGTACTCATTAAGACTTTCGCTAACGCAACGAACGACACGGCGATCGTTCGCGTTGTGTCGATTGCAGCAGCATTGCTACTGGCTCCATTTACTTTCCCTGTGGCGAATGCCGAAGTGATCGCGCACTCAGAGCAGGTCAATACCGCTGCGGTGACGTGCCAGGACGCGCCGGGGGGGGCAGGTCAATCCCATCCAGGAGATAGCATCTGGCTGGTCAATACGCGTCACATCGCCGAAGACTGTCGCCGCGGCTCACCGCATTATCAACTTTGGCAATGTGG
Source organism: Planctomycetota bacterium (assembly GCA_027619595.1). GTDB lineage: Bacteria > Planctomycetota > Planctomycetia > Pirellulales > Pirellulaceae > JAQCHP01. The sequence continues at coordinate 2,752 of JAQCHP010000125.1, forward strand.
ATGTTGGCGGAATTCCTCTCGAGCCGACTTCGCGACGCACTCGAGTCACCGTACGTGCATCTTCGTACATGGCAACCGCATCGAGTCGCACGAAGCTCCTCAACTTGGCCTGGATCTTTATCGGCGGCTATCTTGCTTACGCACCTGCCGCGAGCCGACGCGATTTGTTATTTGGTCTTGGCCGAGCGATGGAATCTTTGGTCCGCTACGGGATGCTAGGGCGAAGGCGAAACTTGCCACCTGTGAGTCGTTCCACCTGGGACGATTCCTTCAGAGTATGCCATCCGACGAACCGACCAGTCTCATCGGGTTTAGCTATGGTGCACAAGTGATCCTTAGTTCAACACATCTGTTAGGCGGGGGCTGTCTCCAATGCCGAAGATTGGCTCCAACGGATCACCCATCCGTTCGTCCCCAAGTCGTTCTCGCCGCGTCGGCCGTCGATAGTGGATGGCTGCAACCCGGAGGATCCCTTGCGACGGCCTTGGTACCGATAGCTCGACTGACACTGGTATCCAACACCAACGACCCGGTATTGCGCAGATTTCACATCGCCACTGGCCGTCCCGACAGCGTTGCCCTTGGCGTCACCGGCCTCAACCCACGGATTTCGCCGACGATACTCAACCAGTGCGATTTCGGCGACGACTTGCAGCGCTCTCATAGTTGGGAACGGCATATTCGTTCGGCATGCGTCCTGCGGTTCATGCAGCAAGGTGCCGAATTGCGTTAGCGGCGTTCGACCTGCGGGACTTTCGCAGAACTCAGTCCCACCACCAGCGCGCCGGATCGAGCGTATCAAACGACACGCCTTCCTCTCGTTCCCGCGCGACACTTCCTGAGTCGTCCGAGACGACGTTGTTGTCGGACAGGGCATCTCGGGCTTGAATGCGGACTCCTCCCCCCATCGGAAACATCAGCCGAGCCCCTTTCCAAACTGCGTTGACCGCCGTTTCAACTTGCCTAGGAGACGGATGCTGTTCGACAGACAAGATTTTCTCGTCACCAAACACTGTAGCCTTCCAATCGGCTTGTCCGTAATAATCATGTTCTTGCAAGAAAGCGGCTGCTACGAGCAGATCGACAAGGTTGCGCAGTTGTCCGTATACGGGTGCCCGCTCAGCAATTGCTGCGTATTTCTCGGTGAAATCTCGAACGAACCCGCGACTTGCTTTATCGACCGACTTGGTGCTGGCACGCTTGCCATCGGCGAGGACTACTTCGTCAGCGCTCACAAGTTTTACACCGTTCCCTTCCAGTCGCATCGCCAGTCCGTCGTCGCTGAGACGTAAGGCCTCGTAGTCTGGAACAAAGTACCAACGCTGCAAGGAATTCGAAGAACTCTTTGACGAAGCCCGATCAACGTAGCTTTGCATGCGAACAGGAGGAGGTTCCAAGCCAATGCCGATCAGTTTCATCCGGTAGTCAGCTTCGACTAACACTTGAGCAAAATGCGTTTGCGGTGCCACTCCGTTGATGGTCACGTTTTGGAGTCCAACCGCTTGACGCAAACCTTCCGCCACGCGGCCACCGTCATTGGGTCCGGCATTTTTCGCAGCAAATTTGAGAAATTCTTGCGAGCGCGCAAGTCCTTCGGGCGTGGGATCGATTGAGACTCCAACAACATCCGTATGTTGACCAGTCGGTGGGAAAGCCCGTAACGCAACCACGAGGTCTTGCAACTCCAAGGTTGCACGACCTGATTGAATACCTACGGCTCTCCCCAAAGGATCCAAGGCGTAGCCTTCGGCGGGGCCGGCAATGACAATCTCTCCGTGCTCCGGGTAGATGAAGATGTACTCAAGTCGCGTCAATCCGGCGAGAAGCCACATTTCATCCGTCAAAGATTCACCCTTCGCCAACGCAGTGGCGGCCGCCTTTTCCAAGCGGGTGAGCGATACCTTTCGCAACTTACTCGGTTTGGCGAGTTCCGGTGACAGGTTCGCTTTTGCATTGGCAATTCGCTCACGAAGCAACATGCCCGTCGGATCGTTGTACGACTTCATGACCACCACACCGGAGGCGTCCACAATGACACCGGCCGCTTGGTTGAGTACGGCTACGTTCGTATTTCCGTTGACGTTCGTGTTATTGCCACCGGTGTTCGTGTCTGTATTCGTATTCGTGTTGGTATTCGTATTCGTATTTGTATTTGTGTTGGTAGTCGTATTTTGGGCGCGGCATGGAGACAGCCAAGGGGCATTATTTGCCGAGAATATGCACAAAAGGGAAAAGAATAACCAGACGGACGTTGCGCGTTGAAACATGGGCTACCTCTTGCGGCAGAACACGCCCTGGGGCGACATTCACCGATCTACCTATGAACCCAGCCCACAATTTGGCACGTGGGCGGAACGTACTGCGGAATCCGTCCCCAGATACAGTGGTCTCGAGAAATGGACCTTCTCGATCAGCGTTGGACTGATGATTTATCCTAACCCGCGCCACAGCACCTGGCAAGCGAATCTAGATTTTCGGAGCGGGGCGAAAATGCAGATTCTCCCTAAAATCCGGAATTTCCGTCGTTAAAAGCGGGTCGCCGTGGTGAATTTGGCATCTAGCGACATTCCGAGCGAATTCTGACGCGGCAAAACTGCTTCGGTCTGGGTGCACCGAGGGCGTTACCTTTTCGCCCACTGCCCCGACGGTCGCTGACTGGGAGGGCGTGAACGGGTCTTGGTACTTTTGCCAGAAAGAAGGCCGAAATTGCCGGGCCCCAACAATTCATCGACCCTCCGCCGCATTTCGCTGTCGGTCGTGACCCCGGATTCGGTGGACTTCAGCCGTACTCGCATCCCGTTGACTAGGCTGAGGATCAGGTGTAGCTCAAGATTTCCAGGGTATCCGCGGAGTATTTCCCGCAACTGTCGAAGATTCTCTTCCGAATGGTGCTGCTCATCGATGCGAATCACAATCCCACGCGTAAATTTGGCTTGCAATTCACTCAAAGGCAAGAGTTCATTGACGACCAAGTTTGCTTCGTCGCCTCCGCGTCGATCGAGGACCCCCTTCGCTACGAGAATCGCATCCGGTTGCACAAGGGAACCGTACTCCGCATACTCCGTCGGCCACATGATGCATCGGATGGTGCCGACGGTATCTTCAAGATCGAAGTTTACGTACTTGGTGGGTTCATCGTTGGACCTGGGTTTACGAACATGGGCCGTCTTAATCGAAGACAGCATTCCCCCCAAGGCAATTTCCGTTCGATCGCGCACGTCGGCGAGTTTGGCGGTGGTATGTGTACAATACAACGACATCGTCGACTCATGCTCTGCCAGGGGATGGCTGGTCAAGTAGTAACCCAAAACCTCTTTCTCCATCAACAGTTTTTCGCGATCGTTCCATTCGGGAATATCGGGCATCGAAACCGGCGCAGGATCGGCCTCCTCGTCCAGTTCCGCAAACAGATTCTTCTGGCCTGATTTACGGTCGGCATGTTGCTTCGTCGCCACCTCTAATGCTCGTTCGAGCACGTCAAACAACTGCGCGCGGCGTGCGCCCATCGAGTCGAATGCGCCCGCCTTAATCAGGCTTTCGATGACTGAGCGACCGCATTCAGCTGGGTCCACCTGTTCGCAGAAATGAAACAGATCGGTAAATTTCCCGATTTGTCGCCGGGCATCGACAATCGCCTGAGCCGCCGTTTCACGCACTCCTTTAATGGCGAGCAATCCAAATTGGATCTTTCCGTCTCGCACGCTAAAATCGGCGTTCGATTGATTGACATCAGGCGAAACGACGACCACATCCATCCGCTGACAATCTTCGAGGTGCTCCACAAGCGCATCTTTCCGTTGAAAATTACGCCCAGGAATATCACCAGAAAGTAGGGCGGCCATAAACTCCAGGGGGAAATGTGCCTTGAGATAGGCTGTCATGTACGCGATCAAAGCATAGGCAGTCGAATGGCTCTTATTGAATCCATAGCCGGCAAATTTTTGGATCAATTCCCATAGTTCGACCGCGTCCTGGTGCTTCAGTCCCTTCTGTTCGGCACCCGCCAAGAACTGTTCGCCAAACGAATCGATGGTAGCTTGGTTCTTCTTGCTAATTGCCTTGATGCACTTGTACGCGTTAGCAAGTTCAATATCGCCAAGTCGATTTAGAATGAGCATCACCTGCTCTTGGTATACCATCACGCCGTTCGTCTCTTGGAGAATCCCGCGAAGTACCTCGTGTTTGTAGACAGCCGCTTTCTTTCGGTGCTTAACGGCGACATAGTCATCGACCATTCCACCTTCCAAGGGCCCCGGTCGGTAGAGCGCATTCGTGGCGATAATGTCATGAAATGAATCAGGCTTCATTTTTTGCAGTAGATCGCGAATACCGCCGCTTTCCAACTGAAAAATACCCTTAGTTTCTCCGCGGCACAACAAAGCGAATGCCGCCGCATCATCGAGCGGAAACGCGTAGGGGTCGACTCTTTCACCCGTCGTTTGCTCAATTAAGTCGACGGCCTTGGAGAGAATCGTCAGGTTGCGCAACCCGAGAAAATCCATCTTGAGCAGTCCGGCCGCCTCCACATCTCCCATGGACCACTGCGTAATGATATCGGTCTTGCCGGTCACTCGACCGAGCGGCACATATTCGGTGAGCGGACGATCCGCAATCACAACGGCTGCGGCATGTGTCCCTACATTGCGTGCAAGACCTTCGATCCGTCGCGCTAAATTCAACAGTTCACCAACTTCAGGATCTCCACTGTTCGCAGCTTGTAAATCAGTACTCTTTTCCAGCGCCTCGTCAAGCGATATCCCCAATTCCTCTGGCACCATTTGCACGATTTGATTGACTCGACTCAGCGGCATTCCGAGTACACGTCCGACATCCCGAATTGCGGCCCGCGCCGCCAGCGTGCCAAAAGTACCTATCTGCGCGACGTTCTCTTCTCCGTACTTGTCCTTCACATATCGAATCACCTCGCCACGGCGTTCTTTACAAAAGTCAATGTCGATATCCGGCGCTTCTTTTCGGCTAGGATCCAAGAATCGTTCGAACAATAGATCAAACCGAATCGGACACACGTGACTGAGAAAAAGGGCGTAGCTGACCAAAGCACCCACGCCACTCCCACGGGCCGTGGCGGGTATATTAAGTTCACGAGCTTTGCGCACGAAATCCCAGACAATCAAGAAGTAATTGGCGAAACCCAGCTGGTTAATAACGCCTAGTTCTCGATCCAGACGCTGCATGACGACTTCGGTTAATGCACCGTCACGAAGCATGTCAGGATTGCCGAGATATCGCGTCTTGAGTCCCTCCAGGCACAGGCCTCGCAGGTAGGCCTCAGGCTCTTCTCCTGACGGGGCCGAATAGGCGGGAAAATGCCGCTTGTGGAGATCGAGTTGAATGTCAACTGAATTGGCAATTTCTTGGCTGCGCGCCACTGCGTCTTCATGTCCCGGAAACGCCGCGTACATTTCGTCGGGAGCGCGCAGGTAGAATCCCGTTCCTTCCATGCGCAACCGCTGCGTATCCGTACGGAACTTTCCAGTGTTGATGCACAACATCACATCCTGCGCTTCGGCATCTTCCCGATCGGCGTAGTGCGCATCGCTCGTGGCGACCAACGGCACTCCCACCCGCTCCGCCAGTTCCACCGTACGCACGAGTGCGTCCTGCTGAATACTGACACCGTTATTTTGAATCTCCAAAAAATACCGCTCGTTAAATACGCGTTGAAACCATTGAACGATATCACGCGCCTCAGCGAGGTCGGTACCAGCGTCGCCTGTGCCACTCAAGAGCGTTCGACTCAACTCGCCCGACACACAGCCACTGAGACACACTAACCCTTCTGAATGATGCTCCAACAACTCCCGATCAATTCGCGGCTTGAAGTAGAACCCTTCCAGGAAAGCTGCTGACGCTAACTTCATCAGATTGCGAAACCCAATCGCGTTTTGAGCCAACAAGGTCAGATGGTAGCTCGCCTCTTTCATGTTGCCAGCATCTTTTGCGAAGCGACTACCAGGAGCGATGTAAGCTTCGTACCCCAAAATAGGGTTGATCCCGGCGGACTTGGCTTTTCGATAAAATTCCAGGGAACCGTGCAGATTCCCGTGGTCGGTCAGCGCCAACGCGTTCATGCCGCGTTCCACCGTCCGCTTGACCAGCTTGTCGATGGACGCAGCACCGTCCAGTAGACTGTAGTGACTGTGACAATGCAGGTGGACAAAAGATCGTTCCATGAGCGAGCCCTACTTTACTGCCGAGAAATCGCAGCCATTGCGCTAAGACCGCGCCAATTTTAGCAAGTTAGGACAGGCACGACTACTCGCCGATCCGTTTGACGACGATTCGGTTCCGAAAGAGGGGCCGGCGCCAAAATATCGGGGGCGATCAACGGATAATCTTGCGTGATTCAAGCAATTCAATAATGGCCGACACCGATTCGTCGACACTGAGTTGATCTGTGCGCAAAACCAAATCCGCATCCTGTGGCACTTCGTATGGCGACGAGACTCCTGGAAAATCTGGTAACTCGCCGCGGTCAGCCGCCAAATACATCCCGTGACGATCCCGTTCTCGGCATACTTCTAGCGACGCATCCAGGTGCACGATGAGGAACTGTTCCGGGCCGATGGCAGCACGTACGCGTGCTCGAACATCAGCATCCGGCGCCACGAACGCCAGAATCGTCAACAGCCCTGAGCGGTTCATTAGTCGGGCGACTTCGGCTGCTCGCCGCATATTTTCCGATCGTTCATCGGCCGAAAATCCTAGCTCTTTGCTCAGCCCCAGCCGCAAGTTCTGACCATCAAGAACTGTAGTCGCTCGCCCCAAGTCAAACAGCCGTCGCTCCAATGCGTAAGCGATGGTTGTTTTTCCCGAACCCGTTAAACCGGTAAGCAGCAACGTCGTCGGTCGCTGGCCGAAACGTGCTGCACGCTCGGCATCGGTCACTTGACCTGCCGTCAACCCTAACCGCGCACTGACGGGCGCCGAATCCCATACATCACGGGAAGAACTCACATTCGATCCGTCCAGGATCATACCTGCCGCAACGGTGACGTTCGTCATTCGATCAATCACTATGAACGCGCCTGTTGATCGACTGCGGCGATAACCATCGTACGCAATGTTTCGATTCAACGACATTTCGCAACGTCCGATTTCGTTCAACGACAACGTCGGCGAGTCGAGTCGACTCAGGGTATTGACGTCAAATTTGTATCGCAATGTACTTATTGTCGCAGGAACGGTGATTGCCGAATGCTTAACTAAGTACTGTTTTCCTGGCACCATTGGCTCTTCTGCCATCCAAACCACGACGGCATCAAAGTGATCACCCACCAGGGATTGATTGCCCGGGTGAACAAGCGTATCGCCACGGCTAATATCGATTTCGTCTTCCAAGGTGAGCGTGACTGCCAGCGGCGCGTAAGCTTCCGACAATTCGCCGTCGTGTGTGACGATGGACCGAACACGACTCTGCTTGCGCGAAGGCAGCACAACGACGGCATCTCCAGGACGAACAATCCCGGAAGCAATCGTACCGCAATAACCGCGAAAATCTTGATGTGGTCGGTTTACGTACTGCACGGGAAATCGAAAGTCGACCAAGTTCCGATCGGATGCAATATGCACGTTCTCCAACAGGTGCATCAGAGTGCTCCCCGTATACCAAGGCATCGCGGAACTTGCGTCCACCACGTTGTCACCCCTCAGCGCGGACAACGGAATAAAATGCACATCGTCGACCGTCAATCGAGCGGCAAAATTGGTATAGTCTTCACAAATCTTGTCGTAAACCTCCTGACTAAACCCGACCAAGTCCATCTTGTTGACCGCCACAATTACGTGCTTAATACCAAGCAGCGAAACGATGAAACTATGACGACGGCTCTGTTCTAAGAGACCCTTCCGCGCATCGATGAGGATAATGGCAAGGTCACAGGTCGAGGCGCCAGTCGCCATATTGCGTGTGTATTGGGCATGGCCCGGCGTGTCGGCGATGATAAACTTACGTTTGGCCGTGGAAAAATAGCGGTAGGCAACGTCAATCGTAATGCCCTGTTCCCGTTCGGCGCGCAGTCCGTCCGTCAACAAGGCAGGGTCAAAATCACCTCCCGTCGTACCATGCACTATCGAATCGCGACGAATCGCCGCCAATTGATCCTCATAGATCATCTTCGTGTCGTACAGCAGGCGACCGATGAGCGTACTCTTCCCGTCGTCAACACTTCCACAAGTTAGGAACCGTAGTAGTTCCTTCTTCTCGTGTTGCTCGAGGTACGCGAGAATGTCTTTTTCGATAAGTTCGGATTGGTGCGACATGGCCGTATCTTGTAGACGAAATTCAAACGAACAATGCTCATACAGCCCGTTCCAGGGCCATGCTCGATCAGATCTTCCTGATCAGAAGTAGCCTTCCTTTTTCTTCTCTTCCATGGAACCCGACTGATCGTAATCGATCACGCGTCCCTGACGTTCCGATGTCTTCGTGAGCAACATTTCCTGAATGATCTCCGGCAGCGTTGCGGCAGTCGATTCGACGGCCCCCGTCAGTGGATAGCAACCCAGGGTACGAAATCGAACCATGCGCTGTGTGGGCTGTTCGCCGGGCAGCAGCGGCATGCGGTCGTCGTCAACCATGATCTGTACTCCATTACGCTCCACGACCGGACGCATGGCCGCGAAGTAGAGCGGTACGATGGGAATCTTTTCCAAATGAATGTATTGCCAAACGTCTAGTTCCGTCCAATTCGATAGCGGAAAGACTCGGATACTTTCCCCAGTGTTTACCCGTGCGTTGTAAAGATTCCACAACTCAGGCCGCTGATTCTTGGGGTCCCAGCGGTGATTTCTATCGCGAAACGAATAGACTCGTTCCTTCGCACGTGATTTCTCTTCGTCACGACGAGCCCCGCCAAATGCCGCATCAAATTTGTATTGGTTCAGCGCCTGCAACAAGGCTTCGGTCTTCATGATATGGGTATGCTTTTGGCTGCCATGGTCAAAGGGATTGATGTTTTGCCGCACCCCCTCTTGGTTCGTATAGACCATGACTTCCAAGCCGAGTTCTCGGCGGGCGTACTCCTCCCGAAACTGAATCATTTCGCGGAATTTCCAGGTGGTATCGACGTGCAGCAAGGGGAAGGGGGGCTTGGCAGGATAGAAGGCCTTCATCGCAAGATGCACCATCACGGCGGAATCTTTACCGATCGAGTAAAGCATGACCGGCTTCTCGAATTCGGCGACCACCTCACGAATGATGTGGATACTCTCGGCTTCCAGTTGCTTTAGGTGCGTAAGGCGGTAATTGCTCATGAATGGCTTGCCAACTTTGCGCCAAAAAATGTTTTGCTATTTCTTCCAAACCGACAAAATGACACTTTGACCGTCGTGCCCCGGCATATCGTAGGTGACCAGCCGCCGAAGTTCTAGGGTTCTCATGTACCCGCGGTGCCGAGCCTCGCCCCGTTCCGCTACCCAATTCGGCCCCTTGATCAACAACATCCGGTCCATGGCTCCCCAACGCCCCTCAAACCACTGCAAGACTTTCCACAGGGGGCCGACGGCGCGAGAAACGAGCGTCTGGAAGCGTTCGGTCAAAAGGACTTCTTCCGCCCGGATCGGGAAAACCTGGACTGGTAGACCTAACTCTTGTGCCATCTGCTGCAACGCGTCGGCTTTTTTTCGTACCGACTCGCTCAGCGTGATCTCCAAGTCGGGACGTAAGATTGCCAACACGATCCCCGGCACGCCCCCGCCGGACCCAACGTCCAATACCCTTTCGCCGGGGCCGAGCTGTTCGGCCAGACGCACACTATCGACGAGATCCCGTGCTACAAACGTGGGAAAATCAATATGGCGCGTGAGATTCAACTGTTCATTATGGGCCCACAATAACCGACAGTAATGGCAAATCTGCTCCCCCATTTTCTCCGTGATGGAGACGCCGTGCTGTTGGGCAAGGCTCAGAAGCAGTTGGACATCATCGTGGGAACAAGAAGCTGTCATGCTAGCAACGCAATTACTGGCGAAAATTTCGAACGAAATGATTCGGTCTGGGATGGTAATCGATCGGAAAAGGAAATGGGGCAATCCAACAAAAGAATTTCGATTTTATCGATTACGCAATGCAATTTGCCGATCTTCCTAGGGAAACACCTGTACCGGTTGCGTAATCTATCCGGTCACAGCCCTGCCGTCGATCCGGGAGATTTGCGATCATGCCCCATTTGCTTCGAAACTTCATCATTCTCGCGCTGTGCTGGCTGACCGGCGGGGGCTGCTGCTGTATCCGACGGGTTCCATGTGCGGGCGGTCTTCCGCACGACTGCCGAGAATCGAACGCGGTACCGTGTTGCGCAGCACAGTGTCCAAGTTGCGCAGCACAGTGTCCAAGTTGCGCAGCACAGTGTCCAAGTTGCGCAGCACAGTGTCCAAGT
>JAQCHP010000126.1 GCA_027619595.1 Planctomycetota bacterium
TTCAAGAAAATGCCAAAGTAGGTGGCATTGGGCTTACGCCACCGGCAGGGATCTGTCGCCCTCTGGGCTGTTGAAATTCTCCCCGGCTCAGGGTCCCCGATGAGAATTTCAATTTTCTCACTTTACCAATTTCGCCAAGGCCCAATCTTTCTTTTCTTACGCAAAATAAATCAGCTACTGCGTCGCCCTCCGGGTCGGGAGACCCGTCGTACTTGAGGGATGACGACGGGCCGGGAGACCCGTCCTACGGCGGACCGGATTGCGAGTTTTGAAAACAACAAAAAAACCCAGCCCCCCGAAATATGCGGGAGGCTGGGTTAGGAAGATCTAAAACTTTTAGGGTACCAATTGTGGAACAGCGAATCAGCTGTTCCGCAAGGCCTAGCTGTTATTTCGGCGGCGGACCAAACCGAAAGCACCTGCGGCCAGCGTCAGCATGAGGCAGCTCGATGGCTCTGGTACAATCGCCATACCGTCGGCAACTTTGCTCTTGACAACGCGAACGTAGTCCATTTCTACGTTGGCAGAACCAGCCTTGCGAATGATCAGACCGCGGGACCTGTCAGGGGACGGTGGGGTTGGCACGTCGATCGAGTATAAGCCTGTCCCGCCGGTTACCGGAGTCGCCAAGCTGGCTCCCGGAATGCCTTCCAAGTAGCTGACCTTAACGAAGCTAACTCCGCCAAACGGGTTTGGGTCGTATTGTGCACAAATTCGCACGGTGATCCACTCTCCCTGAACCAGGGACAGACCGTGATTCGTTCCCGCAAAGGCGAATTGGTTGTTCGGGCCTGGACTGCTGAGTTCATGATGCACCGGCACCTGGGGGATCGACTGAGCGGTCCGAATTCCGTAGCCGTAGTTAGCGTGATTGCTACCGAGTGTATTGTTTTCGATGGCAATCGGGTAATCAATCGCGCCGGCAGCTGGAAAATTCGTAATCTTAAAGCGGGCCTCGATCGTGTAATTCATTACGTTGTGGAGGTCATCCAACGTCCCGTCCTGAGCAACGTTGTCGACGAGCGACATGTCGTAAGCGGTACCGACTGGATACAAAATCGAACCAGCGTTTTGGGTGGCACCAGCGGCTGTAGCCATGGTACCATCCGACCGGCCGGTCCATACACCAGCGCCGTCCAGAGAAGGTGCATGTCCGAAGTCGATCGACTTGTCGGCCACCACCGAAGAAGCAACAGAAACAGAAGAAGCGGCCAACATGGCCAACAAAGCAAACGCGGCAAACTTAATTCTCATTAGAACATTCCTCTCGAAAACACGGAACAATCACACCACACACAACCGGGAGACGCCATAAAGAGCGCCGAGTCACAATATACGTCAGGACCCGGATTGCCTTCACATAGCCTGCAAGACAGCAGTAATGTGATAGCAGTCAATGAAAAAATGAGAAATTTCAACAAAGAATCTGATTATGCAACCAAGGCTGTCTCAAGCTCGGAGGCCAAATATATGCCATACAATCACCCGCATTTAAATCACGTGCTTGCCATTATCACGATGTATTTTGGGGGAAAGGTGCTCCTGTGGCTGTAGCGCGGCCCCCACTCGCGATTGATTCACAGCCAATCCGAGAAGAATTGTTACTCTTCGTCCGGCGAAAAGTAACAATTTACCTTGGGACCTACTCCCCCCCAAAGACAAAAGACCAGACCAAAAGACCAGACAGTCAAGTTTGGGTCGTCAAGTTGGGGTCAAGTTGGGGGGCATCTTTGGAGCTGCACCCACCCGACTCAGGCCATTCCACACTCCCGAACGCCGAAGGCGTTACTTGCCGTAGCCGAGGTAGCGAGTCTTTGAGCGCTCCCGAGTTGCAAAAAGGCACCGACATGAAGTCTGATGGACGCAACAATTGCGGAAACAACGGGGGAAGTTTGCTCTCAGCGGGAAAGGCCCGTCTCTCTGTCCATGCGCTGGGGTAAGGAGGCCGAGTGCTTGCATCCACGCGTCCCGTACTTGATCTAGCTTTTGGCCGGTATCGGCAAAGTGTTCGGTACCATCGATTTCGACGACGAGTCGAGCGCCTGGGCAATAGAAGTCCGCCTTATACATACCCAAAGGATGCTGTCGACGAAACTTCGCTTGCCAAAGCTGGCGATTTCTGAGCAACTGCCACAGACGGTTCTCATACGCATTTGCAGTTCGTCGCTGAAACCTAGCAAAGTCCAATCGGTTCAACCAGTTCATGTTTCTCCCACCCCATCACTCATCTTAGAGCCTGATGATTCAATCATTTTGTAGCGATAAACCTGCGATTCAATCCCGATTCTCCCCTGATTACGCAACTGTTTCGCCCCTCTCCCCCGTCTTCGGGGGAGAGGGGGGCCAGAATATTGGTGGAGACGCGTCCTGCGCAACAAATCTTACGCAACGCTTCGTGCGCAATAAATCTTGCGCAACGCATCCTGCGCAACAAGAGTCTCCCCGTCAATTCGCTTTTTCGCCGACTTTTTATCAGACCAGCCCAGCCCTAGGGACGGACGCAATTTTCTGGGTCGTGTTGGCGGGTACCCTTAGCGTGCCATCGTCCAAGCCGCTACGATTACCGTCTGAGCTGATTGCTCAGCGGCCCGGGATAGCGGGGAACATTGTGATCCTGACAAGGCCTTAGCTATAAATATGGAGGAATTACCTAGATGAGCGATGCAAAGGTACGCGGTGTAGTACATGTTCTCGAAGACACCAAGACATTTGGACAAAACGGGTTTCGCAAGCGAGTTCTCGTGCTGGAACAAGAGAATGGCCGCTTCTCCAATTTTATCCCCTTCGAGTTCACGCAAGACCGATGCGATAGCGTGGATGGGCTTCAGGTCGGGGAGGAGATCGAGATTAACTACCGGTTGGGCGGCCGCAAATGGCAAAAGGATCCCGGCAGCGAAGTCAAATTCTTTCTGAGTGCTGAGGCCCTCGGCTTCAAACGAATGGGCGGGGCAGGGGCCGGCGCCGACGACAACGTGAAGGCCGCCAACGCTGCGTTCGCCGAAGCTGGTGACTTCGATGATGACGAAGTCCCCTTTTAATGCGGTTGCACGCTGACGCATTGGGTCCAACAAAACCAATGTTTGTTCTGCGATTCTGATCGTCGACGTCCATTAGCGCGACGATCATTCCGTTGTTGCGCGTGGTTCCCCTAACGCATTTTATCCGTTCATCGAAACACGGTATTCCGTGTTCTTGATTTAGGTAATGAAGCAGTGACTTAAAATGTCGGTCGCGGAAGATACGTATCCGGTATAAAAAGGACCAAATTCGGCGAACCGAGCACTTGCTTCATCGAATCGCATCTTGTACACGATTTCCTTGAGGAATTCTGGATTGCGTGCCCAAAGTGTTACGCCCCATTCCCAATCTTCAATGCCGAGTCCCACAGTAATGAGTTGTGAGACCTTGCCGGCAAACGCGATGCCACTCTTGGCATGTTCTGCCATCATCCGGTTTCGCTCCGAAAAGGGGGTGTAAAACCAGTTCTCCCCGACTTTACGTTTCTTGTTCATTGGGTAAAAGCACATGGCGGGGTAGTCGGGGAAGTCTGGATGCAACCGCTGCTTGCGCATCATCGGTTCGCGGTTCTTGTAGGCCGTGAGTTTCGCTTCATAGGCTGGACTCCCCAGGACCTCACCCCCTGCCACAAGACGCTCTCCGTACTGTTCGATCGTGGGGACATATTCCGAGACTTCGGACATGGAAATGAACGAATAGACGGGCACGAGCGCCGGTCCCAACCTGGTAGCCAACAGACGCTGGTGGATGGAGTCGACTTTTAGCGGATGCGGGTCCATGACCATGATGCCAAAATCGGCCTTGTGCCCGCCCGTGATGAAGCTTTGTAAACGTTCTGTGCGATCCGCTCCCGCATTGGCGAGTAGGTCACAAAATTCCTGGCGGCCAGTTTGACGATCGTCTGCAGCGATTCCTTTCAGAACGGCTCGGTCGAATCGATAGTAATAGTGCGCACAGTGCCAGCCTTCGGTGGGTATGACTGAATTGGGTACGGGGACTGACGACGGATGGCTAGGATGCGACAAGTCGGTATGCTCCTCAAGTAGAATTTGCGTCCGCCGTGAGTTTCACGGTGGTGAAATCAAAAACGATAACAGTTTGATTGAGATTACGGGCCAGACCAACATGGCAATTTTGGTCCGTTCGTCTACACCATTTCAGGGTAACGCGCAGATCAAGGGAATCGCAACATGGCAGTAGGTTTATTTCAATTGCGGTGTGCTCATTGTCAGCATGTTGATCAACTCGACCTGGGAACTGCCGTGGAACGTCTCAGAAGTCTAGGGTACTTACGACGCGGCACGCCCGATGCCGACATGGTCGTTGCCTTGTCAGTCACCCTGGTAGGCAAATTAGGATGTCAGGCTTGCGGTAGCTTGGGAGTTCAGTTGACTGCGATGGGTGCCCATCGTGATGCAGAATCCGAGGCCACGGACTGGCCCCAGGAAGTGCGACACTGTCGCACATGTCGACAACAAATCTCCCCGGAACGTCTGGAAGTGTTCCCTCGGTCGGAGTTGTGCGCCGCTTGCCAGCGGCATGACGAGCTTACTCCTGTCACCGAGTTTTGTCCCCGCTGCGGCCATTATCTGCGTATCGTAAAAGCCAATTCCGAGGGCCTGACTCGCTATCAAGAACGTTGCGATGAATGTGGCTATCGTGCTTAGTCGTCCTGGTAAATTACCCAGTTTGGTAAATTACCAATCTTTGACGTTATCGCCGGCGACCACGGCGGTTGCCGTCGCGACCACCGCTCCCGGAGGGACCCGACTCTGACCCCGACGACGACGGACCGCGTCCTCCGCCTCCCGAACCACGTCGTCCTCCTCCTGAAGGTCCACCCCGCCGATAGGGCGGAGCGTTTCGATGCGCCTCAATGTTGCTGTTCACAATCAAATCCATGGTATCCGTCCAAGACGGCACGTGGGGCCTCACCGTACGTCGGTGATCGATCTGATCGTCAGCATCGAGTTCGTCGTCGTCAGAGTTATCCAACGGACGGCTGCCACCGACTTGACTTCCGGACTTGTCGTTGAGTTCATCATCGAGATCGTTATCGAGATCTTGTTCAAAGTCCAAATCCAGGTCGTCATCCCGGTCTTCATCCAAGTCGTCGACCACGTCGAAATCACTGTCCGAACCATATCCCGACGACTCAAAGATTCGTTCTTGATCTGACCTGCCGCGGTTGTCCGATCTGCCTCTCTGTGGATTCTGGTTGCTTCCCCTACCGGTCCCAGCGGGGCGCGAGCCAGAACTGCCGCTATTGCGGGTGTTGTCTCGCGGTGTGGCCGTTGGTTCTTGAGCTGCGGCTTCACGATCTCGCCCGCCACTTCCACTTCCGCGTCGCCGTCTGCGTCGCCGTCGGCTACCCGGTCGGCCTGGCCCACGTTCCGATGCCTCCTGTCGATTGGAATCGCCATCGATCGAATCTTCGCTAAGCGGCTCGTCGTCTGTGGAGGCCGGCAGTTCGTTGGAATCGTAATCATCCGGGGTCGTGGGCTCTCGCTTTAGCGAGGTTGGCCCAAAATCAATGGCGGCGAGTTCGTCGAGATTTGCCGCATCTCCCTCCTCGGACCAAACCGTCCAGACAATTTCATCGTCGCCAGAACCCATACGAGGTGACCCGGAAGAGATCGTCTCGTCGCGAGCTGGTTCGGAACGCTCGCGGTTATCGTTGTCTTGCGGCCGCGCGGATCCCCGTCCAGATCCGCCTCTTGCGCTAGTGTCCCGGCGAGAATCATTACCGCGTCCCTGTCCTCCGCGTCCCTGTCCGAAATGTCTGTCATTACCTTGATCTCTCTGATCGCGATTGACGCCGGCGGTTGATTGATCAACCGGGGCGTCTGCGGAGATCGCTTCACCACCTTGCCACGGGCTTTCCGGGGAAACCGGTGCGCGGTCGCTCGAACCCTGGGGTCGTTCAACGGCCGGTGGACTAACTGCATCGCGCGGCGGCCGATCTTCACGAGTTGGCCGACGGTCTCCACCAGAACGACCTCCGCCGCGCCTGCCACGGCTGTGCCGGTCGTCGCGACCGCGTTCACCTCGGGGAGAAATTTCTTCGCTGGGGGCGGAGCGTGGTGCAGAGCTTGGCGCAGCTACCTCCTGAGACGAGCCTTGTCGACTAACGCCCGTTGGCGTCGGCGGCTGTGACATCGGCGGCGTCTGTGATGCCGTGGGGCCTACCAGCTCTGCGGCGATCGGTTCAGCCTCCGGAGGTGGGCTGGGCACCTCCAATCCCAAAGCTGCCGCCAGATTGTGCCAATGCCGTGGGGGAGCCTTGGGCTTGGTGGGGGCTCCCTTTGTGGCGGGTTCTTTGTTGGGCGTCGCGAGCGATGCGGGTGCGTCGGTTTGGGGCGGCACCACGGCAGGGGGTGCCACCGCCGCAGCTTTCTTCGCTGCTAACTCGGATTTTGCCGAAGGGGAGGGTGTACTGCTGCGGGCACCCAGTAATGACGCAAGCGACAGCCAGTGGTTTTTTTCTGGTTCAGTCATACGGTTCCGAGTTTCGAGATGAATGGTCGTATCCAGGCTTACAATATAGATGCGCCCGGCTTCCAGGGGAAGTCGGTTGTATGACTTACTTGACATCCACTGGTTGGTAGTCCGAAAAAGTGGCCGCTTGGCCGTGGTATTTTCCGCTGTGGGTGACGACATTCCACACAATCGCGCCTTGGATCATGAACCGCTTGCCCGTCCGAGAAATACGAATTCCTTGATAATTGTTCACGTACCCGTGGAGGGTTGTGGCTTGCAAGAGCCGGGCGCGTTCGTCGCGATGGAGCGGTTCAGCGGTCTCCCGAGAAGGAGTTCGGCAAAATGTCGCGGCATCCATTTCCCACAGTTGTAGCGCCAAAGCGTTGCCGTAACAAAGGATGGGATCGGGTTCCACGCCGTGCGAGACAACCACAAAGGGCGCACGAAACAATCGATCGGCTTGCTCGGCCGTTGATCCAGTCCGTGGCACGAGATCGCGACCGAGCCATCGCTCAAAGGAATCCAATATCCGTTGCACGCACTGCAGATCCATAGACTTCTCTTTGTGTCGGCCCTTGAGGCCTCATTTGTTTTGCGGCTCGAACTCCGGTAGCTTTCGCTACCGGCAGAGGTTGTATCGGCACTTCTTGCTTTCTCGAATTCGTTCGTGAAGATGGAAAGGAATCGTTCCTTCCGTTTCTTAGGGCCGAAGGCACGGCACAGCCTCAGACTCGCCTCAGCCAAGATCGACAGGCCTTGGTAAAATATCATCCCATGGCATTCCAGCTCGTTCCGGCGGCCGAATGTTTGCACTTGTGCAAAACGGGCAGGCTGGATCTTCGGGCGTGGCTTGCAAAAAGGCGACACCGCGCCAAACCGAGATGCCGCCAGCCAAGACGAGCGACCAAGCCGCCAGTGTAAACATGCGCCGACGCACAGTCCCTGTAAGTGCCCCGCCACCAAGTCCCGCCCCCACCATGCCGGGCACGGTGCCCAAGCCGAAGCAGACCATCAGAAGGAGCCCATAGCCAAGGCTGCTGCTGGCAGCGGCCAAGCCGAGAAAGCCGTAGACCAACCCGCAGGGCAGAAAACCAGTGGCGAGCCCTGCCAGGAAAACGTCGGTGCGGCGAGGGCCTCGCAAGAAGGACCCCAGCAGGCTGCCCGCCAGGCAAATTGCTGCGGGTTCGGTCACGCGTCGCCGTAGAACCCCGGCCGATGCCAAGCCTTCGTAAATCAAAAATGCTCCCGCAGCGATTGACGCCGCAGCGGCCAAATGGACGCCGTTCCACTCCCGACCAGCTAGTTGCATTCCAGCGTAACCCGCCACGGCGCCGAGGACTCCGTAGGTGAAAATCCTACCGAGACTGTACAGGAGCTGCCGCGAAAGATTGTCCTTCCACGATCGGCTCGTCGCTCCAAGCGTCAGAGCAAACGGGCCACACATGCCAAGACAGTGGGCTGAACCCAAGAAACCTGACGTAAAGATGAGAAATAGTTCCATCGACACTCCGCAGCGAACGAGCACGCGACCGATTCGTTATGCCAACGAAAGAAGTCCCGCGCAATCGATCAGGCGCTCAGCGCGCTGTTTCAAGGCTATCTGTTCCATGGTCAACAGCCGCTGTTTCATCGCAATTCCGTCTGGAGCGGAAAAGCCAGTTAATTTGCCCTGAGCGCCCACAACTCGGTGACACGGTACGACCAGTGGCAGGCGATTTCGCCTCATCACTCCGCCGACTGCCCGAGCCGCCCGAGGGCGACCAACATCGTGTGCGAGTTCCGCGTAAGTGCTCGTCCGCCCCCACTCAATCCCGCAGCATGCCGCGGTGACGTCGCGTTGGAAATCGGTCAAGCCGCGCAAGTCCAACGGTACGTGGCCAAAGGTCGTAGGTTCACCCGACAGGAAGCGGAACATCTGAACAGAAACGGCCCACAAATCTCGCTCCCAGGACGACATCGTGCTGTCACACGGCGGTCGATCGCAGGGCTCAGCGATCTCGATCCATTGTCGATCGATCACTTGCGGCGGACGCCCCACCAGGCCCTCCCACCGGACGTGTTCATTCCAACGGCAGTTCACGGCACGCCACGCTTCTTGCGACGATTTATGCCCAAAAGTCGTGGCTGCCAATCCGTGGTCGGTTCCAGCCAGCCCACACCAGGCCAAGGCTCCGTCGAAAGTCGCAGCTTCGAACACCACAGCTTGAACGGTTGGTGTTTTCATCATCACTCCCCGTTAAATTGGCGATTTGGACTTGGGGTAAGAGTTTCGCCACGGAAGGGATTTTCCCAGGTGACTTGCCGCATCGCCCGTCCAGCACATATACTTCGGCAATATAGGCGGGGTATCAATTTCTAGCAATGCGGTCTCGCCGAATCGTGCCTCTTCCCCCCATCATGGTCTGTCTGAACCACCATTCCCCGAGCCATCAGTCTTGGCCCGTTTCGCTGTACTGAGTTACACTTTTGAGTAGGGGCCGTTTCGTCTTCGCGGCAACCACGCGCGAAGCCTTCTCATTCTTCACTGCAGGAAGGAAGATTCGATGAGTCAATACGGAACTTTGAGCGATGATTATTACGTCAATCTCAACCTGAATACGGAGATGGATTTGCCCTCCCAGCGTGAGACCGTACTGCATTTTTTTGAGCAAATGCAAAAGCGATTTCCCACGATGAAGAACTTTTATTCGAGAGAGCGGGGCGAGTTCGTGCTGGAAGAGGATAAAGAACAGGGGCACTACCGCTGGGCATCGATTGAAGCACGACGTGTGAGCGGAGGATACGTAAATCCGGCCAGCGTGGAACAAGCGATGGAGCAACATCGCACCATGGTGGACTTGATGCCACACTTGTTATGTGTGAGTCGACTCGATTGTGAGTCGCTTAATTTGACCTTTGGCTTCGATTTTAATTATCGAGGAAACCACAATGAAATTGTCGCCGAGGCGCTAGGAGTACCACCGGCAGTAGAAAAAATCGTCAGTGAAACCGAGGGGACCGTTGTGTCGTATGAGCCGGCTGTGCAGTTAGCGATCGGCAAGGACTGTCGGACCCAGGTGCGAGTTGGCGTTGAGACGCGAACCAGTGCCTATCACGTGCGCACCGGCGAGTTTCCTGAGGAGCAGATCAGCGTCTATCTTACGGCACGACGATACGGCAGTTTGGAGCCGTCCGAGTCCTTCGAAGACGTGATTGAACACTTGTACACTATGTCGGTAGATCTTATTGATCGGTACGTAGTCGATAACGTGCTTCGGCCATTGCAACAAGCAATTGCCATTCGTTAGAGCAAGGGAAATGCTGATGCCCGAAGGGGTAGGCGTAAAGAAGGAGAGGGCAGGCGGGCGGAATTCATGGAGTCGTGCCGAAGTGAATTTCGCACTTGACTCGCTATTATTGCTTCTGTTCTTGCTACTGCTGTGGGTATCGACCGTCATTCGATTCGTTTTTCCGCTGAGCTCTGACGCGGTCGGTTGGCGACTGTGGGGGTTAAGTCTCGATCATTGGGTCGAAATTCAGTTCGGATTGATGGCCACTTTGGCACTTGCGATCCTGCTACACGTGATGTTGCACTGGTCCTGGGTTTGCGGAGTTGTTGCTCATCGTTTACCTGCCCCGAAGGGGGCCACGACGCGATCCATGGATGACGGCACCCGTACAATCGTGGGGGTCGGCCTGATGATCGTTTGTCTCAATGTCATGGGGCTGGCCCTGGCGGCAGCGGTCCTTTCCATCAAGTCACCTTAATTATCGGGAATGAAAGAACGGATCTGAAACCGAGAAGGCGCTGCTTACCGGTTACTGGGTTTGAGCGTTCCCTGGTATTCAAGCCCGGAACGGAAGCGTGAGATTACGTGCCCGTCCCATCGCGAAGAACGAGCGCGCATCAAAAAGGGCCTTTCGAAATAGATCGAAAGGCCCTTGCGTAACTCAAAATATCCGCAGTAGCGAGGCTACTCAACACCGTGCAACTAGGCGCGGCGACGAGCAATCAAGCTCAAGCCACACAATGCCAACGCTGCCAAACCAGTTGCTGGTTCGGGCACGGCGTTAATCGGCTCGCTAGGCTCAACTACGCCATTCGCGATACGAATGTAATCGTAATGCACTTCAGCGTGCGGAACAGAATTGTCTGGATGGTTGTAAAAACCAAAGGCCGTACTTCGGGTAAAAGGAAAGGCCCGGTTGTATGCCGAAATGTCAAATTGATAAAGAAGATTTCCATCGATGTAAACCCTCTGGTTTCCGGCCACTTCATCCTGGATCATACGAAAGGTGTGCCAGTCGCCGCGAGACGACGAGGGATTTGCTGGATCACCATCGTAGTTGCCGTTATTCGGCTCGCTCCCCTGGGTACCCTCGCCGCTTCGGCTTACGTGGAAGACGCCGCCAGGGTACTTCCCTTCGAACATGCGGATATCCGGACCGGAATCAACTCCAGTAAACCAATTGCCACCAACGTTCCACCACAACGAATCGTTGCCGACACCGGCATCACCTGCGGGAAGCTCCGACACGATCTTGAAACGGAGCTCAGCGGTGTACTGGGCCAGACCCGGGCCAGCCATGCCCGGCACTGCATTCAGTGGGTTGTCGTTGGTTACGACCAAAGCCATGCCCTGTTCTGTAGAACGGGTCTCCAGGCCCGTTCGGTCCGTTCTACGTTGTTGACGTTCTGTTGCGGCATCAACGACGCTGACGCAGCCTAGTCTCCAGGCCCGTTCGGTCCGTTCTACGTTGTTGACAGGCCTGGAGACCTGTCCTACGTCCGTGCCCCAATCGCCGCTGCACTTCGCGACGCGAGAAGCCGTCGACCAGGATCATCCGCCGAATCAGTTCGAGATTTTACATCTTGAGCACCTTGAGTTCCTCCAGAACGGTGTGGCTGAATACCCCCTCAGCACACCATTCCGGACATCCCAAGTCACTCCCAATCTACCGCCACTCCCTCCGCTACCCCATCCGGGGGGCGGTTCCATTTTGGGCTGCCACACTGGCTCCATTTTCGACTGCCACTTCCAACATTGTAGAGCAGCTGTCCCCAGCTGCTTTGCGCTACGAACGGCTCCGTCGATGCAACCAGCCCGACCAACGACTGCCGTCGCGTGGCTTTTTATCGTCGATTCTGCAGCAGAGCTTTTCTCCGCTGCAGGAACAGTTGGGGACAACTGTTCTACAATGAGCAGCTGTCCCCAGCTGCTTTGCGCTACGAACGACTCCGCCGATGCAACCAGCCCGACCAACGACTGCCGTCGCGTGGCTTTTTATCGTCGATTCTGCAGGACACCTTTTCTCCGCTATTGTAGAGCAGCTGTCCCCAGCTGCTTTGCGTAACGAACGACGTCGCGGATGGAACCAACCTGACCAACGACTGCCGTCGCGAGTCTTTTTGTGGTCGATTCCGCAGGACACCTTTTCTCCGCGATTGTAGAGCAGCTGTCCCCAGCTGCTTTGCGTAACGAATGACGTCGCGGATGGAACCAACCTGACCAGCGACTGCCGTCGCGAGACTTTTTGTGGTCGATTCCGCAGGACACCTTTTCTCCGCTATTGTAGAGCAGCTGTCCCCAGCTGCTTTGCGCTACGAATGACTCCGCCGATGCAACCAGCCCGACCAACGACTGTTCCCCAGAAGACTGGGGGCGAGGGGGATCAGATTATGAAACGAGACGCACCCAACGCAACAAGATGGTCCCAGCCCGTTCACCGTCGCCGCCGGGGAGCCAGCGTAAGCGCTAACCGGGCCCGGGATCCAACTGCATATCGAATTGGAACGGACCGCTGGGCTTTACTTCGAACGTGAGTCCCGAAGTTTCAAAGCTTGCGTATTTCGGGTCGATGGGCGACGAAGATTTGGCCCGATTCTTCCCCTTCGGGGAAGGTGCCTGTATCGAAACCATGACGTTGTAGTTTCCTGCTGGAACTCCATCATCGGCGCTGGCTGTCGAAAGACGGTACGTTCCGCCGGCCCCTACATAACCACGTGATGTAAACTGGTCCGGGTTCTGTTGCGGACGAAAAAAAACTGTTGCACCCGTCAACATCTGACCGGTAGATTTAATCGACACTTTACCGGTAATCTTAAATTTCTTGTCGCCAGAACATCCGCTGACGAACGCGAGCAACAGGACAACCGACCACAAAACGCTAGGGGCAACTCGCGACATCAACAAACTCCAGTCCTACAAATCCAACAAATTCTAGTACCCCAGGTCTCAATCCGCCTAGGATCAAAATCCGTCAGGCAGGACGCCATCGTCGTTCCTGACCGAAAGTAGCTCAAGGATCTGGCCCGAAGTTGAGGTACTGATGGCGCGGACATGTCCATCGACGAAGGCAAACTGGCAGACTCCCGCATGACGGCTACCGAAATATCCGTTAAACGGCTCGGAACCACCTGGGCCAGCGAGCGGAATAAATTTCGGGTCAACCTGTATTAGGTAGTTGATTCCCAACAGCCTACAAAACACCTCAAGCTCGTCTGGGTTGTAGAGGCACGAATCGGCCACTTCCCCGCTGCTGCCATCTGTCTGTCCGTTGCTCTTGTAGTGCCCATCCGCCTTGGTAGTCGAACCATTTACGAGGATG
>JAQCHP010000127.1 GCA_027619595.1 Planctomycetota bacterium
TGGGCGTAGCAGGAAGGCTTTTACACTGGTCGAACTGTTGGTGGTGATCGCCATTATCGGTGTGTTGGTGGCCTTGCTGCTGCCCGCTGTTCAAGCGGCGCGGGAAGCGGCGCGCCGGATGCAATGTGCCAACCATCTGAAGCAGATTGGCTTGGCAACACTGATGTTCCATGATAGCTACGGCTTCTTTCCGCCGGGACGACGGCGGCCAAGTAAACCGACTTGGTTCGCCTTGATCATGCCCCATTTGGAAGGGGGGCCGGAGTTCGCCAAATGGGACGTGCGGAGGGATTACTACGAGAAAATAAACTTTGAGGCCCGCGTCTTATTCATACCGGTCTATTATTGCCCCAGCCAGCAACGCCCTTTAGGAACGCTATCGTCCGAACGCTCGGGCATGCCCGGGGATATCTCGGGGGTCGCCGGAGACGTCGGCAAGGGATCGACGGGAGACTACGCCGGTAACTTTGGGAATGCGTTTACTACCGATGGTCGTGGGATGACCGGTGTCATTGTTCAGGTGAGTGATGGTAGATACGACGGGGATCTGAATCCTTCGTTGGGCAATCCAAGCATTACCTTAACGATGGTCACCGACGGAACGAGCAAGACCTTCCTGGCGGGGGAAAAACACCTACGGCCTCACATGTTGGGAAAATATCCCGACGATTCCTCCCTCTACAACGGAGACCACGGTGCCAACTGGTGTCGTGTCGCTGGGCTTCCCATGGGCCCGACGCCGGGAGGCCAACGCGCCCCGAAACCCAATCTGCTGGCCAAAGGGCCAACGGACGAAAGTATGGACTGCACCTACGGGTGCATGAATTTCGGCGCCCATCACCCGGGGATCGTGAATTTCGTCTATTGCGATGGCCACGTGGGACCTCTGACCGTCTCGGCAGACGTGACCCTGCTGACGCGATTAGCACATCGTGAGGACGGTGAAGCGGTGGGGGACACCCAGTAAGGGAAGACTGCCCTCGACTTAGCCCTGACAAGGCAGACCTTCCGCCAAAGAGTGCGGAATAGGAGACGGTGCAAAACGGGGTGTCTAGAAGTGGCGGTTCAGCAGGTTTTCGAGCAGTTCCTGCCTGCCGCTTTGATTCGGAGCTGGGTTTCCTTTCTGGAGCGCGTACTGTTCGAGCGACTTAAAGTCGTGCTTACGTGCCTCAATCTCACTGCCCATTCCGACATTCCACGAGGCATACCGGTCTGCCAAAATCTGACGAATTTGATCGTCCCCCTGAATCGAATTGGCGATCCGCAACCCCCGCGCGAAAGCGTCCATTCCTCCGATGTGGGCGTAAAAGAGATCGATCGGATCGGTACTCTCGCGACGCAACTTCGCGTCGAAGTTAGTTCCCCCCGTCTTTAATCCGCCGTGTCGAAGTAGCGTCAGCATGATCTCCGTCGTTAGATAAATGTTCGTCGGGAACTGGTCCGTATCCCAACCCAAAAGCAAGTCACCGGTATTGGCATCAATGGAGCCCAACATGCCTTGAATGGCAGCATACTCCAGCTCATGCTGCATCGTGTGCCCGGCCAGGGTCGCGTGATTTGTCTCGATATTGAGCCGAAAATGGTCGGTGAGTCCATACGTGCGCAAGAAATTGATACACGCAGCGGCATCAGAATCGTATTGATGTTTGGTCGGTTCCTTGGGCTTGGGCTCGATGAGAAACTGTCCGTGAAAACCAATTTTCTTCGCGTAGTCGACGGCCAGATGAAAGAAAGCGGCCAGATGGTCGAGTTCTCGTTTGAGATCGGTATTCAGAAGATTCTGATAACCTTCTCGACCACCCCAAAAAACATAATTTTCACCACCCAGTTCGTGCGTCACCTCCATACACTTCTTGACTTGCGCCGCGGCGTGGGCAAAGACATCGGCATTGGGGCTGGTTGCCGCTCCATGCATATATCGCGGATCGCTGAAAAGATTGGCCGTTCCCCACAACAAGCGAACGCCCGTGCGTTGTTGTTCTTCTTTCATTACTGCTACGACCGCATCCAAGCTCCGATTGCTATCGGCCAACGTGGCACCTTCGGGTGCGACATCACGGTCGTGAAAAGCGTAGTACGGGCAACCCAATTTTTCGAAGAACTCAAACGCCACGCGGACGCGTTGAATGGCATTGGCTACCGAATCACTTCCATCGTCCCAGGGTCGCACCATCGTCGGCGCACCAAAGGGATCTGACCCCGTACCTCGGAACGTATGCCAGTACACAACACTAAAGCGCAAGTGATCTCGCATCGATTTACCAGCGATCACTTCGTCGGGATTGTACCAGCGAAATGCGAGCGGGTTTCGGCTCTGCGGGCCTTCATATTCAATGCGACGAACTTCTGGAAACGCGACCATCGGAGTGACCTCACAGGAGCAAGAGTTAGAGGATTTGTCGTAAAAACCAATCGAAACCAACGAAGACGCGTTAGGATGTGGCATATCCTTGCGGATGTTGTTGATGCCATCGCCAGGCGGTCCGTACGATCGACTCCATATCGGTATATTTCGGCGACCAGCCTAGCACATCGCGGGCTCGCGTCGCATCCGCTACCAATTCGGGTGGATCACCGGGACGACGCACTGCGATTTCCGTCGGAATAGGGTGTCCTGTTACCTTGCGGCACGCGTCGATCACCGCTTGCACACTGCAGCCACGACCCGTTCCCAAATTCAAACAAATACCTTGACCGGTTTCGAGCTTTTGCAATGCTTTCAAATGGGCATCTGCCAGATCATCCACATGCACGTAGTCACGAATGCACGTCCCATCGGGCGTGGGGTAGTCATTGCCATAGATCCACACTTTTTCGCGTTGCCCGAGGGCGACTTGGAGTACAACGGGGATCAGATGGGTTTCCGGCGTATGATCCTCCCCCAGGTCGCCGTCGGGAGAGGCACCCGCCGCGTTGAAATATCGCAATGCAGCGAAGGCGAATCCGTACGCCTTGGCATAGTCATGTAGGGCCCTTTCCACAACGAGCTTACTAAATCCATAGGGATTAATGGGTAGCTGGAGCTCATTTTCATCAATGGGAATCCGTTTCGGCACTCCGTAGGTTGCTGTCGTGCTAGAAAATACGATTTTCTTCACGTCGGCCGAACGCATCGCATCCAAGAGCTTTAGAGTATTGACAACATTGTTTTGGTAATAGCGATCGGGATGTTCCACCGATTCGCCGACCGCCGCGAAGGCTGCAAAGTGCATTACCGCTTCGATTTGATGACGTGTTAAGGCATCCTGAATCTGCGCGGCATCATGAAGGTCGGCCACAATCAGACGGCCAGGCGGTACAGCCTGACGGTGACCGTACACCAAATTGTCATAGACCCAGACGTCGTGTCCCGCACGCGACAAATATCGCGCCGCATGCGATCCGATATAACCCGCTCCACCTGTTACCAGAATCCGCATCGAGCCTTCCTCAGTTTTCGCGCCCACAGTGCCATTCCCAGCAGCCTACATGACAGCAGTCCATTCGCGACGAATTGGATCCGCTGTTCCAAGATAGCTGGCCGACGGTGCGGTGAAAGGGGGAGCCTGTCCACTGCAACCGATTTTTGCGTTTCAGGTGGGGAATCCGGCGCAACCGACATAATGACACTCGATGACATGCTGGCAATTGACCTTGGCTGGTGGCCTGGGAGAGTCGATGTAACGACCATTGAGGCCTCATATGATTCGCCGACCGGAACAGCCGATCTCAGCAAAACACGCCAAGTTGCGTGAACTCAAACAGCAGACGACGGCCGAATTCGATACTCGGCTGCAGCGATTCGCCCAGTATTTGCAGGCCGAATGCCACCTATCGCTGCATACGGTGGCTGCGTACCGACGCGACCTCCTGCGATTTCGTGTCTGGCTCGCCGGACGACGATACGTTCAATTGACCATCCAGGACCTTTCGGACTACGTCGGGTGGCTCAACGAGCGCAACTTGGCGTCGGCCAGCATAGCGCGGCATATAGCGTCCTTGAAGGCCTTCTTTCGCTACTTGCAGTTGGAGGGGGTCGTGCAAGAAAATCTTGCCGACCTGTTGGCGAGCCACAAGATTTGGCAGACGATTCCGGAGGTCCTCTCGCCGGTCGTGGTCGAGAAGTTTTTGGCCGGTCCCCACCGCCGTTATGACCCCTTCTGGCAACGCGACCGCGCGCTGTTGGAACTCTTGTACGCAACCGGATGTCGCGCTTCGGAAATTTCACATATGACGGTCGACGACGTGCACATTTCCGACGGCTACTGTCGGTGCCGGGGCAAAGGGAACAAAGAGCGAATCGTCCCCGTGGGAGAGCCCGCACAGGTGGCGGTCAGCGACTACTTGGCACACGAGCGAGGAAAGTTGGCGGCACGGTCAGGTTCGCCACCAGCTTGGCTATTACTTTCTTATCGCGGCAAACGGCTCCGTCGAGAAGCAATTTGGACATTGGTGAAGCGTTATGTTACGCGGGCCGGAATTCGGGGTGACGTAAGTCCACACACATTACGTCATAGTTTTGCGACGCACCTGCTGGCGGGCGGTGCCGACTTGCGGCAAGTCCAAGAGATGCTAGGGCACGCCAACATCGCTACGACGCAAATCTACACGCACGTCGATGCATCGCGACTGCAAAAAGTCCATCGCGACTTTCATCCGCGCGGGTAACTGTTCGATCAATTCCCCAGCCGTCAATTTCCCTGAATTCTTAGGCGGGTGGTTCCTCGGCGCACCGTCGGGCGCCCACGATACGTGCCCGTAGTTCCAGATCTTTGGTAACATCGACATCCGTCAGGCCGGAAACGCCTTTGAAAATGGCGACCGTAGCGTCGCGAATCATTGGCGAGATTTCGCAGAACACCCAACCGTTTCCGTGCAAATGGTTGGGGGCTTGTTGTGCAATCTGGGACAAGATCTCCGTGCCCAGCGGTCCCGCCACCAAGGCCAATTTTGGCTCATAGGCGGCAACTTCCCGATCGAGTCCGATATATTCGTCGTCGGTCACATAGGGGGGATTGGACACGATATAGTCAAATTTCCGCTTCTCCAGACCCTGCCAAAGATCACTTTCGAGGAACTCGATTCGATCGAGGACTTGGTGACGTTGCGCATTGCTGCGTGCCACGGCGAGCGCCGCAGGACTCACATCAACGGCTGTCACACGAGCTTGCGGCCAATGATGCGCAATCGTAACTGCCAAACATCCACTCCCGGTGCCTAGATCGAGCACCTGAATCGGGTCCCCTCCCCTCCCCTGCTTCTTGATCCGATCGAATAATTGCACGATAAGAAATTCGGTTTCGGGACGAGGAATAAGGACATCGGCGTTCACCAGAAAAGGCAAAGAATAGAATTCACGTTCGCCGACAAGATACGCGACGGGCGCCCCTTCCGCTCGCCGCTTAACGAGCTGGCGAAACTGCTGGCGAACATCCTCTGCGGCAATTTCGTCGAAAGACGTGTAGAGTTCAATACGCTTACATCCCCGTGATTTCGCCAGCAAGATTTCGGCATCCAGGCGAGGACTATCCGAGCCATTCTGCTGCAGGTAGTCGGCAGTCCATTGCAGCAACCGCCCCAGCGTCCAATCGTCGGTTGTTGACATGGGATCCCCTGCATACGACGTTCGCTGCGCCAGCGACGGTCAAACATGTAATGGGCACTGTCCTTACGGGCAGCCAGAATATTGCTAGTACTCGTAGGGTACGCGTGCGTATTGAGGAAATTTCTCGAAATTATCCGGCGAGATCGCCATCCCCCATGGAATCTCGAAGTTGTTGGCGGTCATGGTCGATCAAAGCCTCTGTGACAGGTTCGAGCGCACCTTGAATGATTTGATCGAGTTTATAGATGGTGAAATTGATTCGGTGATCGGTAAGTCGATTTTCGGGAAAGTTATACGTCCGTATCCGCTGGCTCCGGTCGCCCGAGCCGACAAGCGACTTTCTTTCTTGGGACCGCTTTTCAACTTCCTCGCGTTTTTTGGCCTCATAGACACGTGACTTGAGCAACCGTAACGCTTTGGCAAAGTTCTTATGTTGGCTCTTTTCGTCTTGAATGGCCACGACAATGCCGGTTTCCAGATGAGTCAAGCGGATCGCCGAGGCCGTTTTATTGACGTGCTGGCCGCCTGGCCCACTGGCGCAGTAGATATCCTTTCGATAATCGTCCGGCTTGATATCGACCTCAACATCTTCCGGTTCGGGAAGCACAGCCACCGTGGCAGCGGACGTATGAACTCTACCTTTGGCTTCGGTTTCGGGAACTCGTTGGACGCGATGGCCACCACTTTCGTATTGGAGTTCGCGGTAGACCCCTTCTCCTTCCACGGCCAGAACGAGTTCTTTAAAGCCACCGAGTTCGGTGGGGCTTGCGTCCAAGATTTCGAGCTTCCAACCTTTGGTTTCGGCGTACTTTTTATACATTTGGAAAAGATTTCCGGCAAAGAGGGCGGCTTCGTCTCCCCCAGTACCGGCGCGAATTTCCACGACGCAGCGTGTGCGATTGGCATCTTCGCCACCGATGGTCGCGTCCAGCAATTCCTGCCAAATCTCCTCACGCGACTCGCGTAGAACAGGGATTTCGGCTTCGGCGAGTTCACGTTCGTCGGGGTCGCTCCCCTCGAACATGACCTTCGCCTCTGCCAACTGCTGACCGATCTCTTTGTAGCGTTTGTATTTTCTAGCCAGGCGAGACAACGAGCCATGTTCCCGCGCAGCAGCGGCCATACGCTGTGAATCGGCCTGTACCGCGGGGTCGGCCAGTTGCTTTTCCAACGCCTCGTAACGGCTGAGCGTGTCTTCCAGCATTTTCTTCATAGGGCACCGAAGTCGCTAGGGCTCGATCTGAACCTATCTCGTTGACACACGACGTGGACACTCGCCAGGTCGACTAGACAGCCTGCAGTTCCGAATTGGGCTGAGTTTTCACTCGGCTCGATACCAACGCAATTCCGCCGACTGCGTGCAATACCAAGCGCCTGCCGGCAAGGTCCGTTGAGGAACATCGAGAGATAAGCCTAGCTACTTCTTCTTTTTCGCTGGCTTTTGCAGGCTGGCGTAGGTGCCTTGCGAGAACTTATTTTGGAACTTTTCAATGCGGCCCGCGGCGTCAATGTATTTCAACCGCCCCGTAAAAAACGGATGACACGCACTGCAAATATCGACCCGCATCTCTTTGCGGGTACTGCGTGTTTGGAACGAATTCCCACAGCTGCAACTTACCGTTGTTTCGTGGTAATCAGGATGAATGTCCTTTTTCATGGCTCTTTCACCTACAGCGGGACAAGTCCCCGCTTCATGATCGTGGTACGTAAAAGGCAGATTCTAGCATTTGAGGGGTCGATTGTTCAAGGGACAGTGCCCGCCCCCCACATTCACTACTTGCCGCCGGCAACAACGGTGTAGAATAGGCAAGGAACTGAGGTCGTGTTCGGCATGGAGCGGTCTCTGCCAGGGACGGGCAGGCGGCAGGACGGGCGGGAGGCAGGGACCGACGGGAAGCAGGAGCGGGCGGGAGGACGTCTATCAAATGAGCATGCAAGGGGTGTTTCTTTCGGATCTCCATCTTCTCAGTCGGCGTTCGGTCGGGCAGCGGCGGTGGAACGAGGTACGTGGAGAGCTACGGCGTGCCGACTGGCTCGTCTTGGGGGGTGATATCTTCGATTTTCGCTGGAGCCGCCACCGTCATTTGGACGCGAGTTTGGATGATGCTGGCAATTGGCTCCTGGATGTGATGGTCCATTTCCCCCAATTGAAAATTGCCTACGTCCTGGGAAACCACGACTGCTTGCCCCCCCTACGCAGCGTCTTGCGCAATCTTCAGCAAGATTGCCCCCGTTTTGCTTGGCTGGAATATTACTTCCGATTGGGCGACAAAGTCTTCCTACACGGTGACGTACTGGATGCGGGAAATTCGCCCCTCCAATTGACGAGGTACCGGCGTCGGTTCGCCGGCCACGAAAAGTCGCGCGGTGCCGTCGCCAATTTACTATACGATGCCGCGGTGGCCTCGCGCATGCATTGCGTTCCGCCCAACGTCCTTCACAGTCCCGAACGTGTCACCCGCCGACTGGCAGGTTACCTGCAGTTGGAAAACCTCACGGCAGCACACGGTATTCAGCAAGTCTATTTTGGCCATACCCATATGCCGATGCGTAATGTGTTATGGGGTCATCAAGCCTACTACAACGCCGGTTCCGGCATCCGCCACTTGGAGTTTTCCCCGTGTGCGTTTCAGGTCGCCCCCGAACACAGTGACACTTTCACTCGAAATCTTGCCTGACATGCTGCAAGACCTCATCACACCATGGTCGCCTGCCTTGACTGCATTGCTAGTCGTGGTCGACCTCTTTACGACAGGCCATGCGATTCTCAACAAACGGGATACGCGGGCCGCCATTGCCTGGGTCGGATTCATTTGGCTTGTACCGATCGCCGGCAGCTTGCTCTATTTCTTGCTGGGAATCAACCGAGTTCGTCGCCGGGCCCAGTCACTTCGTACCTACCCGCGGTTCTTCCGTACAAGACACTTCGATACGACGCAGTTGACCGGTTCGGACTATGACGCAGCGCTGGCCGATCTGGGGGCAACCATGCAGCGGCTGGCGCGCACGATGGAAGGGATCCATGGGAGCCTGTTACAGGCTGGCAACCATGTGACGCCATTAAACCGACAGACGGCCTATCCGACCATGCTCGACGCCATTGCGAATTCAACGACCTCAATCACATTGATGTCGTATATCTTTGACAACGATCCAACCGGCCGACAATTTGTCGAAGCGTTATCGGGCGCTGTGCAGCGAGGCGTGGCGGTGCGGGTCTTGGTGGACGATATCGGCGCAAAGTACACACGCCCTTCCATCGTTCGCCTCTTGAGAAAGGCCCGCATACCGCACGCGATTTTCTTACCCCGTTTCGCCCCCTGGTCATTTCCCTACGCCAATCTGAGGAACCATCGAAAGGTCCTTATTGTTGATGGAAATGTTGGATTCACCGGGGGTATGAATATCCGACACGGTCACTCGCCCGACGCGACAAATGTACGGGCGATCGAAGACCTGCACTTTCGCGTCACGGGTCCTGTAGTACGGCAATTTCAGGAGGCGTTCGCTGAAGACTGGCATTTCACGGACGGCGAGCAGTTGCTTGGCATCACCTGGTTTCCGCCACTCGCTGCAACCGGTGGATCGCTCTGTCGAGGAATTCTCGCCGGTCCCGACGAAACCAAAGAAAACCTAAGGTGGACAATCCAGGCGGCGCTCGCCTGCGCCAATCATCGAGTGGCCATCGTAACACCGTACTTCTTGCCGGATAGCGATCTAATCACGGCCCTCAACATGGCAGTCATGCGCGGCACCGTGGTCGACATCGTGTTGCCGCGTGTGAACAATCAAAGGCTCGTGGAATGGGCATCGACGGCTATCCGCTGGCAAGTCTTAGAGCGGGGTTGCCGAATTTGGTTGACCGAGCCACCGTTCGATCACACAAAGCTCATGTTGCTGGACGATGCGTGGACGATGTTTGGCTCGGCCAACTGGGATCCTCGCAGCCTCCGACTGAATTTCGAATTTAACGTGGAATGCTATGATCGTTCCTTGACCCAGCAACTTTTCCAGATTGTCGACGACAAGATACAACGGGCAATCCAATTAACCCAAGCCGACGTCGATGCGAGAAGCTTGCCGCTTAAACTGCGCGATGGCCTGGCGCGCTTGTTATCTCCGTACCTTTAGCAGCCTACGACGACGGCTGCGCAGCGGTACGGTTGCGCAGCGGTACGCCCTATTTTTCGACCGGTTCGAAGTTGAGTTCCATGTCGCTGCGGGACATAGCTTCTAGCCACTCCGCGCGCGCCTTTCGTATCGACTCGGCCGCGTTGGCCGCTCGACCATCAAAACGATAGGCAAATTGGTAAGCCACCAGCCCTGATTGACCCGGCAGTCGCCGATACCGAAACACGTTGAATTCGGCATAGCTGCCGTCATCGGGCCAAGTAATGAAGTCGACCATGGCTTCGGACCGATCTTCTTTTTTCAAGAACTGAAAACGAGCCGTCGGCCGCTTAGCTTGTAGTTCCCGAATCACTGCGGCAGCGCCCTCCTCAGGACTCCCCGTCGTCATTGGGTAGTGCCACACACCGATTAGCTTTTCCCATTTGTCGATCGAGTCTCCGTCACGCGTGTACTCAGCCAACCGAATGGAATCGGTGACGCTGACGAAGCGGCAGTGGTAGACTTCATCGGCAAAAGCGACCGAACGATCGGCAGCCCTCGCGGGGGAGATCACGGAAATTGTCGCCAAGACAAGCAGGGCAATACGGCGCATAGGCTTCACATTCCCAATACAGAGTTTCGTCATACAGGATGCAGGAACGCTACCAAGTGTTCCTAAGAAACTCTATCTTGAGAATCGAATGACTGGCCCCTCGGCTCGGCACTAAAACGACCAGATGCAGCAACGGCGGTTGGCCGAGAGCGTCGGTTGTAGCAGTTGTAGAACGGCACAAAGTTGTGTACGACGAAGGATCGTTATGGCGGGGGAAGATGTACCTATTCCAGGAGCGTCTGTTCCGGCGCTGGAGTGCATCGTCCGGCTTGGACGATTCCGACGATCGTTTGGACGCTCAGCAACTAGCGCCTCTCATGACGGCATATCAGCGAAAAATCGAGCGGCGTTGTAGTCGAAGGCCGCGGCGAGCCTTGTTCGCTTCATTTTGGCTCACAGAGTCGCGGAGCCACGGAGAAGGATTCACAAGTCGCCTTCGCCTCGACGAGCAACGTTTCGATCTCGTTTACACCTCCGTGACTCTGTGGCTCCGTGAGACTATCTGCCTAGAAGGCGAACTGATTGATGGAATAGAAAAGGGCTGCTTGGCCAACTCAGCCTGGGAATAGCCCGACCGGCGACGTGGGAACAACACAGAACCAACATCAAAGAGACTGTCTATGAGTCTACGAAAAACCGGACCTGACCCCGACGCAGCTTAAGTCAATGAGTCGATGGCAGTGGTGGCAACTTCCGCGATTCTTTGAGAGAAACTAAAGGCTCACCAAGCGCATCCCGTAGGATGGGCAGAAATTCGTTCCGATCGCCGCCCGTATCAGGACTGAGAAACCAAGCTGCTTCCTCAGGTACGTACGCAATGCCGGCTGCTAAACTCGAGTACCTTCTAACGGCCGGTGGACTCGGGGCCATCTGGGGCGCACGGGGATCCAATAGAACTTGGATCCAATTCTGATGGATTTCTCCCACCGGTGATCGGACGGTGGCCGTAAGTTCCTCAATCTTCCCTGCTTGGATCCGACAACTTGTCAGATCGATACTGGCGGACCCGGATACTGCCCCGTTGGAAATGTGATCGAGCTCAACATGAGAAAATCGACCTTGCATGTCGGTCGACCAGGATCCACCGTATTGCGTCTGCCAACGAAGCTTACCGATCCATTTCGCGTCGGGACCAAGACTCAAGTCGGCCGCCACGGAAGACAGCCAGAATGCGGGTTCAGGACGATTGTTGACCGTAGCGACGACGATCTTACCGGACTGTTGCGTGGTCGTATGAATAAACTCACCATCCAGTTGCAGATCGGCAAGCGAGATTTCGGATTGCGAGGAACAAAACTCCAAATGGAATTCGCTGCGGTCGGCTGCAATCGTGACAGTACCCGTCAAACGTCCGACCGGCCAAAACTGCTCTCCGTGCTGTAAATAGACCGAATCGACCGTAACTTGATAGTTCCCGACCTGGCGGGACACTGCATCGAAGACATGCAATTGAAACCAATTTGCCAGTTGGGGAAGCGCGCGCAGATGAACGTTGACCTCTTCGCTCCCCAAATGCCGCATGCCACTCCGTTGACTCACTGTCAGCGATTCAATTCTCGCCAATTCTTCCTGCGTCACCGGTTCCAGCAGTTGCAGTTGTTCGTAAGCCAACTGGCCCGGTTTAGGTGTGGAAAACTGTGTGACGTTGGCGATTAGTCGCAAATTATCCGACAAAACTTGTGAGACGCGTGCCGATCTACCCGGCAGACTCTTGGCAGCAGCCCAACTGATAACGCCGAGTGTTGGCAGCAAACATCCCAAGAGAAATATGCGCCGGGCAGTCGACACTGAAACGAAAGGGAACATGGGCTAACATCCGTGTCGTTGTGAGGCCAGTGAAGGTCGGCCCCGCTCTGAAACCTACCGTTCGCGGGCCATCGTATGAAATAGTTCCCAACGGGCCTTCATTTCGGTGAGACTATCACCGCCAAATTTATCGATCAGCGCCGCCGCAATTTCGAATGCCACGACGTTCTCGATGATGACGCTGGCGGCCGGTACGGCGCACACGTCACTGCGTTCGTATTCGGCTTCCTCCACTTGTTTGGTCGTCAAATTGACAGAGGGGAGCGCTTTACGCAGTGTGCTGATCGGCTTTTTGGCGGCCCGCAAGATCAATGGTTGACCATTCGTCATTCCGGCCTCCAGTCCTCCCGCGTTGTTAGTCGGACGTCGGTATCCTAAGGTCGGCGTGGTGACTTGCGTCGCATCAAATTCAATCGGATCGTGCACCTCGGAACCAAGTCGTTTGGCGGCCTCGAATCCCAACCCTATCTCGACCCCCTTGATAGCCTGGACCGCCATGACGGCTTGGGCTAATTTTCCGTCGAGCTTACAGTCCCACTGGGCATGCGTACCGAGTCCAAACGGCAAGCCTTCGACACGAACTTCCACAATGCCACCCAACGTATCTCCGGCCTTCCCGGTCGCATCGATCAGCTCGCGGATTGGAGCATCGAAGTCAGGGTTAAGCGAATACACAATGCTGGCGTCTCGCAACTTCCTGAGTTCATCGATGGTCCCGATCTGGGGAGGGATCTTCATGCCGCCCAGCTCGACCACGTACCCAAGTGCTTGAATACCAAATTGATTTAGTAAACTGTGCGCCAGCGCACCGGCTGCGACCCGTACCGTCGTTTCCCTGGCACTGGCCCGTTCGAGGATATTCCGGACCGGACCGAGGTATTTCATGGCGCCGGTCAAGTCGCCGTGGCCCGGTCGCGGTCGTTGTAGATCTTCCATCCGCTCGAGCTTATAGTCGC
>JAQCHP010000128.1 GCA_027619595.1 Planctomycetota bacterium
TTTTTTTTGCCAAAGCGACTCGGTCACAATCAGGGGTCCCCGGGGTGTTGTTGACGTGTTTTTGTTCGGCCGTTAGACTCGCGCGTTCGGAGTTGGGGCGCTGCTGTGGATTCGGAACGTCGCGGTTGGGCGGCCGCGCTGGATGTTGCCGTACACGATCGGCCTTTTGGCAAGCATTTTCAAATTCGAGTAAGACCCCCGTCAGGTCTTGTCAGCTATTCTCTAGGATTTTTCATCATGGCTAAGAAATCGGACTCGGCACGCAAAATTCAAGCGATCTACTACTTCGGCCAGGCGAAAACTGAAGGCGACTTGTCACTCAAGTCATCTCTGGGCGGTAAAGGGGCCAATTTGGCCGATATGACCGGAATTGGGCTGCCGGTGCCGCCTGGATTTACGATTACCACCGATGTCTGCGCCAGGTACTACGAAAACGAAAAAAAGCTGCCCGCCGACCTGATGCCACAGGTGCGGGCTAATGTGGCTACCCTGGAAACGGAACTTTCCAAGAAGTTTGGCCACAAAGTGAACCCTTTGCTAGTTTCGGTCCGGTCCGGTGCTGCCGTATCGATGCCCGGTATGATGAATACCATTTTGAATCTTGGCTTGAATGACGACACGGTGGTGGGGTTGGCCGAAGCCACGGGCAACCGAAGATTCGCTTACGATGCCTACCGCCGACTGATCAACATGTTTGGTGATGTGGTAATGCACCTCGAACATTCTCAGTTCGAGCATGCTTTCGACAAGATCAAGAAAAAGTACAAGGTCACCTTGGATACCGATGTCCCCGAAGATGGCATGGTCGAATTGTGCGCGGCGTATTTAGATTTAGTGAAGAAACACGCCGGAAAGCCTTTTCCGCAAGATCCGTACCGCCAATTGGAACTGTCGATTGAGGCCGTTTTTGGAAGTTGGATGACCTCCCGCGCAGTACGTTATCGCGAGGTCGAAGGAATTCGAGGCCTCAAGGGTACGGCGGTTACCGTCCAATCGATGGTTTACGGTAATATGGGCGACGATTCCGGTACCGGCGTAGCGTTTACGCGGAATCCGTCGACCGGAGAGAACAAGTTTTATGGAGAATTTCTTGTCAATGCGCAAGGAGAAGACGTGGTGGCTGGGATTCGTACCCCCTTGCCCGTCGATACGATGCCGCAATGGAATAAGAAAGTCTACCAACAGCTGCTGCAGATCAAGAAAAAGCTGGAAGAACACTACCGGGAGATGCAGGACATCGAGTTCACCATCGAACGCGGTACCCTTTTCATGTTGCAAACTCGTACCGGCAAGCGAACTGGAGCGGCCGCTGTACAAATCGCCTGCGATATGGCCAAAGAGAAGCTCATCGACGAAAAGACCGCCTTGTTGCGTGTGCCTGCGAATTCCCTCACGCAACTCTTGCTTCCCAGCTTCAGTCCCGAAGGAAAAAAATCAGCCAACGTTCTGACGACCGGTTTGCCGGCGTCGCCCGGTGCTGCCGTCGGGCAGTTGGCGTTTACTGCGGCAGAAGCGGTGAAACGAACATTGGCCGGCGAGAAGGTCTTGCTGGTTCGCAAGGAAACCAGCCCTGAAGACATCGACGGAATGCATAGTGCCGCTGGGATTCTGACCAGTACCGGCGGAATGACCAGCCATGCCGCTGTGGTCGCGCGCGGCTGGGGACGCTGTTGTGTCGCCGGGGCCGGAAGTGTAATCATTGATGAACAGGCGCGCAAGGTAAAAATCGGCAATAAGACGTTTACTCATAAAGATACGATTTCCATTGATGGCGCGACTGGCGAAATCATGGAAGGTGCGGTGGCGACACAACAGGGGCAGCTCTCGAGATCATTTCAGAAGATCATGGGCTGGGCCGACCAGCACCGGCGCATGGCCGTGCGGACGAATGCCGACACGCCCGAAGACGCGAAGCGGGCCCGCGATTTTGGTGCTGAGGGAATTGGTCTGTGCCGCACCGAACATATGTTCTTTGAAGGCGATCGCATCATCGCAATGCGCGAAATGATCCTTGCCGAGTCGCCAGAAACACGCCAAAAAGCGTTAGCTAAGTTATTGCCATTTCAACGGAAAGACTTTATCGGCATTTTTACCGCCATGAAAGGATTTCCCGTCACCGTTCGATTACTCGATCCCCCACTCCACGAATTCTTGCCTCACGATGCCAAAGGCCAAGCCGAAGTGGCTCGTAACTTGGGAGTCAGTGCAAAGGTGGTTAAAGAACGAGTTGAAAAACTGCATGAAGCGAATCCCATGTTGGGACATCGCGGCTGCCGACTTAGCGTAACCTATCCAGAAATCCTGCAGATGCAGGTCCGGGCAATTGTAGAGGCTGCAATCGAGTGTCGGCAGAACAAGATCGATGCACAGCCCGAAATCATGATACCGTTAGTAGGCATGGCCACGGAGATCGCTCACCTACGAAAGCTAAGCGAAGCTACCATCGACCAAGTACGAAAAGAGAAGAAATTCAGCGGCAAGCTCGAGATCACGGTCGGCACGATGATCGAAATTCCGCGCGCCGCACTCATTGCCAATGAAATCGCTCCATTCGCCGATTTCTTCAGTTTCGGCACCAATGACTTGACGCAAATGACGTTCGGTTTCAGCCGGGACGATATTAACTCGTTTTTGCCCGACTACCTAAAGTCCGAACTGTTGCCCGAGGATCCGTTTCAGTCGCTTGATACTTCGGGTGTCGGGCAATTGGTCGAAATGGCAGTGCAAAAAGGTCGAGGGGTAAAGAAAGGTCTTAAGTGTGGCATCTGCGGTGAGCACGGTGGTGATCCGGCGTCGATCGCGTTTTGTCATACCGTCGGACTTGACTATGTCAGCTGCTCCCCGTTTCGTGTACCGATCGCTCGTCTGGCCGCCGCACAAGCGGCCCTCCGCCAGAGCTAAGATGACGGGCGGCCGAAGCGACGCTCGTGACGCCGACAAGAATTGCCGCTGACAAGAATAGTGTTCTTGCTTACGTTCCAACTGTACCGGATAGACGTACGTCGGGACCACCACCTGTTGGCCGAGTGCGAATACGTCCCCCGTCGAGGCTGACTACCGCCAGAGAAGGGATCGTCACTTCGCCGGTCAAAACGCCATCCTATTGTTTCTCAGCAGCTGGTTCTAAATCGTCGTTACCCACTTCTCGGCGTATGCGTTCGAAGGTATTGGCCGAGAAATCCAGGACCAGTACACGTCGCACGAAAAGGGAAGCATGATCGGTCCGGCAATTTGAACGATTGTTTGGAGAAACCGTCGCAGCTATACTGGAGCCTTGAGAAGTATGTGGGGGAGCTAGGTCGTTCGACTTGATACCGCAGCTATTACCAGGTTGGTCGCGAGAATGCATCGTTCGAACGTGCTTCATTTTGTTTTGTTCTTAATCGTGCCAGGTCTGATGGCGTACGTTCGCGCGGATGACCGGGACGAAATTCGCGGCGACGTTGCTGTCGGTAATCAAGGCACGGCGCTGAACCCAATTGCTGCGGACCAATCCGAGCAAAAACGCATTGTTGGTGAACCGCAGCCATCGCCAGCCCCGACGTTCGAGCATACTATCTTGCCGATCCTGAGTCGGAAGTGTCACGACTGTCACGGAGTCGACCTGCAAGAAGCACA
The DNA here is from genome assembly GCA_027619595.1 of Planctomycetota bacterium. Lineage (GTDB taxonomy): Bacteria > Planctomycetota > Planctomycetia > Pirellulales > Pirellulaceae > JAQCHP01. Next base: position 3,619 of record JAQCHP010000128.1, read on the forward strand.
ACTGGACCTCCGCACTCTGTCCACGATCCTGCAGGGGGGTGAGAGCGGCCCGGCGGTGGTCGTCAGTGACCCCGATGCTAGTTTACTGATCGATCTCGTGGCTCGGGGCCAGATGCCACCCGAGGGCAGCGAAAAGCTGACCGACGCCGAATTGGAAGCCATTCGACATTGGGTGCAGGTTGGCGCGCCGGCCAACGAACCGGTCCAGCCGTTACCTCCACGGTCGCAAATCAGTAGCGAAGACCGCCAGTTCTGGGCATTTCGGCCACCCCACAAGACGCGCGTCCCCCAGGTGCGGGAAGCTGACAAAGTGCGCACGGTTGTCGACGCGTTCTTGCTCGCAAAGTTAGAGTCCCTAGAACTGACGTTCTCACCCGAAGACGACCGCCGCACGCTGATTCGTCGCGCCTATTTCGATCTGATCGGTCTACCTCCGGAGCCGAACGCCGTACGGGCGTTCCTGGCAGACGCGCGTTCGGACGCCTACGAGCGACTGATCGATACGTTGCTCAGCTCTCTCCATTACGGAGAACGCTGGGGGCGGCATTGGCTCGATGCGGGAGGCTACGTCGACAACCGATTGTACGATGGAGATTTGTCAGAGATTTTTCCGAACGAAGGGATCTGGCGATACCGCGACTATGTAATTAACGCCTTCAACGAAGATAAGCCGTTCGATCAGTTTCTCGCTGAGCAGCTCGCCGGCGATGAATTGGTCGAATGGCAAACAGCGACGTCGTTTACACCCGAGACCCTGCAGCTGCTGTCGGCAACTGGGTTTTTGCGTTGTGTCGAAGACCCTACGAGTGAACCCGAGTATGGCATTGAAAAACGCTACGACGTGCTCCATCAAGTGATGGACATGGTCTCCACCTCGCTGCTCGGACTCACCATGGAATGTTGCCGCTGCCACAACCACAAGTACGATCCGCTACCACAGCGAGATTATTTTCGCCTGATGGCGTGTTTTGAGCCAGCCTTGAATGTCCACGATTGGAAACGCCCGCAAGACCGTTTTGTGGCCGATGTGCCGTTCCATCAGCGGGCAGAAATCGATACACACAATGCCGCGCTCGACAAAGCGATTGCTGATCTAAAAACTTCGCTGAAGGCGGCCGAGCAAGGCCAAATCGATTCCCAGATTGTCAATTTCAAGCAGCGGATCGGTGACCTGGAACGGCAGAAAAAGTCCTATGGAAAGGTGCAAGCCCTCTGGGATGTCGGACCGGCTCCAACGTCACGCGTGATGCGGCGAGGCAACGTCCACGCTCCGGGTGTCCTTGTGCAACCAGGATTTCCTGAGATTTTGCAACCGGCAGGAAGTTCAGCGACGCCTCCTGCACCTGCTGAGTCAAGTCGAACCAGCGGTCGACGGCTGGCTTTGGCCCGCTGGCTGGCGTCGCCAGAACATCCGCTCACGGCGCGCGTCCTTGTAAATCGCGTGTGGCACCATCACTTTGGACGCGGGATCGTGGAAACTCTGGGAAACTTCGGCCGTTCCGGCAGCCTTCCCACGCACCCTGAGTTACTCGATTGGTTGAGCGTCGATCTAGTCGAGCATGGCTGGAGCATCAAACGCCTGCATCGACAAATCATGCTGTCCAGCGCCTATCGACAGTCGTCACGACGAGCGCCGATCGGTACTGGTCCGAACTCGCGGCTGGCTCGGGGCGAGCAAGTTGATCCCGGCAATAACCTCCTCTGGCGAATGAATCTGCGGCGACTGGAGTCGGAAGTGGTGCGCGACTCGCTCTTGACCGTTGCCGGAACTCTCGATCGAACTCCTGGTGGTCCCCCAGACGAAATTACTACCCCCGTTGACGGCGCATCGGAAACAGCGTCGCACCGTCGCAGTGTCTACCTGTTCGCTCGGCGTGTCTATCCGTTAAAGATCCTCGAAATTTTTGATGCTCCGATCATGCCCGTCAATTGCACGCAACGGACTACTTCCGCGACCGTACTACAGTCATTGGCACAGCTCAACAGTGGACTGCTGTTTGACCAAGCAGAACACATGGCAGAACGCATTATCGACATCGCTGACCTCGATACCAGAGCGCAGATTGAACTTGTGTTCGAACTTGCATTGGCCCGAAAACCCACCGGCAAAGAACACGGCTACAGCCTGGATTTCATCACCGATCAGTCCAAGAATCACAGTGGGGCGAACGTTTCGCCACAGCAAGCAGCTAAGTTGGCCTTGGCCGATCTGTGCCATATGGTATTGGCTACGAGCGAATTTCTTTACGTGGAGTAAACACACCATGGCGGTTTGTCGTCGCGAGGTCTTGAAGTCGCTGGGGAACGGTTTTGGCACGTTGGCGCTCGCCGGAGTGATGCGCGATGCCGGACTGTTGGCCGCGGCCGACCACAATTTGGCGAGCGGCGGCGGAGAAACTCTGGCCGCAAGTGGCGGGCATTTTGCTGCAAAAGCAAAGGCGGTCATTCAACTATTTCAGAACGGCGGTCCGTCGCAGATGGATCTGTTCGACCATAAACCGGAACTGTCGAAACGGCACGGCCAGCCGCATCCGGAACAAGTAGAAACCTTTCAACTCCGTAACGCAAATGTGTTGATGGGGACATCGCAGCGTTTTGCTCGTCATGGCCAGAGTGGCCTGGAATTCTCTGAAGCGATTCCGTATTTATCGTCGGTGGCAGATGAGCTATGCCTAGTACGGTCGATGTATACCGAGAACAACAACCACTCATTTGCGATCACGATGATGCAAACGGGCAAGACCTTTGCCGGCCGGCCTGCCATCGGTTCGTGGATCGGTTACGCGCTTGGCTCGGAGAATCAGAATCTTCCGGGCTACATCGTGTTGCGAGACCCGGGTGGCTACAACACGTCGGGGAAGACCGTTTGGTCGAGCGGTTGGTTACCTCGCGTGTTTGAAGGGACGGAATTCAGTTCGACCGGTGCACCGGTGCTCTACATGCAGGCAGCTCGAACGCAGGGAGCGAGGGCACAATTGCGATCGCGGGAATTTCTGGCGCAATTAAATGCCGAGCACCTCAACGAACATCCCCGCGAATCGGAGTTGGAATCGCGAATTCAAAACTTCGAACTTGCGGCGCGGATGCAGTTATCGGCCAGTAACGTTCTCGACCTGTCACAGGAGACGGCCGAAACCCGCCGACTGTACGGGCTCGACAACCCGACGACTGCCGGATACGGCACGCGCTGCCTGATGGCTCGGAGACTCGTCGAGGCGGGCGTTCGGTTCGTTCAGGTTTTCCCACCGCTCGATCCCAGCTACCAACCGTGGGACAATCATTCGGACCTTAAGAACAATCTCCATCGGATCTGCCGCCAAGTCGATCAACCAAGTGCCGCGCTGATCTTCGACTTGAAACAACGGGGACTTTTGGATGAGGTCGTGGTGCAATGGACGGGAGAATTCGGACGTCTACCGATTACCGAGTCCGGGAACGGACGCGACCACAATCGGCATGCGTTTAGCTTGCTCATTTCCAATCCCGGATTTCGGTCTGGCCATATGTATGGAGCCACGGATGAATTCGGCTACAAGTCAATAGAAAATCGCGTCAGTGTCCCTGACCTGCACGCAACGATCTTGCATCAGCTGGGACTGGACCACACGCGGCTTCGCTTTACCCACAATGGCCGCGCGGAACGACTGACGGATCCCGAGGTTACGGGTGCACGTGTTGTCCATGATCTCCTCTCCACGGCAACCAACGTCGTCTGATACTGACGCAATCGTATTTGGACCTCACGCCAGATCCGGCCTGCGGCTGGCCGCTAATCGAGTGCACAGCGACCGATCCACTAGCGTCTGATTACCTGGTGAAACGCAGTCAATCTCTGCAGGGACGCAACTTGAAGTGGGATTTCCAGGTCGGGAGTGCGCCAAAGGGGGCTGGGCTTCTCGTTGGGGCTGGATTTGTATCTGGTTCCGTCTGGACAAAATTCGCCGCTCCCTGTATTTTCGGGCGTCGTCGCGAATTTCGGAAAGTTGCGGAATCGAGGAGCCGGACGAAATGGCCAACACGCCTTGGACGCTACGCTTTCTGTTAACGTGGCTGCTTGCGGTGCCATTGGCATCCGCGGCGGAATTCTCCCAAAGCGATTGGACTGTCGAAACGGATGTGGCGGTCGGTGACCAGCCCGCCGTGAAACACCTTGCTGTGTTTCGTCGACCCCACGTTTATAGCTTTGATCCCGCCTTGTCGAACGAAATCACCGTAGTGGATCTGGTGGCACGACGGCTGGAGCTTCTCGATCCGAAACGGCAATTGTGTACTTCCGTCGACGGGTCGCAAGTGTTTACGGCCATGCTTCAAATCGATGATCGCGCGTCCCGCGTGAACGGTGCTCGCGCGTGCGATGTGAACGATTTACTTCGTTCTTTCGCCTCACCTTCCTTCATGGTTGAATTCCATCGCGAAGGACTCGAACTGAACTTGAATAGCAATCTATTGGCCTATCGCCTGACGTGTACACAGATCGATCCTGAACATCTTAACGACTATCTAGATTTTGCCGATTGGTCGGCACGCCTGAACGCCCTGCATCCGGGAGGCTTACCCGCGGCCGCCAGAATTCAAGTCAATCGTGAATTGCGTATGAAACAACTTGCACCGCAGGAAGTTACACGCACGATCCGCAGGCAAGGAAAAGCAAGTGTGGCCCGAAGTTCCCATCGTTTCCGAGACGTCGTTAGCGACGAAGAGCGCGAAAAAGTTGCGGAAATTGATCGGTTGCGTGAAAACTATACCCGTGTGGAACTCAGCCAGTATTTTCAATCGACCGACGAGGTTGTGGGCCCCCCGCGGCGAGAGAAAGAGTAATGCACCGGCAATTCTTTCACGTGTTCCGTTCGTTATTGATGATCTGGGCCAGCTTGATGCTGGCGAAAGTTGGAAAAGCGGAGTCGCGGTTTGAGCTTACCGCTTCCCCGGACGGAGTCACGGTCAACTTGGATGGTGAACTGATGACGCGATATATGGTCGCCTCAGGAACCAAGCCGATCTTGTGGCCGATCATTGGGCCGACCGGTGAGGCCCTGACGCGACCCTATCCCATGCAGGCTGACGGCAGTTCCGGAAAGTCCGACGATCACCCCCATCACCGCTCGCTCTGGTTCACGCACGGTGATGTCAATGGGCGCTCATTTTGGGACGATTGTCGCGTCGAACAATTCGGCGTAATTCGCCACCGTTGTTTTCGCACCGTTGAAGGTGGCACAACAGGCATTATCGTGGCCGAAAGCGAATGGGTTGCAGCTCATCTCAAGCCGGGAAGCAAGGCGGCTGACGGTGGACCGTGCGACGGCGACGCCATTGAATTCGACGAGCAGCCTGTCATTTGTTCCGATGTACGGCGAATTACCTTCGCCGCTTCCCATAAGGTCCGTACCATCGATTTCGAAATTACGCTGAAAGCAGTCAATGGGCCCGTGCGGTTCGGTGACACCAAAGAAGGGACCTTTGGGCTGAGGGTTCCCGACACGATGTCGGTTGACAAGAACCTGGGTGGAGAAATCCTCAACCGCGAAGGACTTGTCAACGAGCATGCGTGGGGAAAACGCTCTGCCTGGGTTGACTACCGCGGGCCGGCCACCCAACAAGGGAAACCTGTGGGGATCGCAGTGCTGCACCATCCCAGTAGCTTTCGATTTCCCACGTATTGGCATGTGCGTACGTACGGGCTGTTCGCGGCGAATCCATTTGGCGCCACGAGCTTTGGTGACAAAGCCTTTTCCTCGGACTCTCAGGCCGACGATGGTGCCTTTGTGCTTCCAGCCGGGCAATCGTTCAAACACCGCTACCGAATTGTGCTCCACGACGGCGATGAAAAGGCCGCCTCGATCGAACAACGCTTCCAGGAATTTGCTGAATCGCCTTGAGTCGAGTACGGTCTTGGCTGACCGGGTTTGCTGATCGCTAAGCGCAACCTCCCCTTGGCGGATAAGGCGTCACAACCCGCTAGCCAACTTCAGAAAAGTTGCTTTCGCCCTGTTAGCGAAACGAAACTTCACGGTATATCTTACCGATATTACTCACAGCGAAAATACTTCCTGTTTTGCCTGTGTTAGCTAGATGGAAGTGGGAGTAGGCATGGCGGAGTTAACGGACACTAACGGACTTCGGACGTTTGTGTACGTGACCCTCTGTGATCACGAACGCCTAGAAGTTGGGCAATTTCGCATGACGGAGCAGGTACTGCGGATCGGAACAGATGGGTGGGGAGTTATCTTTCGCCTAACTGGACCGCGGCAAGTGCTAGCAAGTGCAATTTGGGTATGGCATCGTAAGAGGCTCATGTTTTATGGCTCGTCGGGACGGCGATTTTTGCAATCGGACGTCACGCTGCCGCCGGACAACATGCAGACAAGCGATTTTACAAATTCATTCCAACCTAATACATCCTTCGATAGTTCCTCATGACTATCCAGGGTAGATTGAATACGGAGATTCATCCATGTTGGTTCTTTCACGGAAGGCAACGGAACGCATACTCTTGGGCGATTCCATTGTTGTAACGGTGGTCCGGGTTTCGGGCGACAAGGTGCGGTTGGGGATTGAGGCACCGCGCGATATGGTCGTCCTTCGAGAGGAGTTGCAGCACGAAAATGCTGTAGAGACTCCCAAGGAGCGTGCGGCGTAAGGGACCGTCGCCATGGTACTGTTCCGTTCAGCGCTTGATGGCTTGGCGTCGGCGTGAGCGGTGGGCTTGGTATTGCGAACGATGGCCGGTGGAGGAATTCCACAACGCTCCCACCGGCCCCCAACTGTGAACTTCGCGGACTTCTCGGCGGGGACGGCGAGAAGTTGTGTGCCTGGGGTGAGACAACTGGCGATTGCGCCTCGACTGGGGAGAGGCGGCAACGTACGTCAGACGCGGATTGAGTAACCGCAGGCAGTTCGCACCCAAGGTGGAGGAGAGAGGCAGCGCGTTGTGTGGTTGATTGGTCCTCTCCTCCAGTACGGTAGACGATTCCTGGGTGCCGAGTGGCAAGTTACCTGGGGTTGGTGATGTCTAGTACCTAGGGACGTCTGGGGCAATTCGTGCGGACCACGCATCGATACCGCCGACCATGTTTTGGGCCCCCTGGAATCCCTGTTCACGAAGCCAAGACGCGACCCGCTCGCTCCTTCCGCCGTGATGGCAGTGAACCACAATACGTCGTTGTCGATAGGAGTCGATTTCCACTAACCGCTGCGTTATCTCGTGCATCGGTAGTAAGGTCGCGGTGGGAATCGATGCGATGTCATGTTCTTCCGGTCGACGGCAATCGATCAAAAGCATATCGGCTCCCACATCGAGTAGTTGTCGTACCTCTTCCACCGAAATTTCAAACGGAAGTTGCTCCAGATCGCTCATCTTTCTTTTTTTCCCGTTTTGCGCCACCGCTAGCCGATCGAAAGCCATGCGGGGAGTTCGTGAAGGCTCGTCAACTTATCTCTGCACCGTGGGTTATTCCTCGGGTTGGAACCTGCTTCGTTCCTCTGGATCTGCACGGAACGCCAGTTGTTCGATCGAGCCGGCAAAATGTCCAACGTTAGGTTATCGCCTACGTAGGCAAGTGCCTGGGGGGGCAGTCCCATTTGCCGTTCGATGTGGTCAAAAAAATAGGGGGATGGCTTGCGCCACCCGATGTCGGCCGATGTCCAAATATGCGACACCAAATCCGCAGGAAACAGTTGAGTTCCCACGTCGTGTAGCCGCGCATCAAAATTGGATGCGACCGATACGGCAAATCCCTCGTCGGCCAGCCACTGCCAGGTGGGCAGGACGTCTGCGAAGAGTTGCCAGTGGCAAGGCAGAGCAAAATGGTTCCACAGATCTTCGAAAAGCGGCTGAATCGAGTCACTCGTCGCGAAAACATCGCTAACAAAACCGAGCCAGAAAGACCGCTCAGCGTGGTTACTGGTAACGCAATTGAGGGGAAACCGACCGGGTGCCGGACGGTCTGAGCCATCGACTCGAGACCAGAACCGCTTCAGTCGCCCGTGAACTTCAGTTGGCGTCAAAAAAATGCCGTAGCGCGCTGCATAGGACGAATAAACTTCGTCCACAGCAGGGGTCGGGTAGATGACGGTGCCCACCGCGTCAAACACAACCCCTCGGGATCGCGTCATGACTGGTACATTGTAATGAACATCAAGACATCCTTGCCGATCACGAACAACATGAGCCCAAGGATCAGGCTGAGGCCCGCCAAGGTCAATCCCATGACGATTCTTTCGTTGAGCGGCCGGCGGAAGATGCCTTCCCAAAACAAGAAGACGAGATGACCACCGTCTAAGACCGGAATCGGTAGCAGGTTGACCACCGCTAGGTTGGCACTCAATGCAGTCAGAAATGTTAGTAGTTGGGGAATACCACGAGTCGCTTCCATCGTGGCCGAGTAGCCGATCGTAAGTGGTCCACCCAGGTTGTTCAGCGTGTCGGTGTTTGCCAGTCTCTTGAGAACGCTTAATACCAGACCGGCGCTTTCCCATGTCTCTCGACCACCCAATCGAATCGCCTCGTCCCAGGTACTAGCGGTTCGGCGAGCAATCATCTCACCGAAGACCAATCCACGATGCTCGGAATAATATTCACTTTCGAACACCTCCAGTTTGCAACTTTGCAGCATTCCACTGCGTTCAAATTCTAGTTCTACTTCTTTGGCGTCAGAGAACTGCAGGTTGTTCATGAAATAGGGCCAGTTGGGGACGTCCTTGGACATTTCGTATTTGTTTTCCAAGCCGTTTTCGCGTTTCGCTTGACGGGCCGACTCGGATGCATTCGCGCCGTCGGCCTTCGCCAGTACGACCACTTTTGCCACCACGTCTCCGGCTTGAATTCCCGATTTGGCAGCGGGGCTGTTAGGATCGACTGAAGCAACTGTCGATTCGACTCGGAACGCAACTCCCACGGAATCACAGGCCACGGGACTTCCAGGCCGGAGAAATCCCGGGGAATGTGTGACGGTGGGTGCTGGGCGCATTTCAACGTCCAAAATTTGTTTCTCCCGGCGCACCGTCATCGTGACCGATTTACCGACCTGAGACTGTAAATACGTCTCCAATCGCATAGGATCCACGGGTGGCTGACCATCCACTTGCGTAATGAGGTCTCCAACCTTGAGTCCTGCGCGCTCTGCCGGCCCGCCTGCTTGTAACGCGGTAATCGGTCCCATATTCATGGTGATTCCGAGGCTCAGCAGTTTTTGTGGTGGAAGGATTGTTTCGATCTTTTCTTCGGTTGGATCCGCCGCCTTCTTCCGCGTCAAGTGCAACGTTGCCGGGCTGGACGAATGCAGGCTCAAGAGCTCCTCGACTTGAAAAACGTTGTCGACCTCGTACAGCGTATCATCGATGTCGACAGCTGAGATGCGATCTTTGGCTTGTAAGGCCGGTAGGGCCTTTGTTGCGGCACCCGCAGGGAATACGGGGAACCCATCGC